>CALRNP020000246.1:0-8155 GCA_943369575.1 Azorhizobium sp. AG788 | reverse complement strand
CTGTGCGCTGCCGCTGGCCTTATTCGCCCACGCACGCCAAGGGCGCGGGTGCGCGGTGCGGCCTTTGCCTGGGCATCCGCTCCCTTGGCCGATCGCTCCCGCCGCAGCCAAAACCTTGCGCGTGCTGGATTTGAGCGTTCCGGCGCCGTCGGCGGTATGGCCGTGTGGGGGCGGTTTCGCCGGCCGGGGCGCATGAGCAAAATTCCTTAAGGAAGATATGCCCGCCCGCTCTGCAACCGCGCATGCAGCCTTAAGCTGTTTCTTGCGACTTTCTTAAATAGCTCTGTTTTGCTCTGTCATTTCAGCTTCTGTTAAGACAAGTAAATAACATATTCCATTTGTCTTTTAGGGAAATATTCATCGGCCTCTGCGACGGTTCCGTTACGAGTGGGGTAGTAACGGGTGAGCGTAACGATGACCGATGCCTATCGGCCCAGAGCAAAATACGTGATCGGGCCGGACGGAAGTCCACTGACCATTGCGGATCTTCCGCCCCCGGACACCCGTCGCTGGGTGATCCGCCGCAAGGCGGAAGTGGTGGCGGCCGTGCGCGGCGGTCTCATCAGCCTGGAGGATGCGTGCAAGCGCTATACGCTCACGGTGGATGAGTTCCTGTCGTGGCAGGCCTCCATCGAGCAGCACGGCCTGCCGGGCCTGCGCACCACGCGCATCCAGCACTACCGGCAGTAGCCCGGCCGCTAGCCGGTCTTTTCCCGGCGATACGCGACACGACAGAACAGGGGGCTGCCGGGGGGCATGCCCCCTGTGTCGTTTTCAGGCGCCTGTCCGGCCCGCCTATGCTGGCGTGCTGACCGCGCCGATGAAGGCCGCCAGGCGGGCAGCGCCGTCGGCCACCGCGCCGATATTCTCGATCACCAGATCCGGCTGCACATCGACCGCCGGCAAGCGCCGCAGACGCGCCTCGATGTCGGCGACAGCCTCGCGCCCGCGCGCCGCCAGGCGAGCGGCCAGCACGTGCGGCGGGGCGGTCACCAGCACCACATAGGGACGGGCAAAGCGCCGCCGCGCCTCCGGCAAGGTGGCGCGCGAGCCATTGGCCATCACGGTCTGGCCGGCCCGGATGGCGTCCGCCACCTCCTGCCCCAGCGCATAGGACAGGCCATGGGCCTGCCAGGCGAGGGGATAGCGCCCCGCCGCCAATTCCGCTGCGAAGGTGGCGGGATCCATAGGGGTATGGTCCTCGCCCGTGGTGTCGGTGCGGGTGACGCGGCGGCGGGCCATGTGGATGTCCGTGCGCCCCGCCAACAGGGCCTGGGCGGCGGCCATCAGCGTGTCCTTGCCGGCCCCCGACGGCCCCACCACCAGCACCAATGCGCCGGGGCCCAGGGGGGCTGGATCAGGGTGCGCCGGATCGGGAGGCGTCGGATCAACGCCGCTCATGCCACCCGCTGCCCCTCGCGCCACACCGCGCGGGCCACCGGAATGTCGCCGGCCATGGCCACGCGCACCAGATCGGCCCGCTTGGCGAGCGCGATCTCGCCGCGATCCTCCAGCTTGGCGGCATCGGCGGGATTCTTGGTCACCATCCGCACCGCCTGCGCCAGCGAGATGGAGGGCACCCGGCGCACCAGATCGAACGGCGCCCACAGCAGGCTGGCGGGCACATAGTCCGAGGACAGGATGTCCAAGAGGCCCAGGCGCGCCAGTTCTTCGGCTGCCGCATTGCCGGTGTGCGAGCCGCCGCGCACCAGATTGGGCGCGCCCATCAACACGCGGATGCCGGCGTCATGGGAGAGGCGGGCGGCTTCCACCGTGGTGGGGAATTCGGCGATGGCGAGGCCATCGCCAATGGCTTCCGCCACATGCTCCGGCGTGGCGTCGTCATGGCTCGCCAACACGATGCCGCGCGGATGCGCCAGCGCCACCAGGCCCTCGCGGTTCGGGCGGGAATAGCGGGTGTGATAGTCCATGCGGGTGGCGACGATGACGTCCAGTTCTTCGTCGCTGATGCCGCTCTTCTTCTTGTAATAGGAGCGGAAGTGTTCGGTGCTGGAGAACTGGCGCTGGCCGGGGGTGTGGTCCATCAGTGAAATCAAATGGACGGTGTGGCTCTCCAGCAGCGCCGCCGTATCCTCGACCACGCTGTCGGTGGCCACCTCGCAGCGCAGATGCACCAGATGGTCGGCGCGCAGCACGCCGGCGGCCTTGGCCTCATCGAGCGCCGCCAGCAGGATGGGGGCATCGCCATCCATGCCCACCGCGCGCTTGTCTGGCCACACCCGCAGCGAGTCGAACACGGTGGTGATGCCGGAGGCGGCGATCTGCGCATCATGGGCCAGCACGGCGGAGAGCGGGTTCCAGCGCACCTTGGGCCGGGGGGCCAGATGGCCTTCCACATGATCGGTGTGCAGTTCCACCAGGCCCGGCAGCAGATAATCGCCCCCCAGATCCTCGGCACCGGGAGGCACCGCGCCGGTATCGATGGCGGTGATGCGGCCATCCTGGATGCGCACATGGCCGCTCACTTCGCCATCGGCGAGCACGATGCGGGCATTGGCAAGCACCAGCTCAGGGGTGCCGGACTTCGTCATGGGGAAAGCTCCTGGTGTTCGGCGGTGCCGGCGGCGCGGGGCGGCGTATCCGCCCCTTGAACCACTTAGGCGCCGTGCGGGCTTGAGGTCACTGCGGGCGGCCGGCGAAGGTGGAGACATCCACCACCACGTCGGCCACGGCGTCGCGGGTGTCGGTGTCGTGGAAAATGCCGAGAAGGCCGGTGCCCTGCGCCTTCTTCTCGCCGATGAGGTCGATCACCACCTGGCGATTGACGACGTCCAGCGAGGCGGTGGGCTCGTCCAGCAGCAAGAGCGGCTGGCTGGCGATGAAGCCGCGGGCCACATTCACCCGCTGCTGCTCGCCGCCGGAGAAGGTGGCCGGCGGCAGGCCCCACAGCCGCTCCGGTAGATTGAGCCGGGCCAGCAGATCCTGGGCGCGGGCGCGGGCGGTGTCCGCCGGCACGCCCTCGGCGGCCAAGGGCTCGGCCACCACGTCGAGGGCCGAGACGCGGGGGATCACCCGCAGGAACTGGCTCACATAGCCGATGCGGCGGCGGCGCAGATCCAGCATGCGGCGCGGGGCGGCCTGGGCCACATCCACCGCGCCGTCGTCATCCGCCAGCCAGATGGCGCCAGCATCGGTGCGATAGTTGCCATAGACCATCTTGAGGATGGAGCTTTTGCCGGCCCCGGACGGCCCGCCCAAAGCGACGCAGGTGCCGGCCTGGACTTCGAATGCGGCGCCATCCACCACCGGCAGGCGGGTGCCGCCGCGCAGGTGCAGGGTGAATTCCTTGGCGAGCCCCTCCACCCGCAGCAGGGTGCCGGCGGGCAGGAGCGGGGCAGGGAGGACGCGCGGCGGTGTGTCGGGGGCGTGAAGATGCGCGGTCATGCGGCAAGCACCGAGGAAACGAGAAGCTGGGTATAGGCCTCGCGCGGATCGTCGAGCACCTGATCAGTAAGGCCTTGCTCGATCACCAACCCCTCCTTCATCACCATGATGCGGTGGGAGAGCAGGCGGGCGACCGCCAGGTCGTGGGTGACGATGATGACGGCGAGACCGAGATCGGCCACCAGCGAGCGGATAAGATCCAAGAGGCGCGCCTGCACCGAGACATCCAGGCCGCCGGTGGGCTCGTCCATGAACACCAGGCGCGGCTGGGTCACGAGGTTGCGGGCGATCTGCAGCCGCTGACGCATGCCGCCGGAGAAGGTGCGCGGATCATCATCGATGCGGTCGGCCTGGATTTCCACCCGGCCGAGCCAATCGATGGCCTCGGTGCGGATGCCGGCATAATTGCGCCAGCCCACCGCCATTAGGCGCTCGCCCACATTGCCGCCGGCGGACACCGCCATGCGCAGGCCCTGTTCCGCATGCTGGCGCACGAAGCCCCAATCGGTGCGCAGCAGCAGGCGCCGCTCGCCCTCGCTGAGGCCGGCCAGATCGCGCATCTCGCCGTCGCGCATGCGGTAGCTGACGTAGCCGGCGGAGGGCGCCAGCTCGGTGGAGAGCAGGCCCAGCAGCGTCGACTTGCCCGAGCCGGATTCACCGACGATGGCCAGCACTTCGCCGGGGTGGATCTCCAGATTCACATCCCGGCAGCCGAGCCGCCGGCCATAATAGCGCGTCAGGCCTTCGGCCCGCAGCAGCGGAGCGTCATCGATCATCGGGCGGCCTCCATGGCACGGGTTGCGGCCATCGCCCTGTGAGCGGCGGCACGGCCTGCCTTCCCCCGTGCGGGGGAGGCGATTGCATCTGCGCTATGGCGATAGCGCCGTCGGCTTTCTGGCGTCACCTTCGGGCTCGTCATGGCCGGGCTTGTCCCGGCCATCCACGCCGCGCCGATGGGGCGAGGCTGGAAATGATGCGCCAAGCCGATCCGCGTGGATGCCCGGGACAAGCCCGGGCATGACGATCCACCCAGAAGGGACGGCACGCCTGTGCGGCCAAGAAGCTCCGCCGCGCCGGTCATTGCGCGGCCTCGGTGGCGCGCGTCTCGGGCATCGCCGCGCCTTCGGGCGTCAGATCCACATGCATGCTGACCCCATGGCGGCGAAAGCCCAGCTTCTCGTAGAAGGCGTGTGCCCGCTCGCGCTTGGCGTTGGAGGACAGCACCAGCTTGTAGCAGCCCTTCTCCGCCGCCTTGGCCATGGCGAAGCGCATCATCTGCGCGCCGATGCCTAGGCCCTGTTGGCCGGGGTCCACCACCACGTCCTCGACGATGGCGGAAGGGGCGCCCATGTGGCCGAGATTGTCCATCACCAGCAGCGCGAAGGTGCCCACCACAGCGGCCTCATGTTCGGCCACATAGAGCACATAGTCCGGATAGCGGGCGAAGCGGGCGAACAGTGCCTTGGCGTCGTCCAAGGGCAGCATGGCGCCGTCATCCATGCCCGGCTGGGCATAGAGGCCGAGCACCGCCGGCAGATCGGCCTCGGTGGCGGGGCGGATGGTGAGCGCGCTCATTCCGCCGGCTCCGTCACGCTTTTGGTCGTCTGCTCAGCAGATGCCTTCAACGGCGAGGCGCTCATCTCGCCGGTGTGGCCTTGCTCCTGGCGGGTGTTGCAATAATCGGTGTCGGAGCACACGAACATGCGCCCGCCGCGATCATCCAGCACCACCTCGTCCAGATAGACCCCGTGCGCGCCGCACAAGGCGCAGGGCTTGGCGAAGTGCTGCACCTTGAACGGATGGTCCTCGAAATCCAGCGGCACCACTTTGGTGTGCGGCGGGATGGCATAGATGCGCTTCTCGCGTCCGGCGCCGAACAATTGCAGCGCCGGGCTGTCGTCCATCTTGGGATTGTCGAACTTGGGGATGGGCGAGGGGTCCATCACATAGCGCCCGGCCACTTCCACCGGATAGGCATAGGTGGTGGCGATGTGGCCGTGATGGGCGATGTCCTCATAGAGCTTCACATGCATCAGGCCATAGTCCGCCAGCCCATGCAGCTTGCGGGTCTCGGTCTCGCGCGGCTCCAGGAAGCGCAGCGGCTCGGGGATCGGCACCTGATAGACCAGCACCTGATCGTCGCTGAGCGGGGCTTCCGGGATGCGATGGCGGGTCTGGATGATGGTGGCATCCGCCGTGCGGGTGGTGGTGGCCACCCCCGCCGTGGTCTCGAAGAAGCCGCGGATGGCCACCGCATTGGTGGTGTCGTCCGAGCCCTGGTCGATGACTTTCAGCACGTCGTCATGGCCGAGAATGGCGGCGGTCACCTGCACGCCGCCGGTGCCCCAGCCATAGGGCATGGGCATTTCGCGGCTGGCGAACGGCACCTGATAGCCGGGAATGGCGATGGCTTTGAGGATGGCCCGGCGGATCATCCGTTTGGTCTGCTCATCCAGATAGGCGAAATTGTAGGTGATGGCGGGCATGCCGGCCTTGGTGATCGCCTGAGCATTCATTGGCGCGTTCATTCCGCGGCCTCCTTCTGCGTGGCGGCCTCGGCATGCTCGGCGTGCATGCGGCGCACCAGATCCAGTTCGGCCTGGAAATCCACGTAATGGGGCAGTTTCAGATGCTCCACGAAGCCGGTGGCCTGCACATTGTCCGAGTGCGAGAGCACGAATTCCTCGTCCTGGGCCGGGGCGCTCTTTTCTTCGCCCAGCTCGGCGAAGCGCAGCGCCCGGTCCACCAGGGCCATGGACATGGCCTTGCGCTCGCTCTGGCCGAACACGAAGCCATAGCCGCGGGTGAATTTCGGCGGCACGTCGGCGGAGCCCTTGAACTGGTTCACCATCTGGCATTCGGTCACCGAGATGGGGCCGAGCGGCACCGCAAAGCCCAGTTCCTCCACGAACAGCTCCAGCTCCACCTCGCCGAAGCGGATTTCGCCCACGAAGGGATGGGTGCGGGCATAGCCGCGCTGGGTGGAATAGCCCAGGGACAGCAGGAAGCCCTCATCACCCCGCGCCAGATTTTGCAGGCGCAGCGCGCGGTCGGCAGGGAAGCTCAAAGGCTCGCGGGTGAGGTCGCCCGGCTCGCCATCGGCGGTGGGCGCGGCTTCGATCAGGCCCTCGTCGCCCAGCAGGTCGGTGACGCGGGGCATGGCCTCGTCCTCCGGCGCCGGCACCCGCGCCGGGGCCGGGCGCTCCGGGCCGGGAGCGCCTGCGAGCGTGGCCAGATTCGGGTCGAGCAGGCGGTGGGTGTAGTCGAAGGTGGGGCCCAGAACCTGGCCGCCAGGCATGTCCTTATAGGTGGCGGAGATCCGCCGCCGCACCGTCATGGCGGCGGTGTCCACCGGCTGGCAATAGCCGAAGCGCGGCAGCGTGGTGCGGAACGCCCGCACCAGGAAGATCGCCTCGATCAGATCGCCCCGCGCCTGCTTGATGGCGAGCGAGGCCAGCGAGCGATCATAGAGTGAGCCTTCGCTCATCACCCGGTCGACCGCCAGCGTGAGCTGCTCGGAAATCTGGTCGATGCCGATTTCCGGCACTTCGGGATCGCCGCGCCGCTGCTCGGCCATGAGCGCGTGGGCATTGCGGATGGCGGTTTCGCCGCCTTTGACAGCCACATACATGGGCTCAGTCCTCCGTGGCGATGCGCGTGGAGCGGGGCAGGCCGGCCACGGCACCGGGGGCGGTGAGGATGAAATCCAGGCCCAGCGGGAACAGGGCGCGATTGGCGGTCAGCCGTTGGGCGAAATCCGCCGGTAGCGGCGCAGCGCCGAAGCCCACGCAGTCCTTGATGCCGGGGCCGTGCAGGGTGAAGGGCGCGGCACTGAAGCTCACCATGCCCATCACCACGGTGGTGGAGCGGTCCGGATAATCCGGCTCGCCGGGGGCGAAGCGCTCCAGCGCCGGCAATTGGGCGGGGTCGGCGATGAAGGCGAAGCGCGCATCGGCGGGATCGCCCACCAAAGGCGCGCCGGTGTGGAAGCGCAGGAAATCGGCCACGTCGGCGCTGGCGGACAAGGGCGCGTCGAGCCAGAACGGCGTCTCATAATCCAGCAACGCCAGAGCGATCGCCGCCAGTTCGGCGGAGAGCGGGGCCGGCGGGGTGAGCGTGGTGGGCAGCGCCATGGGGCGGCCGGGACGGGCCAGCGCCCACATGATCGCCTTGAAGGTTGACTGGGACTGGCGGACGGGATCGGCGAAGCCTAAGGCCAGGGCCGTCATCAGTCTTCTCCTCGCACCATGGTGAAGAAATTGACCTTGGTGGCCTGGGTCTTTTCCTGCTGCACCAAGGTTTCGGCGGCGAGCCGCTGGCGCACCGGGGAGAGCGCATCCTCCACCAGGGGGCTCAGCGCCGGGTCCTGCCACAAGGCATCCAGCACCGCCGCCATGCGTGCCCGGGCCGGATCGCGGCCGATGAGATAGGAGACGCCGGTGGCGCCGCCCTCGATGCGCACGGCGGCGCGGGTGACGGTGGCCTCCCCGGCATTGAACGGGGCGCCGTCGCCGCCGATGCGCCCGCGCACCATGGCCAGGCCCACCTCGGCGGGGCGCAGATCGTGGATCGCCGGCAAAGGCCGGAAGCGGTCCACGGCGGTGTCCAATTCTTCGGCGGTTGCGCGGGCGAACAGGCCCATCATCGCTTGCCGGCGGGCCGTATCATCCACGGACATTCCTCGCCTCCTTGCCAGCCGCTGGCTGCCCCATGCCCCCGCTTCGGGGCTTTCGGCAGCATGACTGGACTT
>CALRNP020000245.1:0-8192 GCA_943369575.1 Azorhizobium sp. AG788 | reverse complement strand
ACCCAGTGCGCCCTGTGGCTGCGCAAGCCGGTGCCGCCGGAGAAGCGCAATGTCTTCTATCGCGGCTTCAACAAGGTCTATGACGCCTGCGAGCACAAATACACCGGGCTCATCAGCGCCATGGTGCACCATTCCGGCCTGATGTGCGTGGTGGCGCTGATCCTGATCGGCATCGCCGGCTATGGGCTCACTCGCCTGCCCACCTCGTTCCTGCCCATCGAGGACCAGGGCTATGTGATGATCGCGGCGCAGCTGCCCGATGCCTCCTCCACCGATCGCACCATGAAGGTGATGGAGCAGGTGACCGAGGCGGCGCTCAAGGTGCCAGGCGTGAAGACGGTGCTGGCGATCACCGGCATCTCGGTGCTGGACAACAGCTCCACTCTGTCCAATGCCGGCGTGGCCTATGTCACCCTCGATGACTGGTCGATCCGCTACAAGACCACCGGCCAGGGTCTGCTCTCGATCTATGAGAATTTGACCAAGGAACTCGGCTCCATCCAGGAGGCCAAGACCAACGTGCTGGTGCCGCCCGCCATTCAGGGCATCGGCAACGCCTCGGGCTTCACCATGCAGCCGCAGCTGCGCGGCGGCAATTTCGACTATGTCATGCTGGAGCGCATCACCAATGCGATGGTGGACAAGGCCAGCGCCCAGTCGGCCCTGACCCATGTCAGCACGCCGTTCCGCGCCGGCTCGCCGCAGTTGCAGGTGGACGTGAACCGCATCAAGGCCGAGACCCTCGGCGTCACCGTGGGGCAGGTATTCTCCACCATCTCGTCTTATGTCGGCTCCACCTACGTCACCCAGATCAACAAGTTCGGCAACGTGTTCCAGGTCTATGTCCAGGCCGATGCCGGATCGCGGGTGACCCCGGCGGACCTGATGAACCTCAAGGTGCGCACGCCCAACGGCAACATGGTTCCGCTGGGAACCCTGATCGAGGTGAAGCAGATGCAGGGTCCGCCCCTGATCTCGCTTTACAATCTCTATCCCTCCGCCACCGTGGTGGGCGCCAGCGGCCCTGGCTTCTCCTCCGGCGAGGCCCTGTCGCTGATGGAGCAGATCGCCGCGCAGACGCTGCCGCCGGGCACGGGCTTCGAGTGGACCGCCATGTCCTATCAGGAAAAGGCGGTGGGCTCGCAGATGTACTTCGTGTTCGCGCTGGCCATCCTGCTGGTCTATTTCGTGCTGGCCGGCCAGTATGAAAGCTGGATCCAGCCCATGTCGGTGATCCTGGCGGTGCCCATGGCGCTGCTCGGCACCGTGGGCACGCTGCTGGCGCTGGGGGTGTCGAATAACCTCTACACCCAGATCGGCCTCATCCTGCTGATCGCCTTGGCCTCCAAGAACGCGATCCTGATCGTGGAATATGCCCGCGAGAAGCGCATGGAGGGCATGGACATCATGGAGGCGGCGGTGGAAGCGGCCCGCCTGCGGTTCCGCCCGATCCTGATGACCTCGTTCGCCTTCATCCTCGGCGTGCTGCCTTTGGTGTTCGCCACCGGCGCCGGCGCCAATTCGCGCAAGTCCATCGGCATCGCCGTGGTGAGCGGCATGCTGGCCTCCACCTGCCTGGCAGTGCTGTTCGTGCCGTCCTTCTTCACCGTTCTCCAGCGGTTCGAGGAAAAGCACCTCAAGAAGGCCAAGCCGAAAGCCGAGGGCGGACCCAAGCCCGAGGGCGAAGGGAACGCCCACCCGGCATCCGCATGATCCCTGTGGCGCCGCGCATTGCGCGGCGCCATTGTCTTTCTGCCTCACAATGCGGCACGGATCGCCGCAAAGTCGCGCTTCCTCGGTCGCAACCCCTTGTTTAACCTTGGGCGACGCCTGCCCGCCGACCTCGGTGATCCCCTATGTCTATTCTTGCCAGCCTGCATCACGTTACCAGCTATACCTATGACAAGCCGGTGGCCCTGGGGCCGCAGATCATCCGGCTGCGCCCGGCCCCCCACACCCGCACCGCCATTCCCGCTTATGCGCTGAAGGTCTCCCCGGCGGAGCACTTCCTCAATTGGCAGCAGGATCCCTTCGGCAACTGGCAGGCCCGGCTGGTGTTTCCGGAGAAGACCACGCAGTTCAAGATCGAGGTGGATCTGCTGGCCAGCATGTCGGTCATCAATCCGTTCGACTTCTTCATTGAGGACTATGCCGAGCACTTCCCGTTCGTCTATGCGCCGGAGGTGAAGGTTGAGCTGACGCCCTATCTGGAGCTGGAGGACGGCGGTCCGCTGCTGGACGCCTTTGTGGAGAGCGTGCCGCGCGAAAAGAAGCGCATGGTGGATTTCCTGGTGGAGCTGAACCAGAAGATCCAGGCCGACGTGGGCTATGTCATCCGCATGGAGCCCGGCGTGCAGACGCCGGACGAGACCCTGTCCAGCGCGCTCGGTTCCTGCCGCGACAGCGGCTGGCTGCTGGTGCAGGTGCTGCGCCGGCTCGGTCTCGCCGCCCGCTTCGTCTCCGGCTATCTGATCCAGCTCAAGCCCGATGTGAAATCCCTGGACGGCCCCTCGGGCACGGAAGTGGACTTCACCGACCTGCATGCCTGGGCCGAGGTTTATTTGCCCGGCGCCGGCTGGATCGGCCTGGATGCCACCTCCGGCCTTTTGACCGGCGAGGGCCATATCCCTCTGGCCGCAACGCCCCATTATCGCTCCGCCGCCCCCATCACGGGCCTGGTTGAGCCCGCCGAAGTGGAATTCGGCTTCGACATGAAGGTGACCCGCGTCGCCGAAGCCCCGCGGGTGACGCTGCCGTTCTCGGACGAGAGCTGGGCCGCCCTGGACGCCTTGGGCGAGAAGGTCGATGCGGACCTCAAGGCCCATGACGTGCGCCTGACCATGGGCGGCGAGCCCACCTTCGTGTCCATCGACGACTATCAGTCGCCGGAGTGGAACACGGCGGCGCTCGGCCCGCAGAAGCGGGTGCGCGCGGACGACATGATCCGCCGGCTGCACAAGCGCTTCGCCCCCGGTGGCTTGCTGCATTATGCCCAGGGCAAGTGGTATCCGGGCGAAAGTCTGCCGCGCTGGTCGTTCGGCCTGTTCTGGCGCAAGGACGGCAAGCCGATCTGGAATGACGTCAGCCTCATCGCTACCGAGACCGGCAGCCACACGGCCACCGCCGCCGATGCGGAAGTGTTCAGCAAGGCGCTGGCCGAGCGTCTGGGCATCGCGCCAAGCTTCGTTCTGCCGGCCTATGAGGACATCGCCCACTTCCTGCTCAAGGAAGCCAATCTGCCGGAGAATTTGGAGCCCGGCGATCCGCGCATCGACGACCCGGTGGCCCGCCAGGCCATGGCGCGAGCCTTTTCGGAGGGCCTGGGCGTCGCCCGCGGCTATGTGTTCCCGCTCCAGCATGTGGCCGGCCCCGCCGGTGGCGGCTGGCTGAGCGAACTGTGGGAATTCCGCCGCGGCCATTTGTTCCTGGTGCCCGGCGACAGCCCCATCGGCTTCCGCTTGCCTCTGGCCTCGCTGCCGTTCCTGGCGCCCACCATCTATCCCCACACCTTGCCGGCGGACCCGCTGGAGGTGCGCGAGCCCTTGCCTGATCCCGATGAGATGGCCCAGAGCTATCGCCGTGACGGTGCCAGCGGCGTCATTCCTGCCGCCGAGCGGGCGCGGCGCATCGCGCAGGACTACATGTCCAGCGCGCCGCAGATCGGCCCGTTCTTTGTGCGCACCGCTCTGGCGGTGGAGGCCCGCGACGGCAAATTGTGCATTTTCCTGCCGCCGCTGGAGACGCTGGAAGCCTTCCTCGATCTCGTGACCGCCATCGAGGCGGTGGCGGCCGAGCTGAAGATGCCGGTGCATCTGGAGGGCTATCCGCCGCCGTTCGATTACCGCCTGGAAGTCATCAAGGTGGCGGCCGATCCCGGCGTGCTGGAAGTGAACATCCATCCCTCCGCCGATTGGAAGGGCTGCGTCGAGGTGACCCGTGCGGTGTATGAGGACGCGCGCCTTGCTCGCCTCGGCACCGAGAAGTTCATGATCGACGGCCGCCATTCCGGAACCGGCGGCGGCAATCATGTGGTGGTGGGCGGCACCACCCCCGCTGACAGCCCGTTCCTGCGCCGGCCGGACCTGCTGAAAAGCCTGATCCTGTTCTGGCAGCGCCATCCCTCGCTGTCCTATCTGTTCTCCGGCCTGTTCATCGGCCCGACCTCGCAGCACCCGCGCATCGACGAGGCGCGCCACGACAGCCTGTATGAACTGGAGATCGCGCTCTCCAAATTCCCCATGCCCGGCACAGACATGGCGCCGCCGCCGTGGCTGGTGGACCGGCTGCTGCGCAACATCCTCATGGATGTGACCGGCAACACCCACCGCACCGAAATCTCCATCGACAAGCTCTATTCGCCCGACGGCCCCACCGGGCGCCTGGGACTGGTGGAGTTCCGTTGCTTCGAGATGCCGCCGGATTGGCGCATGAGCCTGGCCCAGCAACTGCTGCTGCGCGCGCTCATCGCCGCCTTGTGGCGCAAGCCGCTCACCGGCGGCTGCGTGCGCTGGGGAACGCAGCTCAACGACCGCTTCATGCTGCCGCATTATTGCTGGGCCGATTTCCTCGACGTGCTCTCGGAACTGCGCGAGGCGGGTTACGATTTCGACCCGCTGTGGTTCCAGGCGCAGTTCGAGTTCCGCTTCCCCGCCTTCGGCCAGGTGCAGCGGGCGGGCGTGGATATCGAGGTGCGTCAGGCGCTGGAGCCCTGGCATGTGCTGGGCGAGGAGGGGGCCATCGGCGGCACCGTCCGCTATGTGGATTCGTCCGTCGAGCGGGTGCAGGTGAAGGTGGAGGGCTTCGTGCCCGGCCGCTACGTGCTCTCCTGCAACGGCCGCCGCGTGCCGCTCACCCCCACCGGGCGCAACGGCACCTTCGTCGGCGGCGTGCGTTATAAGGCGTGGCAGCCGCCGGAGGGCCTGCACCCCACGATTCCGGTGCACACCCCGCTGGTGTTCGATCTGGTGGATACCTGGAACGGGCGCTCGCGCGGCGGCTGCATCTATCATGTGGCCCATCCGGCCGGGCGCAATTACGAGACCTATCCGGTCAATTCCTACGAGGCGGAAGCCCGCCGTCTCGCCCGCTTCCAGGACCATGGCCACACCCCCGGTGTGGCCCATGTGCCCATGGAAAACGCCGCGGACGAGTTCCCAACGACCCTGGATCTGCGCCGCCCCATGGGCCTCTAGGCCCGGCGGGTTCGCTTGCGGGCGCCGGCTGACCGGCGCCCGAGGCAGCCGGGGCGTCGATCACCGGAATCCGGCGCGGCGGACGGCGCTTTTAGGGCGCCGCGTGCCCCGCGGTGCATCATTGTGCTGCAAACCGCCGAAAAAGCGCGTGCAGCGCATCTTTAACGCTGGGTGACGGGGCTATTCGCGCTAAGCTCAGCCCCTGCGCCTCCATGAGCCCCAACCGCAGCCTTAGGCCAGCGGAATGCGTCCGTTTGGTGGGCTGGTGCTCACAAGGCGCAATCCGGGCCGGCAGGCTGTGAGAGAAGGGAAACTGCGTGTCCGAGGCGGAGACCCGCACCGTGGAATTCGAGCAGGCGGCGGTCGAGAGCGTTCTCGGCGGCTACCAGACGCTGCCCGGAGTCCGCGACGAGATGATGGATGCGGACGGCCATCCCCGCGCCCATTGGACCGGCTTCCTCGGCGCTCTGGCGGAACTGGGGCCTGAGGAACTGCGCCGGCGCTTCTCCTCCGCCGACCGCTATCTGGGCGAATCCGGCGTCTTCTACCGGGTCTATGACGATGCGGGCGGGGGCGAGCGGCCGTGGGCCCTCAGCCATATTCCGCTGCTGCTGGAAAAGTCCGATTTCGCGCAACTGGCTAAGGGGCTGGTGGAGCGGGCCGAGCTGTTGGAAGCGCTGCTGGCGGATCTCTACGGCCCGGCAACTTTGGTGGCCAATGGCGCGCTGCCGGCGGCGGCGGTGGCGGGCAGCCCGGAATTCCTGCGCCCCATGGTGGGCGTCAAGCCGCGCGGCGGGCGGTTCCTGCGTTTCTATGCGGCGGATGTGGGCCGCGGCCCCGATGGCCGCTGGTGGGTGCTCTCCGATCGCACCCAGGCGCCGTCCGGCGTCGGCTATGCGTTGGAGAACCGGCTGGCGGTGACCCGCGCGCTCCCCGATGTCTCGCGCACCCTGCGCATGGAGCGCCTCGCCTCCTTCTTCCAGAGCTTCCGCACCTCGCTGCTGAAGCTGGATTCCACCGGCGAAGGCCGCATCGGCTTGCTGACGCCGGGCTCGCTCAACGAAACCTATTTCGAGCACGCGCTGCTGGCCCGCTATCTCGGCTTCCTGCTGGTGGAAGGCGGCGATCTGGCGGTGCGGGGCGACGTGGTGAACGTGCGCACCGTGGCGGGTCTGCGGCGGGTGGATGTGCTGCTGCGCCGGCTGGATGCGGATTTCGCCGATCCTTTGGAATTGAACGCCCATTCCCGCCTCGGTGTGCCCGGCCTGGTGCAGGCGGTGCGCGAAGGCGGGGTGGCCATGGCCAATGCGCTGGGCTCGGGTCTGGTGGAAGCCCCGGCGCTCATGGCGTTCCTGCCGCGTCTCGCCACCCATATCCTGGGCCGTTCTCTGATCCTGCCCCATGTGGGCACCTGGTGGTGCGGCCAGGAGGCCGAGCGCACCGAGGTGATGGAAAATCTCGACGATCTGGTCATCACCTCCGCCTTCGGCGCGCCGGTGGCCGGGCTGTCACGGCGCAATTCCGTGGTGGGGGCGGATCTCGGCGTCACCGAGCGGCGGCGTCTGGCCTCGATCATGGCCCGCCGTGGCGCCGATCTGGTGGGCCAGGACATCGCCCGCATTTCCACCATGCCGGTGTGGAGCGGCGACCGGCTGGTGCCGCGTCCCTTCACCTTGCGCGTGTTCCTCGCCGCGACCGACGAGGGCTGGACGGTGATGCCGGGCGGCTTCTGCCGCATCTCCGAAAGCCTGGATGCCCGCGCCTTCTCCATCCAGCGCGGCGACCGCTCCGCCGATGTGTGGGTGCTGGCGGATACGGCGGTGTCCTCCGCAACCTTGATGCCCAGCCCGGAGAATGTGCGCATCCGCCGTTCGTCCGGCACGCTGCCCAGCCGGGCTGCGGACAATCTGTTCTGGCTCGGCCGCTATGTGGAGCGCGCCGAGGAGACCTTGCGGGTGGTGCGGGCCCTCGTGGGTCGCCTGTCGGAAGTGGAGCCCGCCGCCGGGCCGCTGGTGACGCGCCTGCTCAGCCTGCTGTCCGGTTGGGGCGCCATGCCGCGCGATCTCGCCCGCGCCAACCCCGGCCGCTACGCCCTCGCCGCGCTCACCCGCTCCGATCTGCCGGGGGCGCTGCCGCAACTGGTGCGCAATGCCCGCACTGCCGCCTCGGTGATCCGCGACCGCTTCTCGCCCGATGCTTGGCGTGCGCTGCTGGACCTGGAAAGCTGCCTGACCGCGCCGATCCCTGCGGCCGCCTCCGAGGCCGATGCCCATGAGCGGGCGGACGCCGGACTACGCATCGTCGCGGCCTTCTCCGGTCTCGCCAGCGAGAACATGAACCGTCTCGCCGGCTGGCGCTTCCTGGAGATCGGCCGGCGCATCGAGCGCTCCGTCGCCTTGCTGCGCTTTTCCCGCACCTTCGCCGAGCCGGAGGCGCCGCGCGGCGCCTTGAACGTGCTGCTGCAACTGGCGGACAGCCAGATCACCTACCGCACCCGTTATGTGATGATGGAAGCGCGGGGCCCGGTGCTGGATCTGGTACTGCTGGACCCGGACAATCCGCGCTCGTTGATGTTCCAGATCCAGCGCATTGCCGACCATCTGCGGGTGCTGCCGGGCCGCGATCGCGATGCGCCGCCCTCGCTGTCCGAGCGTTTGGTGGCGCGCATCCTGTCCGATCTGATCGCCCGCACTGCCGATTCATTCGAGTTGAAGGACTTCGAGGCCATGGAGGGCGACCTGCTGCGGCTGTCGGACGAGATCAGCGCCCATTATTTCATTCAGGGGCCGGAACAGCCGGTCTCCTGGCCCGGCGTCTCCTGAGGCCGCCATGCTCTACGACATCCGCCAGACCACCACCTACAGCTATGCCGCGCCGGTCCGGGCCGCCAAGCAGGTGCTGCGCATGACGCCGGTGGACCGCCGGGGCCAT
This sequence comes from Azorhizobium sp. AG788, assembly GCA_943369575.1. Classification (GTDB taxonomy): domain Bacteria; phylum Pseudomonadota; class Alphaproteobacteria; order Rhizobiales; family Xanthobacteraceae; genus Azorhizobium. The sequence continues at coordinate 69 of CALRNP020000245.1, read as the reverse complement.
CAGCACGTCATCGCCCATATGCTGGACGTCGATCCCGCCCCCAGCGAGATTGAGCGCGGGCGGGACTTT
>CALRNP020000244.1:0-8218 GCA_943369575.1 Azorhizobium sp. AG788 | reverse complement strand
GGTCGCTTCCAGCTCTTTCGCCACCGCCACCAGCGCGTCGGCATCTTCCAATGCGCCCACGGTGGCATTGGTGCGGGCGCGGATTTCCGCCAGCACCTTCTCGGTCTCAGCGCGGTAGGCCGGCAGATCGGTGCGTGCCGCCTGCTCGGGGGTCTGGGTCTGGATCGCCAGAGTGGTCAGGCCGCGCTCGGGGTTCATCACCCGGGGAATGTCGGCCAAAGCGCGGATGGTCTGCAAACGCAGATTCGCACTGGCGCTGGCGGTCAGCTGGCCATACTGGCGCACCGCCATAGTGAGAGCCAAGGCGCAGGCTATCGCCGCGATGAACAGAATGGAGAGTGAAAGAAGGCGCTTGATGGTCACGGTCATCCCCCGAGGCACGCCACGCGCGATCGGAAGCCGGCGCGCAAATCGCGAATGACTCAGTTCTCCGACCGCTACCTTGCTTCAGGGTTGCATCAACTGTTGACCCGCATGCTGCGTTGCACAACCGCACACCTCACAGAGCGGTATTATGGCACCCATGACTGTGCGCGCCGCACGCGGGCGGATCAGCCCAGCGCCACCTCGTCCTTGCGATGGGCCCAGCCGGTGATCCGCCCCTCGATCAGCGCGAAGATCGCATAGAGCGCCACCCCCATCACCGCCAGCACCAGCAGCCCGGCGAACACCAGCGGCACGTCAAACGAGGACGAGGCGATCATCATCAGATTGCCGATGCCGACGTTGGAGGCGACGGTCTCCGAAATCACCGTGCCGACGAAGGCCAATGTCACCGCCACCTTCAGCGAGGCGAAGAAATAGGGCATGGCGCGCGGCAGGCCGACGTTGAGCAAGATGTCCATCTTGCTGGCCCGCCATGCCTTCATCACGTCCTCCAGTTCCGGCTCGGTGGTGGCAAGGCCGGTGGCGACATTCACCACGATGGGGAACAGGCTCATGATCATGGCGGTGAGCACGGCGGGCACCGTGCCGGCGCCGAACCACAAGACGAAGATCGGCACCACCGCCACTTTCGGAATGGAGGAAAAGCCGATCAGCAGCGGATAGCCCACGTCATAGGCCAGACGCGACGAGCCGATCAGCATGCCCAGCAGCACGCCGGAGACGATGCCGAGGGCAAAGCCCACCAGGGTGGTGTAGAGCGTCTGCACCGCATGGGGCCAGATGCCGGGGAAGCGCTCCCACAGCGTGGCGAGAATCTGGGTGGGGCGCGGCAGTACGATCTCCTTCACGCCGAAGGCGAAGCACGCCACCTCCCACACCACGAAGAAGCCGATGATGACGCCGATGGAGGCCATGCGGCGGCGCAAAGCGGGGCTCATGCGGGCATCTCCGGGGTTTCGGCCCGCGCCGACACGATCAGGTGTCGCAGGCGTTGGGTGAGCGAGACGAAGTCCGGCTCATAGGTCATGTCGATGGTGCGCGGCCGGGCGAAGCCGACATGGCAATCCTCCACGATATGCCCTGGGCGGGCGCGCATGACGCATACCCGGTTGGCCAGATACCCGGCCTCTTTCAGATCGTGGGTGACCAGCAGCACAGTGGGCCGGCGGTCGAGCCAGAGATCCTGCAAGATGGCCCACAATTCCTCGCGGGTGAACTGGTCCAGCGCGCCGAACGGCTCGTCCAGCATCAGCAATTGCGGATCGTGGATCAGCGCCCGGCACAGCGAGGCGCGCTGGAGCATGCCGCCGGAAAGTTGCCAGGGGTATTTGTCGCCGAAGCCGGCGAGGCCCACCTGCGCCAAAAGCGCATCGGCCCGGTCGCGGAATTCGGTCTTGCGCTTGGCGCGGAATTCGGCCCGGAACGGCGGCACGATCTTGAGCGGCAGCATGACATTGTCGCGGATCGACAGCCACGGCAGCAAGGTCGGGTTCTGGAACGCCATGCCCACCCGCACCGCCTCGGCACCCACCTCGCGCCCGGCCACGAACACATAGCCGGACGAGGCGCCCATCAGCCCCGTCACCAGCTTCAGAATGGTGGACTTGCCGCAGCCGGACGGCCCCACCAGGGCGACGAAATCGCCCCGATCGATCTTGAGATTGGTCTCGCCCAGCGCATCCACCCGCGTCTCGCCCTGGCCATAGCTCAGGGTGACCTGCTGGAGTTGCACGAAGGGGTTGGTGAGGTCGCTGCCCATCATCGCGGGCCTGCGGGTGTGTGCGCCACCACGGCGGCGAGGGTCTGGTCCGCATGCTTGACCTGCGGCGTGGGCATCTCCTGGAGGGGGTGGACCGAGCGGCCATGGCCCTTGGTATCGGCCACCAGGGTGCGGTCCTTCATCACGAAGCGCCCGCGCACCATGGTGTGCACCGGCAGGCCGGTGACGGCACGCCCGTGCCAGGGGGAGATCTTGGAGCGCGATTGCAGCTTTTCGTCATCCAGCACCCACTGGTGCTTGAGGTCCACGAAAGCAAAGTCCGCATCGGCTCCGCTCTGGATCACGCCCTTGCGCGGATAGAGACCCCACACCTTGGCGGGATTGGCGGCGCTCCATTTGACGTAGTCGCTGAGCGAATAGCGCCCGGCGGCCACTTCGGTCAGCATCAAAGGCATCTGGCTTTCCACGCCGGGAAAGCCGCAATCCACGCTCCAGATGTCGGCACGGGTCTTCTCTTCCGGGGTGTGGGGCGCATGGTCGGTGGCAACCATGTCGATGGTGCCGTCCATGAGGGCTGCCCACAGCGGCCCCTGATTGGCCGCTTCGCGCACCGGCGGATTGACCCGGATGATGCCGCCCCAGCGCTCATAATCTTCCGCGCCCAGCATCAGATAATGCGGGCCAGTCTCGCCGGTGATGTCGACGCCGCGGGCCTTGGCATCGCGCAAGGGCTGCAACTCGGCGGCGGAGGAAATGTGCAGGATGTGGATGCGCGCCCCGGTCCATTCCGCCAGGATCGCCGCGCGGGCCACCGCCTCCACCGCCACCACCGCTGGGCGTGAGGCCAGATGCGCCAAGGCATCGGTGCGCCCGCTTTCCGTCAGGCGCGCCTGCCGGCGCTCCATGATGGAATTGGTTTCCGCATGCAGCCCCACCCGTTTGCCGGTGGGCGCCACCAGCTCGAACGCCTCCAGCATCGCCCCGGTGGAGGGCGAGGGAATGCGGCCGAAGGTGTTGCCCATATAGAGCTTGAAGCCGATGATGCCGCCTTCAATCAGCTCCGGGATGTGGTCCAGGCTCTCCTCGCCCAGAACCGCATAGAGGCCGTAATCCACATGCGCCTTGGCGCCGGCGATGGCGTGCTTGGCGGCGAGCGAGGCCGCATCGGCCACGGTGGGAATGGTGTTGGGCATGTCGAACACGGTGGTGACGCCGCCGAACGCCGCCGCCGCCGTGCCGCTCTCGAAATCTTCCTTATGGGTGTAGCCGGGGTCGCGGAAATGCACATGCACGTCGATGGCGCCGGGCAAGATGTGCAGGCCGCTGGCATCGAAGGTCTCGCGCGCCGCCGGCATGGCATCCGCCGTGCCCACCGCGACGATGCGGCCGTCGCGCACGGCGATGCTGGCAGCCCTCTCGCCCTCGGGCGACACCACGATGCCGCCGTGAATGACCAAATCTGCGGGGATTTGCGTGGTCATGTTGCTCTCCATCACAGCATCGCCCAGCCGCCGTCCACCGGCAGGTCGACGCCGGTGATCTGGCGGGACATGTCGCTGGCCAGGAACAGGCAGGCCTGCGCCACGTCTTCATCGGTGGTGACGCGCTTGAGCGCATAGTCGGCGGCGTGCCGCTCCATGGCTTCCTCCAAAGTGATGCCGAGGCGCGCGGCCATCTCGGCGCACACCTTCTCGCGAAAGCGCGGGCCATCCACCATGCCGGGGGCGACGCAGTTGACGTTGATATTGTGTTGGCCCACCTCCAGCGCGAAGCTCTTGGTGATGCCCCGCAGGCCCCATTTGGAGGCGGAATAGGCCATGCGCCCGGCCCGGCCGCGCATGCCGAAAGTGCCGCCCACATTGACGATCTTGCCGTAGCGCTGCGCCATCATGGTGGGCAGCACGGCGCGCATGGTGTGGAAGCAGCCGTTCATGTTGAGGGTGACGATGGCGTCAAACTCCTCCGGCGTCGTCTCCACCCCGGTCTTGCCGATGGGGCCGGAGCCGCCCGCCACATTGACCAATATGTCGATGGTGCCGAAGGCCGCCACCGCCTGCGCGGCGGCCGCTTCGCAGGCGGCCGCATCGGTGATGTCGCAGGCAACCAGGATCGCCTGCCCGCCGGCCGCCGTCACCGCATCCGCCACCGGCCGGGCGGCGGCGAGGTCGCGGGCCAGCAGCACCAGGCGACAGCCCTCGGCGGCGAAGGCATAGGACACCGCCGCGCCCATGCCCTTGGCCGGGCCGGTGATGAGGACGACGCGATTGTTCAGCTTCAGGTCCATGGACGATCCGTGGGGTTCCGCCGCCGGACAGCGGCGCGCAGGGCTGCGCGACGCCGTCCGGCCGGGGTGAGCGGGAATGAGTGGGGGCTCAGGAGCGCCGAAGTCACGCGGCGCTCCGGGGGCTTTGTCAGAACAGCTTCTTGGGCAGGTCCGCCACCGGAGGCAAGAAGGCGGGGGAGAAGATCTGGTCGACCTTGGGCGTTGTGGGCAGCTTGTTGGCATCCACCAGGATGTCGATGGACTGGGCAAGGCGAACCGGATCCACATTGCCGAGGCCGAGCTTGGCGATCTCGGGATGGTTCATCTCCGCCTTGAGCGTGGCGTCGAGCCGCGCGCGCTCCACCGGCACCTTGATCAGCGGCTCACGCTTGGCCACCGCCGCCACCGCCGCATCGGGATCCTTGAGGGTATCGATCACCCCCTTATTGAGCGCGCGCAGAAAACCCTTGATGGCTTCTGGATTGTCCTTCGCCAGCGCCTTGGAGACGATGATGGCGTTGGAATAGAGATCCATGCCGTAATCGCCGAAATTGATGTAGCGGAGCTTGTCGTCCTCCACGCCCATCAGCTTGGCGGAGAAGCGGATGGTATTGATATAGCCGAACACGCCATCCACCTGGCCCTGCATCAGCATCTGCTCGCGCAGGTTGGGCTGCATGTTGGTGATCTTGATGTTCGAACAGTCGATCTTCGACAGTTTGCAGAAGGCCGGGAACAGCTTCAGCGCGCCGTCATTGGCCGCCCCGCCCAGGGTCTTGCCCTCCAGATCCTTCGGTGTCTTGATCGGGCCATCGGCCTTCACCGCGATGGTGAAGGGCGGCTGGTTGAACATCACATAGACCGCCAGCGGCGCATCTTCCGGCTTCTTCGCCGCCAGTTCGATCAAGGCGTTGATGTCGCCGAAGCCCATGTCATAGGTGCCGTTGGCGACCAAAGGCACCGCAGCACCGGAGCCGTTGCCCTGGTCGAAGGTCACGTCCAGGCCCTCAGCCTTGAAGTATCCGCGATCCTGGGCCAGGAAGAACATGCCCTGCGGCCCCTGGTATTTCCAGTTGAGCACCAGTTTCAGCTTGGTTTCCGCGGCGGCTGGCGCCGCTACCGACAAGCCGAGAGCAACACCGGCAGCAAGCGCCGCCAGGGCGCGGCGAGACAACAGCGTCCATGTCATGGAAGAAACCCCGTCTGGTTGTTATTGTGGAGAAGACAATTCGTGAAGAAGATCGTCGCTGGTCAGCGTCGCGCCATAGAGCAGCCGCGTCAGATAGAGGATGGCGTCGGTGACGAAGGGCGGCGAGGAGGTGGCGCAGGCGTCTTCCACCAGCAGGCAGCCATAGCCGAGGAAACTGGCGTCGCAGAGCGTTGAGAACACGCAGCGGTCGATATTGACGCCGACGAAGATGAGGGTGTCGATGCCGCGATTGCGCAGGATCGTGTCCAGTTCATTGTCGAAGAAGCCGCTGAGGCGATGCTTGTAGACCAGCAGGTCCTGCGGCTGCGGCGCCAGAGCGTCCACCACCTGCGAGCCCCAGGCGCCCGCCACCGCGATCGGCCCGCGCCCGGCGGGTGAGGCATCGCCATAGACCGGCCGCGTGCCCATGGCGGAAGCCTTGGCCAGCAGCGGCGCGGAGAGTTCGGCGCGGTCGGCGCGCACCCCCCAGTTCAGCCACACCACCGGCACGTCCGCCTGCCGCGCACCTGTGCACACGGAGGCGACCGTGGGCAGGACATTCAGCAGCGGCGCCGGGTCGATGCCGGCCTGGGGAAACCAGCCGTCCGGATGCAGAAAGTCGTTCTGCATGTCCACCACCACCACCGCCGCGCGGGCCAGATCCAGTTCCACCGGCTGCGGCAGCCCCGAAATGGTGCGGATGCGCGGCGCGGGCTGGGGCCGCACGAAACTGAGAGGGGGCGGAGTGGCGGCCATGGCGTCCCGGTCGGTTCGGCCGGGCAGAACGCCGCCCGTCTCACACCTTGACACTAGGATGACGCAGTGGTGCTTTCCATTGCTGATTTTGTGCATGATTGTAGCCTATTCGGCTACGAACTTTCGGACCCTGCCCCGCCATGCGTCACCTGCGGTTTCTGCGCTACATGGACGAAGTCGCCCGCACCGGCTCCATCCGCGGGGCCGCCGAGCGGCTCAACGTGACGCCCTCGGCGCTCAACCGGCGGATCATGGATCTGGAGGAGGAACTGGGCGCCAAATTGCTGGAGCGGCGCCCGCGCGGGGTGCGGCTCACCGGGGCGGGCGAGGTGTTCGTGCGCTATGTGCGCGAGCAATTGGGCGATGTGGATCGCATGCTCTCGCAGTTGGAGGATCTGCGCGGGCTCAAGCGCGGCCTGGTGAAGATCGCCTGCAGCCAGGCTTTGGCCCATGACTTCCTGCCGCAGCAGATCGCCAGTTTCCGCGCGCGCTATCCGCTGGTGAGCTTCGACGTGACGGTGGCGGACCATGAGCGCGGCATCGCCTTGCTGGCGACCTATGACGTGGACTTGATCCTGGTGTTCCGCCCGCCCTTCATCGCCAGCCTGCGGCCGCTGATGACGCTGCCGCAGCGGCTCGTCGCCCTGCTACCCGCCAGCCACCCTTTGACGGCGCGCGAGAGTGTGCGGCTGGCGGATTTCACCACCTATCCCATCGCCTTGCCGGAGCGCTCCACAGGCGGGCGGCAGATGATCGAGGAAGCCCTGTCCCGCGCCGGCCTGCGCTTTTCCGTCGCCACCCAGGCCAATTCGTTCGAATTGCTGCGCAGTCTGGTGGCCTATGCGGGCATGATCTCGTTCCAGATCCAGATCGGCGCCTTGCCCGAGGCCATGCCCGCCGGCATCGAAATTCGCCCCATCGATCCGCGCGACCTGCCCGCCGCCGATCTGGTGCTGGGCCAATTGCGCGGCCGCAACCTGCCCTTGGCCGCCGCCCAGTTCGCCGAGCACCTGGGCGCGGCGCTGAAGACCGCCGCCGCCCCTGCCCCGGCCTGAACCTCAGGCGGCGCCCACCTGCCGACCGTCATCCAGCACGAAGCCGCTGAAGCTGGCGGCGAGCGCCGCCGCCGCATCCAGATCGGCAGCGGTGGAGGAATGGATCACGAACAATGGATCGCCCGCATAAAGCGCATCGCCCAGTTGCGCCTTGAGATCGATGCCGGCGCCCTTGTCCGCAGGGGCGCCCGCCAGCCGAGCGATGCCGGCCACCGCGAAGCCGTCGATATCACGCACCACCCCCGCATGGGCGGCCATCACCGTATGGGTGAGGCGGCCGGGCCGCACCGGCTCGGGCCAGCGGCCCTGGGCGTCGACGATCCGGTCCAACGCTTCCCGCGCGGCGCCGGAGCTGAGCAATTCCTCGGCCCGAGCGCGGGCCTTGCCGGGGCCGACGCTCGGATCCCAGGCCAGGATCCGGCTGGCGAAGAACAGCGCCTTCTCGCGCAGATCCTTGGGGGCCTCCGCATGGCCTTCCAGCACCCAGAGCACATCGCGCACTTCCAGCGCCGGGCCGATGCCGCGGCCGATGGGCACGCTGCCGTCGGTGGGGATGGCCTCCACGGTGAGGCCGAGGCCGGCGCCCACCTGCTCGAACAGCCGCGCCATCTCGCGCGCTTCCGCCTCGCCCTTCACCCGCGCGCGGGCGCCGAACGGCAGGTCGATCACCACATGGGTGGAGCCCGCCGCCAGTTTCTTGGACAGGATCGAGGCCACCGACCAGCGGTTGGAATCCAGCCCCAGCGGCCGGGTGATGGCGTTCATCACGTCATCCAAAGCCGAATGGCTGAGGCGCCCGTTCCAGGCGATGCAGCCGCGCGCCTTCTCCACGGCGTGGCGCACGCCGG
>CALRNP020000243.1:0-8231 GCA_943369575.1 Azorhizobium sp. AG788 | reverse complement strand
CATAGGCAATCCGCTCTTCCTCGCCCAATTCATCGCGCGCTAGCAGCGTGTCACCGTCCTCCAATGCCCGTTCGATGATCGCCCGCTCATCGCTGGTCAGGCCCCGCTCGGCCGCAAATCGCGCGGCCAGCGACTCCAGCATGGCGCGGATCTCATAGGCGTCCACGATCTCTGAGGTGCGGAAGCGACGCACCGAGTAGCCCCGGTTGGGGGCATAGTCCAACAGCCCCTCGCTGGCGAGGGATTGCAAAGCGGAGCGGATCGGCGTGCGCGAGACGCCCAGGCGCTCGGACAGGCGCACCTCGTGCAGACGGGAGCCAGGCTCGAAATCGCCTGACAGCACTGAAGCGCGGATCCGGTCGGTAACCGAAAGCGAGCGGGTGGCGGTGCCGGACCGCGGCGGTTCGATGGGGTCGAGGTCGATGTCGGCCATGCAAGTCCAGCATTCAGAAGTTTGGGCAAAGGGTAGCGAGCATGTCACGTGCGGGGCAAGCATACAATTTAAGCCGCGCAGGGGGAGAGACTTGCTGCGCTGCGAGATGTGCGCGTTTCCGACTTTCCCATAGGCAGGTGATGGTAGGGCGCCCAGGAATTGGGCGCTCCCAGCCGCGAAATGCGTCACAAAATGTATACATAAATTCTTGACGGAGCGTCGATTGTATTCAACCCTGCGTCAGGTCCGGCGATTGTCGGCATCATGCGAGGGCAGTTCATGGATGCGATCGACGGCGCCATCGAGCAGATAACCCAGAACCGCCTGCCCCATTACGAGCCCTATGGGTGGCATCACTGGCCCGAACATCCCTGGCTGGCCTATCAGTTCCGGCGTGGTCTCGGCGAAACCCAGGAGGGCGGCGGCGCGGTCTCCGAAGTGTTCCAGGCCGCCTCCCGCATGATCCCCGGCGATCTGGAAAGCTGGCACGCGGAGTGGAAGGTCATCGGCGACCGCAACTGGGCTCGGGGGCTGGCAGCGGAAGCGGCCGGCCATATCCGCACCGCCATGAACTGCATGCTGCGCGCGGCCGATTACTATCGCCAAGCCGAATTCCATCTGGAGCCGACCGATCCGCGCCGCCTGCCCACCTTCGAGGCGATGGAAGCCTGTTCGAAAAAGTTCATTTCCTACCTCAATCCGCCCGGCATTGCGGTAGATATTCCTTATGAGGACGGCAAGCCGATCTGCGGTTACTTCGTCCGCGCGCCGTTTCCCGGCGACAAGATGCCGGTGCTGATCTGCATGGGCGGGCTCGACAGCATCAAGGACGAGATGTGGTTCATGCAGGCACACGGTGCCCTGCAGCGGGGCATCTCCGTGCTGATGATCGATGGTCCGGGGCAGGGCGGCACCTTGCGCCGCCATGGGGTGGTGGCCCGCCCCGATACCGAGGTCGCGATCGGCAAATGTATTGACTGGCTGCTCACCCGCGATGACGTGGACCCCGCCCGCATCGCTTTGTGCGGCTCATCCCTCGGCGGATATTATGCCGCCCGTGCCGGTTGCTATGAGCATCGCCTGGCCGCTGTCATCTCCCATGGCGCCATCTGGGATGTGCACGACATGTGGGGCGGCAAGGGCGAGGACTTCGGCCTTGCCACGCACATCAAATGGGTGATGGGCGCGCCCACCATGGCGGCGGCCATGGAGAAGGCCAAGGCGTTCACCCTGGATGGGCATCTCCAGCACATGCGGTGTCCCTACCTCATCCTGCATGGCGGCTATGACGTGCTCACCGTGAGCGCGGCCACTCAGACCCGCGACTATGCGCAGAAGCACGGGGTCAACGTCACCTTCCGCATCGTCGACCCCGACGAGACCGGCGCCGAGCACTGCCAGCATGACAACCCCACCATGGGGCAGGAACTGCTCACCGACTGGCTGGCCGATATCTTCGGCATCGACCAGCGGGCCTTGCTGAAGACCGGCTGGAATCCGTTGATCTGAGAGGGAGGGGCCCATGGCGCCGGCAGCGCATTCAATCCGTCTCGGCGTCGATACGCCCAAAGCGGCGGTGGTGGCGATCGATCTGCACCGCGGCCATCTCGATATGGCGGTCGCCACCATGCCCACCTCGCCGGAGGTGGCGCAAAAGGTGATCGCCGCCAACCTGCGCCTCTTCACCTGGGCGCGGACTTTGAGGCTGCCCATCATCCATCTGGTGACCACCTATCGCGATGCGCAGGAGATTGCCGCCAATCCGTTCTGGCGCACCCGCGCGGAAGATCCATCGGCCACGCGCAAGAATGTCATGCGCCACAATATCAAGGGCAGTACGGGCTGCACGGTGATGCCGGAGCTGTTTGCACCCGGTGATTTCGTGGTGGAAACCAAGAAGCGCTACGACTGCTTCCTCGCCACCGATCTGGACTTTCTGCTGAAAAGTCATGGTATCAACACGCTGCTAATCACCGGCGTGAACACCAATTCCTGCGTCCTCGCCACCACCACCGCCGCCAACGTGCGCGACTATGCGGTGATCGTGGTGGAAGACTGCGTGGAGACCATGGACGGCCCCGCCCTGCACGAGGCCGGGCTGCTGTGCATTCGCACCGCCTTCGGCACGGTGATGGACACGGATGCTGTCATGGCGCTGGACGTTTTCGCACCATCCACGTCGCAGGTGGGGATGACCGCATGAACCTGCGTGCCAAGACGGCGATTGCCGAGGGGCGGGCGATCCTCGCGGTCAATCCCGGCGGGGTGGCATTTGCCGCTGTGGAGGCGCTGGCCGCCTGCGGGGCAGACTGTCTGTTCATCGATTGCGAGCGGACGGCGATTTCCATCGAGAGCGTGCCGCCCCTGGCCCGGACCGCCCAGGCGCTGGGCATGAGCGCGGTGGTGCGGGTACCCACCAAGGATCCGGCACTGCTGACTCGGTATCTGGACTGCAAGGTGGATGGCATCGTCCTGCCCCAGGTCGAGAGCGCCGCCGAGGCCGCAGCCCTGGTGGCAACCGCGCGCACTGCCACCAAGGGGCGGGAAACGGACCTTTTGCTCGTCGCCCAGATTGAAAGCATTGCAGGCCATCGAAACCTGGAGGACATTGCTGGAGTACCGGGCATCGACCTCATCCTGATCGGGCCCAACGATCTGTCCCATTCCATGGGCTTTCTCGGCGACACCTCCCGCCCGGAACTGAGGGCGGCGGTGGATGACATCATCGAGCGGCTTGCCGCTCTCGGTCGGCCGTTCGGACTTCCGGCGACCGCCGCCACCGCGCCGGATCTGGTGCGGCGCGGGGCCACGTTTGTTTACGCCACCCTCGAGGGGCTGCTGCGCCCCGGAGTTTCCGAACTGCGCCGGGCCATGGAGGCCCTGCCGGTCGCGCCACCGCAAGGAGGGACACCATGAGCATGCTGCCGCGCGAGCGCGCCCCTTATTCCGCCATCGTGGACCGCCCGCCGCTGAAGCTGCCCGGCACGACGCGGGTGGTGCTGTGGACCATTGTGAATCTGGAAGTGTGGGACATCGGCCGGCCCATGGCCCGCCAGGTTATTCCCGCCCCCACGGGTCAGGCTTTGTTGCCGGATGTGCCCAATTGGAGCTGGCACGAATACGGCATGCGGGTGGGGGTGTGGCGCTTCTTCCAGCTCTACGAAAAGCTGGGCATCCGCCCGACGCTCTCCATCAATGCCCGGGTCTGCGAGGATTATGAGCGGGTCGCCGCCCAGGCCCGCGATGCCGGCTGGGAATTCATGGGCCATGCCTATGACCAGGGGCCGATCCATAAGCAGGAGGATCAGCGCGGCATGATCCATCGCTCCATGGACATCCTGGAACGCTTCACCGGCAAGCGGCCCAAGGGCTGGCTGGGGCCTGGCCTCACCCAGACCTTGGATACGCCGGAATATCTCGCCGAAGCGGGCGTCAAATATATCGGCGACTGGGTGTGGGATGATGAGCCCTCCGACATCATCACCGCCAAGGGCCCGCTGGTGACGCTGCCCTATACGGTGGAGAATAACGACATCCCCATGATGGCTGTGGCCAATCATGAGTCGCCCTACTGGCTGCAACGCTTCAAGGACAGCCTGGACCGCCTGCATGCGGAGGGGGGCGAGCGGGCCAAGATCATGGCGGTGGCGATCCATCCCTACATTTCCGGCCAACCGCACCGCATCAAGTATCTGGAAGAAATCTATGCCTATGCCGCCAGCCTTGGCGATGTGGCGTTCTGGAATGGTGAAGAGATCCTCGACTGGTACACAGCCAGCAAGACCAAGGCGTAAGCATCCATGGGCATGACGGCTGATCTTGAGCCTGGCTTTGTCGTTCCAGCGCCGGCGGTGGTCTCGCTGCCGGTGGTGGGGCGCGCGGCGCGGTTTCCGGTGCGGCGGATCTATTGTGTCGGCCGCAATTATCTCGCGCACATCCGCGAGATGAAGGAAGCCGAGGACGAGCGCGATCCGCCCTTCTTCTTCCAGAAGCCGCGGGATGCGGTCGTTCCTGATGGTGCCACCGTCGCCTATCCCGCGGATACGGACGATTATCAGTTCGAGATCGAATTGATGGTGGCGATCGGTGCCACGGCGCGGAACATCCCGGTGACCGAGGCCGACAGCGTGATCTTCGGCTACGGGGTATGCCTCGACATGACCCGCCGCGACCGCCAGCGCGAGTGCGGCGCCAAGCGCCTGCCGTGGGAGCGGGGTAAAGCGTTCGATGCCTCAGCGCCATGCGGCCCGGTCTATCCCAAGGCTGCGGGCGGTAATCCAGCCAAGGGCGTCGTAACGCTGACGGTGAACGGGGCGGAGAAGCAGCGCGGCGATCTTGAGCAATTGATCTGGACCGTGCCGGAGATCGTGTCCAACCTCTCGGCCTCCTACCGGCTGGAGCCGGGCGACATCATCATGACCGGAACGCCCGCTGGTGTCGGCCCGGCGCGGCCCGGCGACGTCATCATCGGCGCCATTGAGGGCTTCGGCACCCTTACCCTCACCATCGGCGCTCCGGAGGCCTGACCATGCTGCCCACCGAACGGATCTCCTATTCCGCCATCTCGCAGCGGCCCAAGCTGACCCTGCCGGGCGGGGCGCGCATGGCGGTGTGGGTCATCGTCAATGTGGAGGAATGGAATCCGCGCGAGACTATGCCGCGCACGGTGCTCACGCCGCCCGCCGGCGGATCGCCAAGCCCGGACATTCCCAATTGGGCCTGGCATGAATACGGCAACCGGGTGGGCTTCTGGCGGCTGCTGGAGGTGTTCGACGACAATAAGATCCCTGCTGTTCTGGCGATCAACGGAACGGCCATTCCCAGCTATGACCCCATTGCCCGCGCAGCGCTGGATCGCAATTGGGAGTTCATGGGCCACGGCTTCACCCAGAAGAACATGCAGAAGGTGGAGAACGAGCGCGACGATATCGCCCGCACTTCGCAGGCGATCCAGTCCTTCACCGGCAAGCGCCCGCGCGGCTGGTTGGGGCCGGGCCTCACCGAGACCTGGGAGACCCCGGACCTCTTGGTGGAGGCGGGCTATGATTATGTCTGCGACTGGGTGATGGACGACCAGCCGGTGGTGCTGAAGACCCGCACCACGCCCATAGTCAACATCCCTTACACCCAGGAGTGCAATGACGTCGCCATGATGCTGATCCAGCATCATCCGGCGCGGGAATATTATCAGCGCGCCCACGACCAGTTCGAGCAACTCTATCGGGATTCCCGCGACACCGCCCGCATCATGGCCCTGGTGGTGCACCCCTACATCATGGGTGCGCCGCATCGGCTCGCCTATTTCCGCCAGATCATCGAGGAGATCCGCGCCAAGGACGACGTGGCCTTTATGACTGGCGAGCAGATTTTCGACTGGTATTTGCGCGAGCGCCCTGACGCCTTGGCCGCGGGGGGCGCCGGATGAGTGGCCTCAATGCCTTCCAGTTGCTGAACGGGCTGACGTTCGCAGCGCTGCTGTTCATCGTGGCCTCGGGCTTCACGCTGATCTTCGGCCTGCTGCGCATCGTCAATTTGGCCCATGGCGCGCTCTATCTGCTGGGCGGCTATGCGGGTTATGTGGCGGCCAGCAGCACCGGCAGCTTTCTGGTGGGGATCCTCGCCGCCATGGCCTGCGTCGCCCTGGCCGGTCTGGCGCTGGACCAGGGCCTGCTGCGCTTCGTGCGCGGTTACGAACTGCGCCAGGTGCTGCTCACTTTGGGCGTGGCCTTCGTGCTCAACGACATGACCCTGGTGATCTTCGGAGGTGATACCTACACCGTGCCGACGCCGGAGGTTTTGCGCGGCGCAGTGCGGTTCTGGGGGCTGTTCTATCCCAAATATCGTCTGTTCGTGCTGGTCCTGGGCGTGGTCGTGTTCATCGCGCTGTGGCTGCTGCTCAACAAGACCCGGCTGGGCGCGCTGATCCGCGCAGGCGTCGACGATCCGGAAATGATCGCCGCCATGGGCATCAACATCCGCCGGGTGTTCCTGCTCACCTTCATGCTGGGGGCGGCGCTGGCCGGGCTGGGCGGCGCGGTGGGCGGGGCGTTCCTGACCCTCTATCCCAGCGCCGATGCGGAGATCCTGGTGTTCTCGCTGGCGGTGGTGATCATCGGCGGTCGCGGCTCCCTGGTGGGGGCGGCGGTGGGGGCACTCATCGTCGGCCTGCTCAATACGGTGGGGCAGGTGATGTTCCCCGAATTCGCCTATTTCGTCATCTTCGGCCCCATGGCGGCGATCCTCGCCTTCCGACCGCTCGGCCTGTTCGGAAGGGCGGCGTAATGAGCCTGTCTCCTGCACCCGCCGAAACCCCGAAGATCACGCTGGCGCGCGTCGCCATTGCGCTGGGCGCGTTGGCCTTCGCCGTGCTGCCGCTGCTGGTTCCGATCTATCAGGTCAGCATCCTCACCGAGATCCTGATCTTCGCCGTGCTGGCCATGGCGGTGGATGTGCTGGCGGGCTTCACCGGCCGCACGCCGCTGTGCCATGGCGCCATCTTCGGGGTGGCCACCTATGTGGTGGTCTATTGGACGCAAATGGGCGGCTCGCCTTATGTGGGCGTGCTGCTGGGGGTGATGGCGGCTACGCTCGTTGCGGCCATCTTCGGCCTGCTGGCGATCCGCACCTCGGGGGTCTATTTCCTGCTCCTGACGCTGGCGCTGGGCATGATCGTGTGGGGCGTATGCCTGCGCTGGACGTCCGTCACCGGCGGCGAGAACGGCCTGCGCGGCACGGTGCGGCCGGAGGCCTTGGCCGGGCATCTGCCGTTCTATTATGCGGTGTTCGCGGTGGTGGGGCTGATCACTATCGTCATGTGGCGCTTCGTGCGCTCGCCGTTCGGCCTCACACTGCGGGGCATCCGCGACAGCGAGAGCCGGATGCGGGCGTTGGGCTATGACGTCTCGCTGCATCTGTTTCTGGCCTTCACCATCTCCGGTTTCTTCGCCGGGCTGGCGGGGGCGCTCTACGCCATGTTCAACGATTTCGTCAGCCCATCCACGGTGGCGCTGTCACAGTCGGTTGAAGGGCTGCTGATGGCCATCACCGGCGGCGTCGGCACGCTGTTCGGCGCCTTCATCGGCGCTGCCGCCATCATCGGGCTGGAGAACCTTGTGAGCCTCTATACCGAGCGCTGGCAGAGCGTTCTCGGCCTCATGTTCATCCTCATCATGATCTTCGCCCCGGAAGGGGTGATCGGGCGGGTGCGGGATCTCCTCACTCGCCGACGCTGACGCAAAACAAAAAAAGACCGACCAGACCGAACCGACAGGAGTGGAACAATGGATCGCCGGACGTTTTTGAAGACGAGTGCCGCGGCCGCCGCCGTTGGTGTGGTGGCCAAACCCTATCTCGCCAAGGCGCAGGGGGCGCCGATCCGCATTGGCCTCATGGCCCCGCTCACCGGCGTGGTGGCGGCGGGCGGCCGGGAGATGGTGGACGGCTTCAACATGTATTGGGAAGAGCGCGGCAACGAGATCGCCGGCCGCAAGGTGGAGGTGATCGTCGAGGACGATGCCGCCAATCCCGATACCGCGCTCCAGAAGGCCCGGCGGCTTGTTGAGCAGTCGAATGTCAGCATGCTGTTCGGCAATCTGCTGGCCAATACCGGCCTGGCGGTGGCCAATTATGTGAAGGGCAACGGCATGCCCTATTTCATCCCAATCATCGCGGCCGACGATCTCACCCAGCGCAACCGGATCAAGAATGTCATCCGCGTCGCCGGCTATACCGCCAGCCAGTTCCCGCGTCCGCTCGCGGATTGGGCGCTGAAGCAGGGCTACAAGAAGGTCGCCACCAT
>CALRNP020000242.1:0-8358 GCA_943369575.1 Azorhizobium sp. AG788 | reverse complement strand
TGCGGCTCCGAAATGTCACGTCGTCCGTCTGGACGTGCTCGCCGCCGCCGCCATCTGTGCTCCGGCATCGCGCTTGCGGCTTTGGCAATCCCATCCTCGATCTGGACGGGTGCGGCCGCAGCGCAGCAGGCCGGCAGCGATGTGGCGTTGGATACGGTGGTGGTGCAGGGGGAGGCGCCGCGCGGCGACCTGCCGCCGGCCTTTGCCGGCGGCCAGGTGGCGCGGGGCGGCAATCTGGGGCTGCTGGGCACCACCGACGTGTTCAACGCCCCCTTCAGCCTCATCACCTATACCAGCGAGGTCATTCGCGACCGGCAGGCCGCCACGGCGGCGGATGCGCTGATCCTGGATCCGTCGGTGCGCGTCACCAGTCCCGGTGGCGGCATGGTGGATTCCTATTATATCCGTGGCCTGCCGCTCAACGAGGGCACGGCGGGGGAGGTGGCGTTCGCCGGCGTCTATGGCGTGGCGCCCAGCTTCCGCATCTTCAATGACTATGTGGAGCGCATCGAGGTGCTGAAAGGCCCCGGCGCCTTGCTGTACGGCATGTCGCCGAACGGCGGCGTCGGCGGCGTCATCAACATCGTGCCCAAGATCGCGCGCGAAGACCTCACCCGCCTGAGCACCGGCTATGTCTCCGACGGCAATGTCAGCGGCCATGCGGATATCGCCCGCCGCTATGGCGAGGGCCGCGAGTTCGGGGTGCGGTTTTCCGGCGGCCTCGGGGCCGGCGACACGGTGTTCGAGAACCAGGCCGAGCGCATGCAGGTGGGGGCGCTGGCGCTGGACTATCAGGGCACGCGCTATCGCACCTGGCTCTATCTGTTGGCGCAGAACGAGAACATCACCGCGCCGGTGCGCCCGTTCCAGATGGCCAGCGGCGTGGCGGTGCCGACCGCACCCAACGGGCGCAACAATGTCACCCAGTCCTGGGAATGGTCACAGACCGACGATCGCTCGGTGCTGTGGCGCAATGAATATGACCTCACCGACAATTGGATGGTGTTCGCCAATGTGGGGGCCGCCAATTCGGGGGCGGAGCGTTTCTTCGGCCTGCCGACCATCACCAATGCGGCCGGCGATACCCGCTCGGCGGTCCAGTATTATAATCTGGACGTGGATCGCTACACCTATGATCTGGGCAGCCGGGCCAAGTTCGATACCGGCTTCGTGCATCATACGGTGAGCCTGGAGGGCTCCTATTATGACGAGACCCAGAACCGGGCCTTTCCCGCCAGCCCGGGCACGGTGTTCTCCAACATCTACAATCCCATCGCCCGCGCGCCGATCGCTTATTTCCCCACCGCTATGCTGCGGCTGTCGGACAGTACCCTCAGCGGCATCTCGCTGGCCGATACGCTCTCGGTGCTGGATGAGCGCATCCAGCTGACCCTGGGGGCGCGGCTGCAGAACGTGCAGTCCAACAATTATTCCACCACCACCGGCGCGCGCACCACCTCCTATGACGAAAGCGCGGTCTCGCCCATGGCCGGCCTGGTGGTGCGCCCGCTGCAGAACCTGACCTTCTACGCCAATTATATCGAGGGCCTCAGCAAGGGCGACGTGGCTCCGGTCACCGCCGTCAATTCCGGCGAGGTGTTCGCGCCCTACCAGTCCAAGCAGGTCGAAATCGGCGTCAAGGCCGAGATCGGCAAGCTGGTGACGACGCTGGCGGTGTTCCAGATCACCAAGCCCGGCGCGGAACTGAGCAGCGCCAGTCTCTATTCGGTCAGCGGCGAGCAGCGCATCCGCGGCATCGAATGGGAGACCTTCGGCGAGGTCATGCCTGGCGTGCGCATTCTCGGTGGCGTGACCCTGATGCAGGGCATGCTGACGCAGACCGCCGTACTCGCCAATGTGGGCAATACCCCCATCGGCGTGCCCTCGGTGCAGGCCAATATCAGCGCCGAATGGGACCTGCCCTGGGTGACCGGCCTGACCGCCACCGGCGCGCTGATCTATACCGGCAAGCAATATATCAACACCGCCAACACCCAGTGGCTGCCGGACTGGACGCGGGTGGATCTCGGCCTGCGTTATGTGACCACCATCAACCAGCACCGCACAACCTTCCGGGCCTCGGTGCAGAATGTGGCCGATACCGCCTATTGGTCGGGCGTGGCTTCTTTCGGCACGTTCGCCGTCGGGGCACCGCGCACCTTCCTGCTGTCCATGGACGTGGACTTCTAGAGCCGGCGCAACCCGGCGGGCGCTTGGCGCCCGCCGGCCCGTCCACATAGCGTTGCATTGCGCGTGCTGGCCCGATGCTCTACCAAATCGCGCGGTGGTACGATCAAAGGAACAGGCCGTGGTCCGAGTTCGACGGCTGACCGCGCTGACTGCAAGCGTCATGGTATCGCTGGCGCTGGTTTCCTGCGCCGGGCGGCCGCCGGGCGTGCTGATTCCGGTTACCACGGAGGTGCCGGGCACCAGCAAGGTACAGATCGCGGTGGCCACCACCCGCGCCCGCACCGACGGACCCGACATGTTCACCGGCGAGCGCGGCACGGCGCCCAGCTTCGCCGAAATCACGGTCTCGCTGCCTCCGGACTCCATCCGCAAGGTGGGCGACGTGCAATGGCCGCGCAGCGTGCCGGGCAATCCCGCCACCGATTTCGTGGTCACCGGCGCCCGCGACATGGACCGCACGCAAGCCTTGGCGTGGCTGCATGCGGATGTGGCCAAGCGGCCTCAGCATCAGGTGCTGGTGTTCGTCCATGGCTACAACAGCCGTTTTGACGACGCGGTGTTCCGCTTTGCCCAGATTGTCCATGATTCCGGGGCCAATGTGACGCCGGTGCTGTTCACCTGGCCCTCGCGCGGCAGCCTTTTGGCCTATGGCTATGACCGCGAGAGCGCGGTCTATTCTCGCGACGCCTTGGAGGATTTGCTGGGGGGCCTGGCGAAGGATCCGGCGGTGGGCGAAATCTCGATCCTGGCCCATTCCATGGGCAATTGGGTGACCTTCGAGGCGCTGCGCCAGATGGGTATCCGCCGGGGGCGCATTCCGCCCAAGATCAAGAATGTGATGCTGGCGGCGCCGGACGTGGACGTGGACATCTTCCGCCAGCAGTGGAAGGACCTCGGCACGCCGATGCCGAACGTCACCGTGTTCGTTTCCCAAGACGACCGGGCGTTGCAGGTGTCGCAGCGGGTATGGGGGTCCACGGCCCGGCTCGGGCAGGTCAATCCGGAGCAGGAGCCCTATCGCAGCGAGTTCATCGCCCGCAACATCACCGTGCTGGATCTGACCAAGCTGAACACCTCCGACAATCTCAACCACGGCAAGTTCGCCGCCAGTCCGGACGTGGTGCAACTGATCGGCGCCCGGCTGGCCTCGCAGAGCACCATCACCGACAATCGCGAAGGGGTGGGCGATCGCATCGTGCAGGTGACCACGGGCGCGGCCTCCAGCATCGGGCAGGCGGCGGGCCTGGTGATCTCGGCGCCGGTGGCGGTGCTTGACGCCAACACCCGTGAAAATCTCGGCGCCCAGATGCACAGTCTGGGCGGCACGGTCTCGGGCACCGTGGGCTCCACAACCGGCCTTTTGACCACCGTGCCCGCCGGCGGCCAGTGAGCCGCGCGGGCGCTGGATTCACCACGGCTCAGCTTTCGCTGGGACTGTGGCAGAATCGTCACATGGCCGCAATTGTTACGCACAGCCGCCGTACTTAAGCGGTCGTTTACCCATAGGGCCTTTACTCCACGACATGTTCGAAGCGTGCGAGTCAGGTCACATGACATCTTCCAGCAAACCCGTGGGACGTATTGTGATTGCTCGCTTTGCTGCGGTCGGTCTGATGGCCGTTGGGCTGGCCGGATGCAGTGCCGATGCGACCCGTTTCACCGAAACCGCCTCTGCCGCGCCGTCCGTCGGCCTGCCCCGCCAGGGCAATGCGGATGTGACGGGTTCCCTTGGGGCGGCCCCCACCTCTCGCGTGGATGCGGCGCCCATCGGCGCCCCGTCCGTGGCCGGTGCTCCGCCCGCAGCCTATGCTCCCGCCACCGCCTCCTATGGCTCGGGCGGCGGCCAGCCGCTCTATGGCGCGCCGGGCTATGCCTCCGCGCCTCCGGCTCCCCCGCCGGCCGTGCCTGCGGCACCGCCGGTGGCGACGGCCAGTGCCGGCACCCATGTGGTCACCTCCGGCGAGACCCTGTCCTCCATCGGCCGCCGCTATGGCGTGACCCGCTCGCAGATCGCCACCGCCAACGGTCTGGCCCCCGATGCCGCCCTGCGCATCGGCCAGCACCTGGTCATTCCCGGCGCCGGCGCTCCGGTGGTCACCCAGGCTCATCCGGCCGCAACGCCGGCCCCGGCGCCGGTTGCGGCCACCACCTTGGGCAGCAAGCCCCAGAACCTGGCGGCGACGCCCCTTGCCGTGCCGGTTGCCCCGGCGGTTGCGCCCAAGCCGAATCAGGTGGCCGCCGTGGCTCCCGCCGCCACCACCCCGCCGAAGACCGCAGCGGTGACCAGTTCGCCCATGACGACGGCTGCGCTGGCGCCTGCCGCCTCCGGCAAACCCGGCGCCGCGCCTGCCAAGGTCGAAACCGCCGCCAAGGTCACGCCCGCTGAAGAGGCGGACGATGCCCGCAGTCCCGGCACCGGCCCGCAGTTCCGCGCTCCGGTGCGTGGCCGGGTGATTTCGGGCTTTGGTCCCAAGCCCGGCGGCACCCGCAATGACGGCGTCAACTTCGCCGTGCCGGAAGGCACCGGCGTGCGCGCCGCCGAGGACGGCACCGTGGCCTATGCCGGCAACGAGCTGAAGGGCTACGGCAACCTCGTGCTCATCAAGCATGCGGATGGCTTCGTCACCGCTTATGCCCACAACAGCGAGATCATGGTGAAGCGCGGCGACACCGTCCGCCGCGGCCAGATCGTCGCCAAGGCGGGCCAGAGCGGCGGCGTCACCACTCCGCAGTTGCACTTCGAAATCCGCAAGGGCTCGCAGCCGGTGGATCCCAGCCAGTATGTGGCGGGGCTCTGAGGGCAGCCTGTTTCAGCGTATTGGGTTCCTCCCGAGTGACTCCCAACGGCCGGGCTTTCCCGGCCGTTTTCTTGCCCGGTGTTCTGGACAGGGGGCGGCGGCGCCGAGGCCGGCTGTGCGGCGGTGATAAGGTAGGGTCCAGTTCCCGGCGGGGCTGCCCCTCGCCGCACGCGGCCATCGCGCGCTTGACGCTGTCCGCGCACGCCGATAGGCCCGTGCCATGACCACCGAAGCTCCTGCCTCCCGTGCCCTTATCGTCGGCCTGTCCGGCCTGCGCCTCACGCCCAACGAGCGCGCCTTTCTGCGCGACGTCCGTCCCTGGGGCCTGATCCTGTTCGCCCGCAACGTGGCGGACCCCATGCAGGTGCGCGATCTGGTGGCGGATGCGCGCGGCGAACTGGGCTGGCAGGCCCCGGTGCTGATCGACCAGGAAGGCGGGCGCGTGCAGCGCCTGCGGCCGCCGCATTGGCCGGAATATCCCGCCGCCGAACGGTTCGGGCAGCTCTATCGTCATGACCGCCAGCATGGCCTGACGGCGGTGCGGCTCAATTCCCGCCTGATGGCCGCCGATCTGATGGCGCTGGGCATTGACGTGGATTGCCTGCCTGTCGCCGACCTGCGTCTGCCGGAAGGCCACGGCGTCATCGGCAACCGCGCCTATGGCGAGGATCCCGCCAGCGTCGCCGTGATGGCCGGCGCGGCGGCGCAGGGCCTGCTGGATGGCGGCGTGCTGCCGGTGCTCAAGCACATTCCCGGCCATGGCCGCGCCCGCGTCGACAGCCATGAGGGCCTGCCGACGGTCGAGACGCCCCGCGCCGAATTGGAAGCCACGGACTTTGCCGCTTTCCGCCCCCTGCGCGGCCTGCCTTTGGCCATGACCGCGCACGTGGTCTATTCCGATCTCGACCCCACCGCGCCCGCCACCACCTCCAAGCTGGTGCTGGACGAAGTGGTGCGCGGCTTCATCGGCTTCGACGGCGCATTGATGAGCGACGACCTGTCCATGGGCGCTTTGTCCGGCACGTTGGCCGAGCGGGCCAAGGCGGCCATTGCCGCCGGCTGCGATCTGCTGCTGCATTGCAACGGCAATGCGGAAGAAATGGAAGAGGTAGCCACCGAGGCGCCCGAACTGGAGGGTCTGGCTGCGGAGCGTGCCGCCCGCGCTTTGACCTGGCGCAACGCGCCGCCGGCCTTCGATGCCGACACCGCCCGCCGCGAAGTGGCGCGGCTGCTGCGCCTGGCGGCCTGAGGCGGTCATGTCCGGCGCGCCATCCTCCGAAGGGGAACGGCCGGCGGACACCGGAGCGTCGGACTTCGCGGAGGACCAGCTCCCCATCGCCGCCACCGACGGCGCGTTCGTGGTGGACCTGGACGGGTTCGAAGGCCCGCTGGACCTTCTGCTGGCGCTGGCCCGCACCCAGAAGGTGGATCTGGCCCGCATTTCCATCCTCGCCTTGGCGAACCAATATCTCGCCTTCATCGACGAGGCCCGCCGGGTGCGGCTGGAACTGGCTGCCGACTATCTGGTGATGGCGGCGTGGCTGGCCTATCTGAAATCCCGCCTGCTGCTGCCGCTGCCGCCCAAGGAAGACGGCCCCAGCGCCGAAGAATTGGCCGCCGCCTTCACCCGCCGCCTGCGCCATCTGGAGCGCATCCGCACGGCGGCCGCCGCTCTGATGGCCCGCGAGCGCCTGGGCGTGCATGTGTTTCCCCGTGCCGCGCCCGATGCCAGCGTGGTGGAGAGCCGGCCGGTGGTGTTCACCGCCACGCTCTATGATCTGTTGTCGGCTTATGCCCAGCAGCGGCAGAAGCAGGCGCTGTCGTTCGTGACGCTCAAGACCCGCATGGTGTGGTCGCTGGCCGAGGCGCGCGAGCGGCTGGAGCGGCTCTTGGGCGGAGCGGCGGGCGACTGGATGCGCCTGGACGACTTCCTGCTAGACTATCTCACCACGCCGGAGCAGCACGCCACCGCGCTCGCCTCCAGCTTTTCGGCCAGCCTGGAGATGGTGAAGGAGGGCAAGGTGGACATACGTCAGGACGAGCCCTTCGCGCCTTTGTGGCTGCGCCCGCGCCCGGCGCCGGGCTCCGGCGCATGAGCGCCCGCGCCCCGGAGGGCCGGGCATGAGCCGCACTGC
Source organism: Azorhizobium sp. AG788 (assembly GCA_943369575.1). GTDB lineage: Bacteria > Pseudomonadota > Alphaproteobacteria > Rhizobiales > Xanthobacteraceae > Azorhizobium. The sequence goes on along the minus strand of CALRNP020000242.1, from coordinate 1,235 downwards.
GCCGCGCATCGACCTGTTCGACGTCCGCCCGGATGACGAGCGCGCCGTTGCGCTGGCCCGCGACCTGCGCATCATCGAGGCGCTGCTGTTCACCTCCAGCCATCCGCTGGATGCGGCGGCGCTGGCCGCCCATCTGCCGGGCAAGACCGACATCGAGGCGCTGATGGAGATCCTCGGCGCCGATTATGCCCGGCGCGGGGTCAACATCATCAAGGCGGCGGGCGGCTGGATGCTGCGCACCGCCCCCGACCTCGCCCATGTGGTGGCCGCCGGCGCGGTGGAGCCGCGCAAGATGTCCCGCGCCGCGGTGGAGGTGCTGTCCATCGTCGCCTACCACCAGCCGGTGACGCGGGCGGAAATCGAGGATATTCGCGGCGTCTCCACCTCCAAGGGCACGCTGGACGTGCTGCTGGAAAGCGGCTGGGTGCGCCTGCGGGGACGCCGCAAGGCGCCGGGACGCCCGGTCACTTACGGCACCACCCCGGCCTTCCTGGTGCATTTCGGCCTGGATGCGCTCCAAGATCTGCCGGGCCTGGACGAACTGCGCGGCGCCGGGCTGCTGGACGGGCGCATCCCCCAGGGCTTCTCCATTCCCTTGCCTTCGGACGATGCCGGCTTGCGCGACGACGAGGAACCGCTGGAAAAGGAGCCGCTGGACCTTGCCTTGGCGCCGCTGCTGGCGCCGTTGGAGGACGAGGAGTGAGCGGTACCGCGGCGCCCGCACGATCTCTTCCCTGTGCCTGAGGCCCCCGGATGAATGCAGAGGTTCCCATCGTGCGCACCCGCACCCCCGCCGCCTTCGCCAAGGGCCTGAGCTTCGAGCAGGTCTCGCTCGCCTATGGCGCGGTGGAGGCGGTGCGCGGGGTCAGCCTCGCCGTGGAGCCGGGGGAGGTGCTGTGCCTCTTGGGCCAATCCGGCTGCGGCAAGACCTCGCTGCTGCGGCTTGCCGCCGGCATCGAGCGGCCGGATCGGGGCCGGGTGTGCGTGGACGGCAGGGAAGTGGCCGGTCCCGCCGCTTTCGTGCCGCCGGAGCGGCGGGGCGTGGGGCTGGTATTCCAGGACTATGCGCTGTTCCCGCATTTGACGAATCTGGAGAACGTCATGTTCGGCCTCTCCCGCCTCAAGCGGAGCGAGGCCGAGGCGGAGGCCCGGTTGGCGTTGGCGCGGGTGGCGCTGGAGGGGCTCTCCAAGGCTTATCCCCATGAATTATCGGGCGGCCAGCAGCAGCGGGTGGC
>CALRNP020000241.1:0-8440 GCA_943369575.1 Azorhizobium sp. AG788 | reverse complement strand
GTCATCACCGATTCCGGATCGATATAAGCGACGAACTGGGCGTAGAAGCTGCCGCCGACCGCGGTGAAGAAGGCCGAGAGGGCGGCTGCCGCCATCTTGGAGTTGAACACCATGACGCCTAAGCTTTCCGCCGCCTCGGGATTGTCCTTCACCGCCCGCCACCAATAGCCCCACTTGGAATTCTCGATCTTCCAGGTGACCAGCCAGGTGACGGCGGCAAAGCCGAGGGCGAAGTAGAAGTACGGCAATTTGTTGCGGGCGAACTGGAAGGTGGCCCAGCTGTCCTTACCGATGGGCAGCTCGATGCCGGTGGCCGCGCCCGCCCAGTCCCAATTGTGGAACAGCAGCAGGCCGATTTCCGCGATCACGATGGTGGCGATCACATAATAATGGCCGGCGAGGCGGAAGCAGGAATGGCCGATGGCCAGAGCGATGCCCGCCGCGATCACCCCGCCCAGCGCCATGCCGAACCAGGGCAGGATGCCGAACTTGGTGTAGAGCAGCGTCGAGGTGTAGGCCCCGATGCCGAAGTAGAGTGCATGCCCCAGCGACAGCTGGCCGCAATAGCCCCCCAGGATGTTCCAGCTCTGCGAGAGGGCCGCATACATCAGCATGAGGATGAGGATATTCAGGGTGTAGACGTCCTTGACGCCGAACGGCACCAAGGCGACGAGCACCAGAATGATGAGGGCGAGGCCCAGTTGCCGCGTACGACGCGCGGTGAAGGAGGGGGTTGCCATCAGATCGATCCGAACAGGCCGCGGGGGCGGAAGAACACCACCAGCAGATAGACCGCATAGATGCCCACGGACTTCAGCGACGGCGGCAGCACCATGGCGGTGCAGGCTTCCACCAGGCCCACCACGATGCCGCCGGCAAAGGCCCCGAACACCGAGCCGAACCCGCCCAGCGCCACGGTGACATAAGCGATCAGCGCGAACGAGGCGCCCACATCGGGATAGATGTAGAAGAAGCTGGCCATGATGGCGCCGGCCAGCCCCACCAGGGCCGAACCCAGGCCCCAGCCGAGGGCGAACACCTTGTTCTTGTCGATGCCCACCAGGGCCACCGCGCCGGCATCCTCACGGGTGGCTTCCAGCGCCTTGCCGAAGTCGGTCTTCTTGATCAGCAGGTACAGCACGCCGAACGCCAGGATGGACACCACCCCGCCCGCCAGTTGCGGCGCCGGCAGATAGATGCCGGCGATGGAAACCGTCTTGCCGCCGAGCCAGGTGGTGGGGATCGAGCGGTAGTCCGGCGTGAAGAACAATTGCGCGAGGCCGCGCATGACGATGGCGAGGCCGAAGGTGGCGAAGATCTGCACCATGCCCACATTGGTCTTGGCTCGCATGGCGAACCTGACAATGCCGAGATAGACCACCGCCCCGAACACGAACAGCACCGCCGCCACGATGGGCGCCGCCAGGATCGGATCGATGGCGAAGAAGGCGAAGCAGAAGAACGTCACGTACATGGCGAACATGAGGAACTCGCCATGGGCGAAGTTCGTCACGTCCATGAGCCCGAAGATGAGGGCGAGCCCTACGGCGATCAAGCCGTAGAGCAGGCCCATGAGCAGGCCGCTGGCCAAGCTCTGGATGATGGTTGCGGCTGTCATGGGCCGGCTCCTGTTATGCCGACGCTCAGCTCTTCTTCATCGGCCAGATGGCCTGCGCCACCGCCGCCTGGGCCGGCGCCACGGTGACGAATTTGCCGCCGATGCGCTGGAGCAGGACCGGGTCCGCATAGGGGTTCTGGCCGGTGGCGTCGAACTGGACCTTGGACCACGGCATGATGGTCTTCTCGCCGGGGATGTCGGTGGCGACCAGAGCGGCGCGGATGGCTTCGCCCTCGGTGGATTTGGCGCGGTTGATGGCGTCGGCGATGATCAGCAGCGCCATGAATTCGCGCGAGGTGTTGTCGTTGAGATCCTTGCCGGAGAGCTTCTTGAAGGCATCGTTGACCTTGCCCACCGAAGGACGCTTGGCGGCCAGATCCAGCGAGAACGAACCGCGGGTGATGACGCCCTCGGCCAGCGGGCCGACCGCGTCATAGAGCGCCTGCTCGGAGAAGCCGGCGGCCTGGGCCAGGATCGCCTTGGGCTTGTAGCCCAGCTCGTTCATGGTCTTCAGCAGCAGGATGCCGTCGGTGGTGTAGCTGGAGGGCATCAGCACGTCGGCGTCGGCGGCTTTCAGCTGCTGCACTTCGGCGGTGAGCGAGGGCGAGTTGGCGCGATACTTGATGTCGGCGGCCACCTTGTAGCCGCGCTCATTGGCCAGCTTCAGCTGGGCATTGGCGCTGTCGGTGCCGAAGATGGTGTCTTCGTGGAACAGCGCGATGGTCTCGATCTTCTCGCCCTTCTTGCGCTGGGCATCGAGGAAATCGAACATGGCCGCCGAGAACATCTCGTCATGGGCGGCGGCGCGGAAGAAGAACTTCAGGCCACGGCGGGTGAGCGTCGGCGAGGACTTATCGGCCGAGAGGAACGGCACGCCATAGCGCTCCGCCGACTGGCTGACGGTGGCGGCCACCGCGCTCTGGTAGGAGCCCACCAGGGCCGCAACCTTCTCCTGGGTAATCAGGCGCTCAGCTTCGGCCCGGCCCTTCTGGGGGTCGCCCTGGTGATCGGCATAGACGATGCGGATCTTGGCGCCGCCGAGGTTGGGCAGGCCGGCGGTCGCCGCCAGCGGCAGGTCGAGATCGGACTGTTCGTTGATGATGGCGACCGCGGTCTCGAACGCCTTCTGGGCATCGACGCCGATCTGGGCGCTGGCGCCGGAGAGCGGATAGAGCGCGCCGATGACCACTTCCTTGGTCTGGGCGCGGGCGGGGGTCATGGCGGCGGCGAGCGCCAGCGAGGCGGCGGTGCCGACGAGAAGATCGCGGCGGTTCAGCGTGAACGACATGATGGTATCCCTCTGGTGGTGGCCCCGGCGGCGCTCTGCGGCGCCATTCGGCTCGGGGCACGAAGTGATGGAAGATGAAGGTGTGACAAGAACTTGGATGGAAACAGCACCGCCGGAACCGGATGCGCTCCGCGGCATCAGCCGGTGGCGAGAGCGTGATTCTTCAGGTCGGTGGCCAGCATCATCCCCGGCGCGTGCGCCATTGCAAAGTCAATCTTGGCAGCGGCGATCACCGACTGCGGGGTGACGCCACAGGCCCAGAACACCGGCAGTTCGCCGGGGTGAATCTCCACCGCGTCGCCATAATCGGGCTTCGACAAGTCGGCGATGCCGATGGCCTCTGGCAAGCCGATATGCACGGGCGCGCCGTGGACCGCGGGATAACGCGAGGTGATCTGCACCGCGCGGATCGCCTGCGCCGGGGTCATGGGGCGCATGGACACCACCATGGGGCCGGCGAACGGGCCGGCGGGGACGCAGGGGATGTTGGTGCGGAACATCGGCACCTTCACCCCGGTCTCCACATGCCGCAGCGGCACCTCCGCATGCATCAGCGCCTCCTCGAAAGACAGCGAGCAGCCGATGGCGAACGTGACCAGATCGTCCCGCCAATGGTCGAGAATATGGGTGGTCTCAGCCACCATCTCGCCGTCGTGGAACACCCGGTATCCGGGCACGTCGGTGCGAATATCCAGATCAGCGGCGATCGCCGCGAGCGTGGGGTCGCCTACCTCGGACACCGCAACCAGAGGGCAAGGCTTCGGATTGCGGTGGCAGAACCGCAGGAAATCGCCGGCCAGTCGCTCCGGCAGAATGGCCAGATTCACCTGCACAAAACCCGGAGCGCACCCGGCCGTGGAGCCGGTGAGGACCCCCTCGCGGCTGGCGAGCCGCACATGCAGCCCCGTGGCCAGGGGAGTCCCATCGGGAGCGATAGCGGAGGCAAGGGATTTCATGGATCTGCTCACTCATTAATCATGCTCATGTCATCACCACCCGAACCCTATGTCGAATTTTAATTTCGCATGACTTTTGATAAGATGGATTTATCGAAAGGCGAAAGATGATTGATCTCAAGGCCTTGGAGACCTTCCTGTGGGTGGCGGAATTGGGCAGCTTTCGGGCGGCGGCCAACAAACTCCACACCACCCAGCCCGCCATCTCCCAGCGCATCGCGCAATTGGAGAGCGAACTGGGCACGCGCCTGCTGGAGCGCGAGCGCCGCATCGTCACCCCCACCCCGCGCGGGCGCACGCTTCTGGCCTATGCGGAAAAGCTGCTGGCGCTGCGGGCGGAAATGCTGGAGGCGTTCAGCGATGTCAGCAGCCTGCGCGGTGTCATGCGCATCGGCGTGGCTGAGACCATCGTCCACACCTGGCTCACGCGCTTCCTCAAGCATGTGAACACCATCCATCCCCATCTGGGGCTGGAGATCGAGGTGGACATCACCCCGAACCTGCGTGACCGCCTGGCCTCGCAGGAACTGGATCTGGCCTTCGTGCTCGGCCCCAGCACATTGCCCACCATGGAAAACCGGCAGCTCTGCTCCTATCCCGTCGCCTTCGTCGCCAGCCCGTCGATCCGCTGGAAGCGCCAGCCGGTAACCCTGGAGGAACTGGCCACCTTCCCCATCATCACCTTCTCCCGCAACACCCATCCCTATGTGGCGGTGCGGGCGCTGTTTTCGCGCCACGATCTGCCGGCGGTGCGGCTGCACGCCAGCGCCTCGCTCTCCACCGTGGTGCATATGGCGACCGAGGGGCTGGGGATCGCGGTCATTCCCCCCGCCATCGTCACCAACGAACTCGCCACCGGCCGGCTGGCGCTGGTGGAAACCCGGGTCGCCCTGCCGGACCTGCCATTCTTCGCGGTGTGGAGTGCCTCCGCCGACAATGGCGCCGCGCGGCAGTTGGTGGAGATCGCCACCACCATCGCGCGGGAGCAGGACGGCATGTGAGCGGCAAGGCCCTGCGCCGGCAAAGGGATACGGGCACGGGCGGGCCAGAAAAACGCTTGTTTCGCGCCAGTTGATGCGCCTCAAGGCCGCCGGCCGCCGGAAGGTCCATGTCCTGCGGACGATTTGCCTCCCCGCCCTCAGGAGCGCCCCAGATGAATGCGCCGTTCGTCGCTGCCCCCGCGCCCGAAACTGATCCCATCCCGCAGCCGGCCGTCGCCCCGGCCCGCATTCCCGCCCCGCCGCCGGAGGATCTGCCCCTCGGGCTGGAGGGCTTTCGCGCCTATGACCGCATGACCGAGGCGCTGATGGCGCGCATGACCGGCGGCCTGTCGCCCGCCGCCATGGCGCTGTCCTGCGCCGACTGGGGCATCCATCTGGCCGCCGCGCCGGGCAAGCGGGCGGAACTGGCGCTGAAGGCCTGGCGCAAGGCCAGCCGGCTTTCCGGCTACATGGCCCGCGCCAGCCTTGACCCCAAGACGCCGCCGGTGATCGAGCCCTTGCCCGGCGACGAGCGTTTCGCCACCCCGGCCTGGCAGAAATGGCCGTTCAGCCTCTATGCCCAGAGCTTCCTGATGGCCCAGCAATGGTGGCACAACGCCACCCACGAAGTGCCGGGCACCTCGCGCCATGCGCAGGATGTGACCGCCTTCATGGCCCGGCAGATGCTGGACATGGCCTCGCCCTCCAACTTCCCGCTCACCAATCCCGACGTGCTGGCCCGCGCCCACGAGGAAAAGGGCGCCAATTTCCAGCGCGGCGTCCAGAATGCGCTGGAGGACCTCGCGGCGCTGAGCAGCAATGCCCCACCCGCCGGCACCCAGGCCTTCCGGCCCGGCGTCGAGGTGGCGGTGACACCCGGCCAGGTGGTCTATCGCAACCATCTGATCGAATTGATCCAGTACTCACCTACCACGGAGGACGTATTCGCCGAGCCGGTGCTGCTGGTGCCGGCCTGGATCATGAAATATTACATCCTCGACCTCTCGCCCCATAACTCGCTGGTGCGCGATCTGGTGGCACGGGGCCATACCGTGTTCTGCATTTCCTGGCGCAACGTCACCGCCGAGGATCGCGATGTCGGCTTGGATGATTATCGCAAGCTCGGGGTGCTGGCGGCGCTGGACGCCATCAATGCCATCGTCCCCGGCGCCAAGGTCCATGCCACCGGCTATTGCCTGGGCGGCACGCTGCTGGCGATCACCGCCGCCGCCATGGCGCGGGTGCGCGATGACCGCCTCGCCAGCATCAGCCTGTTCGCCGCCCAGACCGACTTCACCGAGCCGGGCGAACTGGAGCTGTTCATCGACGAAAGCCAGCTGCATTTCCTGGAAAGCATGATGTGGGACCAGGGCTATCTGGGCGCCGACCAGATGGCCGGCGCGTTCCAGATGCTGCATTCCAACGATCTGGTGTGGTCGCGCCTGGTGCAGGACTATCTGCTGGGCCGGCGCGCCCCCATGATCGACCTCATGGCCTGGAACGCGGATTCCACCCGCATGCCCTACCGCATGCACAGCGAGTATCTGCGCCGGCTGTTCCTGGACAATGCCTTCGCCAGCGGCCGCTATCTCGTGGACGGCCACCCGGCCGCGCTGCCCAACATCCGCGTGCCGATCTTCGCGGTGGGCACCGAGCGCGACCACGTGGCGCCCTGGCGCTCGGTCTACAAGATCCACTTCCTGGCCGACACCGAAGTCACATTCGTGCTCACCTCCGGTGGCCACAATGCCGGCATTGTCAGCGAGCCGGGCCATGCCCACCGCCATTTCCGCATCCGGCGGAAGGCGGCGGCGGATGCCTATATCGGACCCGATGAATGGATCGCCGCCTCCCAGGCCCAGGCGGGCTCATGGTGGCCGGACTGGAGCCAATGGCTGGTGGCCCGCTCGGCGCCCGAGCGGGTGGCGCCGCCACGGCTGGGGGCACCGGAAGCCGGCTATGCACCGCTGGAACCGGCCCCTGGCACTTATGTGCTGCAGCGCTAAAGCTGGAACGGGGCTTCTGCCACCATCACATGCAGACGGTGCCCGCATGACGCTGCCGCTACGTCACGCGCCATTCAAGCAGGGCACCTTGATACCAGAATACTCAACCGCCGCGCGATTGAGCGCACCGCACAATTGAATCAGCATTGATTTTCTCCGCTGTTTCGCAAAAGAAAGCCCCGAGCTATCCTTGTTCGCTGTCACTATCCCGGCCCCCGGTCACGCCGGGAGCAAGCCAACCGCACCGCCTAGAGAGATTCTGTCGCTCAATACCTCTCTTCATGCCCGGTGCACCTGCGCCTCCCGGTGCCGGTTCTGGCTTGCTTCTCCTTCGCGGATTCTCCGATGCTTGATGACGCCGCCATTTTTGATCTGTCGCCGGTTTCGCTCTGGGTCGAGGACTACAGCCGCCTGCGCGCCCTGTTCGAAACCTGGCGGCAGGAGGGGGTGCGGGATCTGCGTGGCTTCCTCGCCGAGGATATGGCGCGGGTGAAGCTGTGCTCCGCCCATATCGATCTGGTGAAGGTGAACCGCCGCACGCTGGAGATGTTCGAGGCCCGCGATTTCGACCATCTGGCCGCCAACCTGAACTTGGTGTTCCGCGACGACATGCTCTCGGTGCATGCGGAGGAGCTGGTGCATCTGTGGTCGGGCGCCAAATCCTTTTCCAGCCACACCTGCAACTACACCTTGAGCGGCCGGCGCCGCGACGTGCAATTGCACGCCGCCATCATGCCCGGCTATGAGGACAGCTGGGGCCGGGTGCTGGTGTCGCTGGAGGACGTGACCGAAAGCCAGCAGATGCGCCGGCAGCTGGCGCTCAGCGAAGCCTATGCGCGCGGCCTGTTCGAGCATTCGCCGGTGTCGCTGTGGGTGGAGGATTTTTCCGGCGTTAAGCGCCTGCTTGATACGGTCCGGCACCGGGGCATCGTCGACTTCCGGGTGTTCACCGACGTGCATCCCGAATTCGTCGCCCAATGCATGAGCGAAATCCGGGTGCTGGACGTCAACCGCCAGACGCTGCATCTGTTCGCCGCCCCCGACAAGCAGACCCTGCTGCGCCGGCTCAGCGACATCTTCCGCGAGGAGATGCTGCCGCACTTCCGCGAACAATTGATCGATTTGTGGGACGGCAAGCTGTTCCAGCAGCGCGAGGTGGTGAACTTCGCCCTCGATGGCACCACGCTGCATCTTCTGCTGCAATTCTCGGTGCTGCCGGGCCATGAGCAGACCTGGTCGCAGGTCCAGGTGGCGCTGATCGACATTTCCGCCCGCAAGAAAGCGGAAGCCTATCTGGAGTATCTGGGCAAGCATGACGTGCTGACCCGGCTCTACAACCGTTCCTTCTATGTGGACGAGCTGAACCGGCTGGAGCGCAAGGGTCCGCTGCCCGTGACCATCCTGATCGTCGATCTCGACGACCTCAAGGTGGTGAACGACCAATTGGGCCACGCCGCCGGCGATGATCTGCTGCGGCGGCTGGGCGAGGTGCTGACCTCGCTGGTGGACAAGCCCAGTCATGCGGCCCGCATCGGCGGCGACGAATTCGCCGTACTGCTACCGGGCATGGATTCCGAAGGCGGCAAGGCAGT
>CALRNP020000240.1:0-8494 GCA_943369575.1 Azorhizobium sp. AG788 | reverse complement strand
ACTTCGGCGCTCGATCCCGCCAGCCGCGTGGCGGTGGAGGCGACGCTGCACAAGGTCACCGCCGGCCGCACCGTGGTCGCCATCACCCACGACCTCACCCAATGCGAGCATGCCGACCTGGTCTATGTGGTCAAGGACGGGCGGGTGGTGGAAAGCGGAACCCATGCGGCGCTGCTGGAGGCCGACGGCGTCTATGCCGATCTGTGGCAGCGCAGCGTGATCGCCGGCACCGAAGCCAATGTGACGCGCGAGCAATTGGTGGAGCGCCTGCGCAAGCGCCCGGTCCTGCAAGGCGTGCCGGAGGTGTTCCTGGAGCGCCTGCTCACCCATATGGCGGTGGAGGCGGTGGGGCCGGATACGGTGCTCATCGAGGACGGCAAGCCGGCGGAGCGGATGATCTTCCTCACCCAGGGCGAGGCGCAGCAGAGCATTCGCCTCGCCGATGGCACCTCCATGCCGGTGGCGGTGCTGGAGGCCGGCGACGTGGTGGGAGAATATGCGGCGCTGGAGCAGGCCGAGGAATTCACCCGCGTGGTGACGCGCACGCCCTGCCGCATGCTCTCCATCGATCGCGCTGCTTTGTGCGCGCTGCTGGCGGCGCAACCGGAGGTGCAGGAGCGGATCGTTGCCGGCCTCACGGCCCGTCACGGGGCGATGATGCAGCATTATGCGTGGCAGAAGCTCCAGCCGCAGGCGCTGGCGCAATGAGTGCCGCCGTGCCCGAGGGAACCATTGCCACCCGGCTGGCGGCGCTGGCGGCAGCGCCGGACACCCGCTGGTCCATCACCTTCCTGGACAGCCAGGGCGCGGTGGCGGAACGCTGCGGGGCGGCGGAACTGGCGGCGCGGGCGGCGGCGGTCGCGGCTCTCCTGGAGCGCGACAGCGCCCCCGGCGCCCCGGTGCTGCTGGTGTTCCAGCCGTGCGTCGACTTCCTGGTGGCGTTCCTCGCCTGCCAATGGTCGGGCCGGCTGGCGGTGCCGATCAATCCGCCGCGCCGGCATAGGCTGATTCAGCGCCTGCAGGCGGTGGCCGCCGACAGCGGCGCCGCCATGGCGCTCACCGGCGGCGGCGTCGGCGAGATGGCGGCCCATTGGCGCGCCGAGGGCGGCGTGCTGGGCGCGCTGCGCTGGCAGGACATCGGCGGCCTGGACGTCGCCGCGGCCGCTGCCGCGCCGCTGCGGGAGATCGATCCGGCCGCCACCTGCTTCATCCAATACACCTCGGGCTCCACGGCGCTGCCGAAGGGCGTTGAGGTGAGCCATGCCAATCTCATGGCCGACATGGCGCGGATGGAGACTGCCTGGGCTCTGTCGCCATCGAGCTGCATGGTGAGCTGGCTGCCGGCCTTTCATGATCTCGGGCTCATCTACGGCCTGTTGCAGACGCTGTTTTCCGGCTGCCCGGTGGTGCAGATGGCGCCGAACAGCTTCCTGCAACGCCCGGTGCTGTGGCTGGAGGCGATCAGCCGTTTCGGCGGCACCCATACGGCGGCGCCCAATTTCGCTTATGACCTGTGCAACCGCCGCATTCCGCCGGAGCAGCGCGCCGGTCTGAACCTGTCGTCTTTGACCATGGCGATGAATGCCGCCGAGCCCATCGATCCGCAGGTGATGGACACCTTTGTCACCACCTTTGGCCCGCATGGTTTCCGCCGCGAGGCCTTCGCCCCCGCCTATGGGCTGGCGGAATCCACCCTGGCCGTCACTGCCAGCCCGGTGGGCGTGGCGCCTCGCGTGTTCGCGCTCGATCCGGCGGCCTTAGAGGCGGGGCGGATCGTGCCCGCCCGCGCCTCCGCCCGCAGCAGCCTGATTGCCGGTTGCGGCGCGCCGCTGGCGGATGTTCCCATCGCCATCGTCGACCCCGACACTGGCCGGCGCCAACCCGCCGACCGTGTGGGCGAGATCTGGGTCGGCGGCCCCACCATCGCGCGCGGCTATTGGCGCCGGCCGGACGAGAGCGCCGAGACCTTCGGCGTGCGCATCGTCGGTGAGGACGACGGCATCGGCTATCTGCGCACCGGCGATCTCGGCGTCCTGATCGGGGACGAATTGTGCGTCACCGGCCGCATCAAGGATCTCATCATCCTGTCCGGCGCCAATCATTATCCCCAGGACATCGAGCGGGTGGCCCAGGCCGCCCATCCGGCCCTGCGCGCCGGCAGCGGCGCCGCTTTCGGCATCGCCGTCGAGGGGGGCGGCGAGCAGGTGGTGCTGGTGCAGGAATTGGAGCGCACCCAGCGGCGCGTGGAGCCTGAGCAGGTGTTCAACGCCATCAGCGCCGCCGTGTGGCAGGGGCTGGAACTCCAGGTGTCGCATATCGTGCTGGTGGAGCCCGGCGCGGTGTTGCGCACCTCCAGCGGCAAGATCCAGCGGGGCGCCAACCGCCAGGCGTGGCGCGACGGCGCGCTGGCGGTCATCGCGCACTGGGAGCGCGCCCGCGCGGCGGCGCCGGTCGCGGCGCCGGTGGCGGCGCAAGCCCCGGCGCAGCTGGGGCAATGGCTGCGCGAGTGGCTGGGGCAGCGGCTCGGCCTGTCGGCGGCGCAGGTCTCCATGGAGCGGGGCGTGGGCGAACTGGGCCTCACCTCGCTGGATGCCGCCGAACTGGCGCAGGCGCTCGGCGCGCGATGCGGCCGGGAATTGCCGGAGACATTCGCCTTCGACTATCCGACCATCACCGCCATGGTCGGGCATCTGTGCGGCACGGCCCCCGCCGACGCCCCTGCCGCTCGTGCCGCCGGCGCATCGGCGCCACCGGCGTCCGGCGGTGTTCCGGCCCCCGGCGGCGACCTGGAAGAGCTTTTGTCGATGATCGAGGGAGACAGCAGTGGGCGCGACTGAGGATCGGCGGGCGGACCTCATCCGGCGCCTGGGCCGGCTCAAGCCCGAGCAGGTGACCGATCTGCTGCTGGCGCTCGAAGGCCGGCTCGACGGCCTGCGGGCCGAGGCGGCGCGCGCCAGCCAGCCCATCGCCATTGTCGGCCTTGCCGCCCGCATCGCCAGCGCCCCGTCTGCGGCGGCCTATAAGGCGCTGCTGTTCGAGGGGCAGGACGCGGTTCGCCCCGCGCCTGCCGACCGGCCCGAGCGGGAAGGGCTGCCGTCCGGCGGCTATCTGGACGGGGTGGAGCGCTTCGATGCCGCCTTCTTCGGCCTGCGGCCGGATGAGGCCGACGCCATGGACCCCCAGCACCGGCTGGCGCTCATGCTGGCATGGCAGGCGCTGGAGGATGCCGGCGCCGCCGACCCCGCCCGCCGCCCGAGCGCCACCGGCGTGTTCCTCGGCCTCGGCGCCAATGATTACGAGACCCGCTTCCAGCGCGCCGACGCCCTGTCTCCCGCCGCCATCATCGGCAATGCCGGCTCCATCGCCGCCGGGCGCATCAGCCATTGGCTGGACGTGACCGGGCCGGCCCTGGTCATCGACACCGCCTGTTCCTCCTCGCTGGTGGCCGTCCACGCCGCCTGCCGGTCCTTGCGCGCCGGGGAGTGCGACCTGGCGCTGGCGGGTGGGGTCAATCTGGTTCTGGATGCGGGCGTCACCGCCGCATTGGCTGCGGCGGGGATGCTGGGGCCGGGCCAGGCCTGCCGCACCTTCGATACGGCCGCCGATGGCTATGTCCGCGGCGAGGGCGGCGGCCTGCTGGTGCTCAAGCGCCTCGCGGATGCGCAGCGCGATGGGGACCGGATCCGGGCCGTCATCCGCGGCAGCGCCATCAATCATGACGGCCACTCCAGCGCCTTGACCGCCCCCAATGGCGGCGCGCAACGGGCAGTCATCGCCGCCGCTTTGGCTGATGCCGGGCTGTCGCCGCAGGACGTGCAGGTGGTGGAGTGCCACGGCACCGGCACGCCGCTGGGCGATCCCATCGAGGTGCAGGCGCTCGCCGCCGTCTATGGCCCGGCGCGCGCCGCCCCGCTGCTGCTGGGCGCCGCCAAGACCAATGTCGGCCATCTGGAGGCGGCGGCGGGCGTTGCCGGCCTCATCAAGATCGTGCTGGCGCTGGAGGCGCGGCGCTTGCCACCGACCCTGCACCAAGCCATCCCCAATCCGCGCATCCCCTGGGCCGATCTGCCGGTGCAGGTCATCGACCACGCCATGGACTGGCCTGACGGTTCGCATCCCCGCGCCGGGGTGAGCAGCTTCGGTTTTTCCGGCACCAATGCCCATGTGATCCTGGAAGCGGCGCCTGCCGTGGCGGCGGCCCCGGTGGCGGATGCGCTGCCGCCGATCCTGGCCTTTTCCGCCCCCGATGTCGCCGGCCTGCGCCGGCTCGCCGCCGCGCTGGCGGCGGATCTTGCGGTGCATCCGGAACGACGGTTGGACGAAATGGCAGCCGGCCTCGCGCACGGGCGAGGACGCTTTGCCCATCGGGCCGCGTGCTTGGCGCGCAGCCGGGAGGAAGCCCTGGTCGGCCTCGCGGCCATCGCCGCCGGAGAGGAACCGGCCCTGGGCGCACTCGGCTGCGCCGGGGCCACGCCGCCGAAGGTGGCGTTCCTGTTCTCCGGGCAGGGCAGCCAATGGTCCGGAATGGCGGCAGATCTTCTCGCAGTCGACCCGGTCTTCCGTGACCGCATCACCGCCGCCGGTCAGCAGCTTGGCTGCGATCTCGCGGCGCTGATGACCGATCCCGCCGCCGCCGAGCGCCTCGGCGAGACGGCACAGGCCCAGCCGGTGCTGTTCGCGCTGGAATGCGCTCTGGCCGAGCGGCTGGCGTCCTTCGGCGTGGTGCCGGACATCCTGGCCGGGCACAGTCTGGGCGAATGGTCCGCCGCCTGCATCGCTGGCATGCTGCCGTTCACGGCGGCGCTGGACGTGGTGGCGGCACGCGGCCGCCTGATGGGCGCCTTGCCGCGCGGTGGCGAGATGGCTGCGGTGTTTGCGCCGCTGGAGCGCCTCGAGCCACTGCTAACCCGCTACGAACCCCGGCTCACCATCGCCGCGCTGAATGCGCCGGACGAGGTGGTGGTCTCCGGCGAGGCCGAGGCGCTCGCCGCGCTGCTGGGGGAACTGGAGGCGGCGGGCATCCGCGCCCAGCGGCTCGCCACCAGCCATGCCTTCCATTCCGCTCTGATGGAGCCGGCGGTGGCGCCGTTCGTGGACATCGTGGGCGCGGCTGGCCTGTCGGCCCCACGCCTGCCGGTGGTCTCCAATGTGACCGGCACGCTGACGGCGGACCTGACCGATCCGGCCTATTGGGGCCGGCAGATCCGCCAGCCGGTGCGCTTCAGCGACGGCCTGGACGCCATCGCTGCATCCGGCGCCGATGTGGTGGTGGAGATCGGACCCGCCGCCAGCTTGCTCGGCCTCGCCCAGCGCGCACCGGGCTTCCAGGGCCGCACGGCCCATTTCGTCCCCATCATGCGCCGCAACCGGCCGGCGGGCGAAACCTTCGCGCTGGCGTTGTGCCGGCTTTATGTGGCGGGCCTCGCGATCCGCTGGCCGTGGCGCGTCACCTCGCACGCGCATCTGCCCGGCTATCCGTTCGCCGCCGACCGCCACTGGATCGCCGCCACCGCGCCACGGGAGGCCGCGCCGCTGACCGCGCTGGCGCCTTCGGTGGCCCGAGCCACCGCGCCGGCTCAGAGCCCGGACGAGGTGCGCGCCGCCGTCGCTGCCACTCTCAAGCGCAGTCTGCAACTGGACGACGCGGCGCTGGCGGGGGAGGCCGGCTTCTTCGCGCTGGGGGTGGATTCCCTGGCGCTCACCGAAGCCATTTCCACCCTGGAGCGGCGCTGGCAGGTGGCCATCCCCCGCCGCGAACTGTTCGAGACCCTCACCACCCCGCGCGCTTTGCTGGCGCGGGTGCTCCAGGCGGTGGACGCGCGCGCCGCGCACGCGCCGGCCGCGTCCAAGGCGGCAGCCCCGCGCTCCGCCGCCGTGGTGGTGACTGTGAGCCCTCCGCCCGTGCCGACCCCGGAGCCCATGAGCCCGCAGGCGCGGGCCTTCATTGCCGATTTCGCCGCCCGCTATGGCGCGGGCCGGGCCGCCTCGCGCCATCAGCGCGAAGCCTTCGGCGCCGTGCTGGCGGACAGCCGCGCGGTGGCCGGCTTCCGGCCCGAGACCAAGTCCATGCTCTACCCGATCATCGGGGTGAAGGGGCAGGGCAGCCACGTCATCGATGCCGACGGCAACGATTATGTGGACCTGACCATGGGCTTCGGCGTCCAACTGTTCGGCCACAATCCGCCCATGGTGGTGGAGGCCATGCAGCGCCAATTGTCGGAACAGGGCCTGTTCCTCGGCCCGCAGGCGCAGAAGGCTGGCGAAGCCGCCGCCCGCATCGCCCGCCTCACCGGCAACGAGCGGGTGGTGTTTTGCAACAGCGGCACCGAGGCGGTGATGACCGCTCTGCGCCTCGCCCGCCACGCCACCGGCCGGCCGCTGGTGGCCATGTTCGCCGGCTCCTACCACGGCCATTTCGACGGCACCTTGG
Organism: Azorhizobium sp. AG788; assembly: GCA_943369575.1. Classification (GTDB taxonomy): domain Bacteria; phylum Pseudomonadota; class Alphaproteobacteria; order Rhizobiales; family Xanthobacteraceae; genus Azorhizobium. The sequence goes on along the minus strand of CALRNP020000240.1, from coordinate 2,064 downwards.
CCCGCACCGCGCCCGATGGCGACAGCCTGCCGCTGGCCAGCGGCACGCCGCTGGGCATGCTGGCGGACGTGGTGGTGCTGGACTATGCCGATCCCGAAGCCAGCCAGGCGGCGCTGGAGGCCCTGTCCGACCGGCTGGCGGCGGTGATCGTGGAGCCGGTGCAGAGCCGGCGCCTGAGCTTGCAGCCGCGCGATTTCCTGCACTGGCTGCGGGCCTTCACCAGCCGGGTCGGCGCCGCGCTGGTGTTCGACGAGGTGCTGCTGGGCTTCCGCGTGGCCGCCGGCGGCGTCCAGGCCTGGAGTGGGGTGCGGGCCGATCTCGTCACCTATGGCAAGATCGTCGGCGGCGGCCTGCCCATCGGCGTTGTGTCCGGCCGGGCCGCCTTCCTGGATGGCATCGACGGCGGCATGTGGCCGATCGAGGGCGCCGCTGGCGGCCCGCAGGCCGAGCGCACCTTCTTCGCCGGCACCTTCAACAAGAACCCGCTGGCCATGGCGGCGGCCTGCGCCGTGCTCACCCATCTGGAGGCCTCCGGCCCCGCTCTTCAGGAACGTCTGAACGCACGCACCGCGGCCTTCTGCGAGCATCTCAACGGCCTGCTTGCCGCCGATGGCAGCCCGCTGCGGGTGGAGCATTTCGCCTCGGTGATGCGCTTCGTCGGCGCCAGCGACCTGTTCTACGCGCAGCTTATTTCGCGCGGCGTCTATGTGTGGGAGGGGCGCACCTGCTTCCTCTCCATCGCCCACACCGATGGCGATCTGGAGCAGGTGGCGCACGCGGTGCGCGAAAGTGCCCGCGCCCTGGCTGCGGCGGGCCTGATGGGCAATGCGCCTGCGCCCGCCCAGGTTCCCGGCAAGCCCACGATGCTCGCCACCGCGCCCGGACAGCAGGCGCTCTGGATGCTGGCCGCCTTCAGCCCGGAAAGCGCGGCGGCCTACAACCAGACACTGGTGCTGCACTTCGCCCAGCCGCTGGATGGCGAGACGCTCAAGGCGGCGCTGGCGGACCTCGCCGCCCGGCACGACAGCCTGCGCATGGGCTTTGCCGAGGGCGGCAGCGAAGCCGAGATCGCGCCGGAGGTCATCGTGGCGCTGGAGGAGGCCGCCGTCGCCGACGCGGCGGCGTGCGACGCCTGGGTGCGCGCGGCCGCCGCGCAGCCGTTCGATCTGGCGCAAACGCCGCTGCTGCGGGCGGCGCTGTTGCGGATCGGGCCGCAGGCCTGCGCGCTGGTGCTGATCCAGCCGCATATCGTCACCGATGGCTGGTCCATGCAGGTGCTGGCGCAAGAGCTGGCCCGGCTCTATTCCGCCCGCCGGGCGGGAACCCCGGCAGGGCTGCCGGCGCCGGCCGCCTACAGCCGCTTCGCGGATTTCGCCCGCGCCGCCGCTTCCGATCCGGCGGCCGCGGAACACTGGGCCGGCCTTTTCGCCAGCCCGCCGCCGCCCCTCGATCTGCAGGCCGACCGGCCCCGCCCTCCGCTCCAGACTTATGCCGGTGCCAGTGTGCGCACCATGCTGGCGCCGGCTGTGGCGGCGCGTCTCGCGGCCCGGGCGCGGGCGCGCGATTGCTCGCTCTTCACCCTCTGCCTTGCGGCCTACGGACGTCTGCTGAGGGATCTGTCCGGCCAGGACGACATGGCGATCGCCATCTTCGCCGCCGGCCAGCCCATGGTGGGCGAGCCGGGGCTAAGCGGCTATTGTATCTCCACCGTTCCCGTGCGGCTGACTGGCATGGGGGCGACGGACGCCCTCGCTGTCGCCCGCGCGGCGATGGCGCGGGCCATGGCCTATCCGGCCTATCCCCTGTCGGCCATCGTCAAGGCCAGCGGTGTGCGGCGCGATCCGGCGCGGGCGCCGCTGGTGAGCGTGTCGTTCAATCTCGACCAGGTGGAGGCGGTGCCCGCCTTCGACGGCGCGGTTCCAAGCGTGCGTGCCAATGCCCATGGCAGCGTGCGCTGGGACCTCAACTGGAACCTGGAGAACGGCCCGGACGGGCTGGTCGTCGAGGCCAATTACAATCGTGACCTGTTCGACCCCGCCCGTGTCGAAGGCTGGATGCAGCGCT
>CALRNP020000239.1:0-8516 GCA_943369575.1 Azorhizobium sp. AG788 | reverse complement strand
CTCCCCCCTTGCGGGGGAGGGTTGGGGTGGGGGGTGAAACGGGTGCCGCCAGCGGGCGGTCTGGGGCGGGCAGTGCTTTTGCTGGGGCCGCCGGCTGCACTCCTCCCTTGGGTGGCAAGCGCCCAGACGGGCTTTATCGGAGGGCGTTTCACCCCCCTCCCTCACCCTCCCCCGCAAGGGGGGAGGGGACAGGTTGCGCGGGGCGGATGGCGTCGACTGCTGTTCCCTTGCTCAAGAGAAGGGGGAGGGGACAGGTTGCACGCGATGACGCCGTCGCGGCCTGCTCGTCCGCCTTCCGCTCTCCCTCCCCCCTTGCGGGGGAGGGTTGGGGTGGGGGGTGAAACGGGTGCCGCTGGTGTCCGACTTCCGGTGGGCGCGAACCTTCGGCGCCCGCCCCGCATCCCCTCCGCACCCGGAGGGACACCCATAGCGCTCACCGCCGTGCGGTGGCGGGCGCTCGCCTCCTCCCGACTTTCCCCCGCAGGCCGGGAGGAGGCACCCCATCCGCCGGTCGCCCATGGGCGACCGCCCTTTTCGCGTCCGATTGAATGCCGCCATGCTGGACTATCTCGCCAAACGCCTCCACGGCATCATTCCGGTGATCTTCGCGATCTCCCTGGTGGTGTTCGCCTTCGTCCACATGCTGCCCGGCGATCCGGCGCGGCTGGTGGCCGGGCTCGATGCCTCGCCGGAGGACGTGGCGGCGGTGCGCTCGTCGCTGGGTCTCGACGGTCCGCTATGGCAGCAATATCTGCACTTCGTCGGCAATGCGTTGCAGGGGGATTTCGGCATCTCTCTGAAGACCCGGCGCCCGGTGATCACCGAAATCGGCGAGCGGCTGATGCCCACCGTATGGCTCACCGTGGTGGCTATGATCTGGGCCACGGTGCTGGGGCTGCTGATTGGCGTGCTCTCGGCGGTCAAGCGCGGGCGCTGGCAGGATTATGGCGGCATGATCATCGCCATCTCGGGGATTTCCTTCCCCTCTTTCTGGCTCGGCCTGCTGCTTATCAATCTGTTCTCGGTGCGGCTCGGCTGGCTGCCCACGGGGGGCTACGGCACCTGGCAGCATTTCGTCATGCCGGCCTTCACGCTGGGCCTTGGCGTCGCGGCGGTGATGGCCCGCTTCACCCGCTCGGCCTTCGTGGAGATCGCCCGCGAGGATTATGTCCGCACCGCCCGCGCCAAGGGCGTGCCGGAGAAGCTGGTGATCTGGAAGCACACCCTGCGCAATGCGCTGGTGCCGGTGATCACCATGACCGGCCTGCAATTCGGCTTCCTGCTTGGTGGCTCAATTGTCGTGGAAACGGTGTTCAGCTGGCCGGGCCTTGGGCGCCTGCTGGTCGATAGCGTCTCCTATCGCGACTATCCGGTGATCCAGGCGGAGATCCTTTTGTTCTCGCTGGAATTCATCTTCATCAATCTCGCGGTTGACGTGCTCTACGCCTTCGCCAATCCGGAGATCCGCTACAAATGACCGCCGCGACCTCCGCTCCCACCCCCACCCCCGCGCCCGTGCCCGTCGCCGCCGCCAGCGACATGCGCACGCCGCTCGGCGAATTCTGGCGCCGGTTCCGCCGGCAGAAGGTGGCGCTGATCGCCGGCGCCTTCCTGCTCATCTTGCTGGGCGTTGCCGTCTTCGCCCCGTTCGTGGCGCCCTATGACCCCTCGACGCCGGACTATATGGCGATCCTGGAAGGCCCCTCCGCCGCCCATTGGGCCGGCACCGATGCCTATGGCCGCGATGTGTTCAGCCGCATCATCTTCGGCGCCCGCATCTCGCTGGCGGTGGGCTTTCTCTCGGTGTCGCTCGGCGGCCTGGTGGGCGTCTCGCTGGGGGTGATCTCGGGCTTCTATGGCGGACTGATCGACAGCGCCATCATGCGGGTGTGCGACGTGCTGCTCGCCTTCCCCGGCATCCTGTTGGCCATCGGCGTGATCGCCATTCTCGGGCCGGGCATCGACAATGTGATCTATGCGGTGGCGGTGTTTTCCGTGCCCATCTTCGCCCGGCTGGCGCGCGGCTCGACCTTGTCGCTGAAGCACGCGGTCTATGTGGATGCCGCCCGCGCCATCGGCGTGAAGGACCGGGTGATCATGCTGCGGCATCTGCTGCCCGGCGCGCTGCCCAACGTCATCGTCTATTTCTCCATGCGCATCGGCACCTCGATCTTGACCGCGGCCAGTCTCAGCTTCATCGGCCTCGGCGCCCAGCCGCCGAGCCCGGAATGGGGCGCCATGCTGGCGGATGGGCGGGCTTATATCGGGGTGGCGGACAGCGTCACCATCTTTCCGGGCCTCGCCATCTTCCTCACCGTGCTGGCCTTCAATCTGTTCGGCGACGGCCTGCGCGATGCGCTGGATCCCAAGCTGCGGATGGCCTGAGGTGCGCCGCGCCCGCGATTTCGGCCTCGCCTGCGGCACCTTGCCGGCGGGGCCGCTCAATGCGATCACCGACGTGCCCGGCGTGCGGGTGGGCCACCGCACGTTGATCGAAGGCGACGTGCGCACCGGCTTCACGGCCGTGCTGCCCCATGCGGGCGACCTGTTCCGGGAGAAGCTGCCGGCGGCAGTGGAGGTGATCAACGGCTTCGGCAAGAGCTGCGGCCTGATCCAGGTGGAGGAACTGGGCCAGATCGAAACGCCGCTGCTCTTGGGCAATACGCTCAGCGTCGGCACCGGCTTCGAGGCTTTGGCCCGGCGGGCGATGGCGGCGAACCCGGACATCGGCCGCGAGACCGGCACGGTCAATCCCATCGTGCTGGAATGCAATGACGGCTGGCTCTCCGACATCCGCGCCATGGCGCTGACCGTCGATGACGCTTATGCCGCGCTGGACGCCGCCACCCATGGTCCGGTGGCGGAAGGGGCGGTGGGCGCCGGCACCGGCATGAGCGCCTTCGGTTTCAAGGCCGGCATCGGCACCGCCTCGCGGCTGCTGACGCTGGATGGGCGCGATCATCATCTGGGCGTGCTGGTGCTGGCCAATTTCGGCCGCGCCGGGGATCTGATGCTGCCCGACGGCCGCCGCCCCGTGGTGCCGAAGCTGCGCAAGAGCGATTTTGCGGCGGCGGACGCGCCCGAGCGCGGCTCGGTGATCATCGTGCTCGCCACCGACATCCCGCTGGAGAGCCGGCAATTGAAGCGCATCGCCCGGCGCTGCGGGGCTGGGCTGGCGCGGCTGGGGACGTTCTGGGGCAATGGCTCCGGCGACATCGCGCTCGCCTTCTCCACCGCCCAGCGCATCGCCCATGATGAGCGGGCCGATCTGGTGGCGCGCACAATGCTCAATGAAAACCGCATCGACCTGCCGTTCCGCGCGGCGGCCGATGCCACCCAGGAGGCCGTGCTGAACGCCCTCCTCGCCGCCCCCGCCACCCTCGGCCGCGACGGCCATATGCGCCCGTCGCTGGCGGATGTGCTGGGCTGAAGGAAAATCGATGAAAGTCTATATTTCCGCCGACATCGAAGGCGTGGCCGGCGTCGTCTCGCCGCAACAGTGCACGCCGGGCAATGCCGAATATGAGCGCGCCCGCCGCCTCATGACCGAGGAGGTCAACGCCGCCATCGCCGGCGCGTTCGAGGGCGGCGCCACCGAGGTGCTGGTCAATGATGCCCACGGGCCGATGACCAACATCCTGCCCGAACTGCTGGATGCCCGCGCCGATCTCATCCTCGGCAAGCCCAAGCCGTTCAACATGGCGGCGGGGCTGGAGCGGGACTTTGAGGCGCTGTTCCTGGTGGGCCACCATGCGGCGGCGGGCGGCTTCGGCGTGCTGGCCCACACCACCAACAGCTTCGCCTTCCGCGAGGTGCGGCTCGCCGGCCGCGCGCTGGGCGAGCCGGGCATCTATGGCGCCTATGCCGGGCAGTTGGGCGTGCCGGTGGCGCTGGTGACCGGCGATGACCGCCTGGTGGCGGAAGCCGCCGAGCTGTTCCCCGCCGCCGAGGCGGTGTGCGTGAAGACGGCGCTGGGCAATCGCGCCGCCCGGCAGATCTCGGTGGACAAGGCCCGCGCCGCCATCGCCGCCGGGGCGGCGCGCGCGGTACGAAACCGCCGCGCCATGCAGCCGTTCGTCATCGAGGGGCCGTTCGTGGCGGAGTTCGTCATGAATTCACCGGCGCTGGCCGACCAGGGGGCGGTGCTGCCGCCAGCCCGGCGGCTGGATGCCACCACGCTCGCCTTCGCCTGCGCCGATGCGGCCGAGGCAGTGGGGTGGATGACCGCTCTGTCCGCCATGTCCGCCGTTCTGCGGTGAGGAAATCCCCCAAGGAAAGCCCCATGTCCGGTCTGGTATCCGATTGCGTTTCCGATTTCGCCCCCGTCCTTGTTCTGCACGGCGGCGCCGGCACCCTACGCCGGGCGGCGATGACGGCCGCCCGCGAGGCCGACTACCACGCCGGGCTGATGGCGGCGCTCAATGCCGGGCGGGTGGTGCTGCAAGACGGCGGCACGGCGCTGGATGCGGTCACCGCCAGCGTCATGGCGCTGGAAGATGATCCACTATTCAATGCCGGACGCGGTGCGGTGCTCACCAGCGCCGGCACCCAGGAAATGGACGCCGCCATCATGGACGGCACCGACCGCCGCGCCGGTGCGGTGGCGGGCATCTGCGGCCCGCGCAATCCCATCCTCGCCGCCCGCGCGGTGATGGAAAAGACCGAGCATGTGCTGCTGATCGGGGCGGGCGCCGAAGCCTTCTGCCGCGACACGGGCCTGGAATTCATGCCGCCCGACTATTTCGTCACCAAAGCCCGCCAGCAATCGCTCGCCCGCGAACTGGAGCGCCGGGCCAGCGGCGCGGCCGACGATGGCGATGCCGCCCGCAAGCATGGCACCGTCGGCGCGGTGGCCCTGGACAGCTTCGGCCATCTGGCGGCAGCCACCTCCACCGGCGGCATGACCGCCAAGTTGCCGGGACGGGTGGGCGACAGCCCGGTGATCGGCGCCGGCACTTTTGCGGACGACGCCACCTGCGCGGTTTCGGCCACCGGCCATGGCGAGTATTTCATCCGCTATGCGGTGGCCCATGAGATCAGCGCCCGCATGCGCTGGGCCAAGCAGAGCCTGAAGAAGGCCAGCGAGGGCGTCATCGCCGAACTGGCGCCCTTGGGCGGCTCCGGTGGCCTGATCGCCGTGGACCGCACCGGCGCCATTTCGTTGCCGTTCAACAGCGAGGGCATGTATCGCGCCTGGATGGACGCCAGCGGCGCGCTGCACACCGCCATCTATTGAGCGGCGTGGAGAAGATCGTTCATCCCTGGCCGCCGCGCACGGTCACCCGCTCGTAGAGAAACGGGTTGGGCCACACCACGGTGGCCGCGGTGGCGCCATTGTAGCGGAAGTCGGAGGCCATCTGCTCCGGCTCCCGGTTCCACAGCAGCTCCGGACGCTCGGCGGCGGCGGGATCGATCTTGAACGCCACGATGCCGCTGAAGAACTGGATCGAGCGCACCTGCCGGAAAGCCTCGACGGTCTCGGTATTGTCGATGGGCGGAAACTGGCCCTCGAAAAAGTGGGTGCTGTTGGCCAGCAGCACGTCGGTGGCGTCCTTGGAGAATTCCAGGAATGAGCGGTTCCGATGCCGCTGGAATTCCTGCATGAAGCTGGTGCAGGTGTCTTCCACCACCACCACGCATTCCTTGCCGGCGGCGCGAATGGCCTCTTGGGCCGTGACGATCTGCTGGAACGACTGGTGGCCACCATCGTCCAGAAAGGCATCGAACGGTCCGATCTGGCTGAAGGTCTCTTTCCAGAACTCCGGACTGCCCTGATCGCCGATCAGGATATCGAAGCCGTGCGCCTGCCATTTCAGCGCCCCGGGGTTGAGATCGACGCCGATGATGCGCGCCTGCGGGCCCAGCCACTCCCGCCACATGAACAGTGAGCCGCCGTTCAGGACGCCGGTTTCCACGAACGTGCAGGCGGTGCCGCGCAGATGCCCGAACAGCTCCACATAGGCTGGAAAGTAGCTGGAAACTTTGTACGAGGGCTCCGGCGATTGCTCGAAGCATCGGCGCAGGTCATCCAGGGATTGGTTGAAGCTAGGGCTCGGCATGGGTGCTACAATCGCCTGTCTGACGCCGCAGTGGTTCTACCTCAGAAATCACCTTTTGATTAAAAAGCCCTTGCGGACGGCAACCTGATGCCTCAGGCGTTCGCCGCGCCCAGGAGTGGGGAAAGGTCCGCCTGATCTTCCAAATGCATCACCGTCTGCTCGATCCGCTCCACCGCATCCGCCGGCAGGGCGCACGATGCATTGGCGCGGAACTTGGTCACCACCGTCTCCGGCGCCATGGGCCGCTCGGTGCAGCCCAGCGGATAGATCAGGCGCGGACCGTCGAACCAACGCCCGAACGCCATCACCCGCACCTGACCGGCGGGGCGACGGGCTTCGCCGCTCATTTGCGTGTCAATCTCCGCATCCTTGCGCACCCAGACGCGGGCGGCCAGTGCCGCGCGCGCGGTGTCGGAGGCCGAGAGGTCCGCATACCAGCGTTCCTTCGGCCGCCCCAAGGCGAGGCTGGCGAGGGCGAAGGGCAGGCTGAATTGCGCATCCACCAGGGTGCGGGGCGCCACCTCCATGAAATCCCGCGCCAGTCCGGCGGACGTGAGTACCTCAATGGCCTCGATGGCGTCGGGGGCCAGCGGACGATCGGTGCGCACGCCCTCGAAGGATTCCAGCGCCGTGTGCATCCAGCGGCAAGTGGGATAGGGCTTGAAGCTGGCCTGACGCGCCCACCAGATGTCGCCCAGGCCATCGGCCAACAGGGCGGGGTCGAACTGGTCCGAGCCCATCATGCGCCAGAAGCCGCTGTCGCCATCCAGCACGTCGGCGGCGCCGATCAGCCCGGCGCGGTCATGCTGCACGGCGCGCACGCCGGCTTCGGCGGCGGGGGCGTTGAAATCCTTGAACGAGACCAGGGGCCGGGCCTGCCAATTGTATTTGCGCAGGCTCGGCACCGGCGCCAGCGTGCCGGCGAAGCCCAGGGCATTGGCCATGCGCGCGCCGTCCAGCCCCAGCATCCGGCCAAAAGCCGCGGCGGCGCCCAGGGCCTGATGCTGGCACACGCCATACACCTGCAGGAAGCGGGCGTAGCTGGGCTGCATGGAGAGGATGACGCGGCCGTTGATCTCATAGGCTGCCGCCAGCGCCGTGAGCAGGGTGGCACCATCGCCGCCTGAAACGGCAGCGCCGCTCAGCGCCGCCGCCACCAGGGTGGCGCCGGGGTGGCCCATGCCCTTGCCGTCCACTTCGAAGCCGTCGTCATGGTCCAGCGCATTCATGGCCGCCGCATTGGCGAAGGCCGCGCCTGCCGGCGCCAGGGATGTGGCGGTGCCCAGCACGGGGCAGGGGCCGCGCGCATGCTCGGCCTCCACGCTGGCGAGCACCCGGCGGGCGAGATCCGAGCTGGCCCCGGCCAGGCCGCAGCCGATGGTATCCAGCAGATGCAGCTTGATGGTCTCGCGCACATCGGCGGGAATGTCGGCCAGGGTGAGGGTGGCCGTGAAGTCCGCCAGTCGCGCGGTGAGCGATGTCATGGCGTGCGGGTCAGCGCGTCATAGAGCGCCGACAGGCGCTCGGTGACCGGGCGTTCGCCCACGGCCCCAATGGCCCGGCCATCCAGCCGCGCCACCGGGGTGAGGCCGCCGAAGGTGCCGGTCACGAAGGCTTCTTCGCTATTATAGGCCTCCGCCAAGGTGAAATCGGTCTCGCGCACGGGAATAGCGTGCACGGCGCACAGGTCCAGCACCTTCTGGCGCGTAATGCCTTTGAAGCAATAACGCCCGGTAGAGGTGAGCACCGCGCCATCCTTGACGAAGAACAGATTGGTGGAATTGCAGCTGGAGACGAAGCCGTGTGGGTCCAGCATCACCGCCTCATGGGCACCGGCGGCGATGGCCGGCAGCAGGGCCTGGATGAGGTTGAGGCGGCTGTGGGAATTGAGCCGCAGATCAAAACTATCCGGCGCGCTGCACCGCACGGGGGAGGTGGCCAGCACCAGCCCTTCGCGCTTGATCTGCGGATCGGGCAGCTTGTGCTCGGCGACGATGGCGATGGTGGGCCGGCCCAGCGCATTGCGCGGGTCTTGGTGGATGGTGGTCTTTTCCCCGCGCGTCACCATCATGCGGATGTGCACGCCGTCGGTCATGCGGTTGGCGTCCACCAGCTCTTGCAGCGCGCGGGTGAGGCCGGCGCGATCCAGGCCGATATCCAGAGCGATGGCCTTGGCCCCGGCTTGGAGGCGCTTGAGATGGTCTTCCAGGAAGACGAAGCGCCCTTCCGTGTAGCGGATGCCCTCCCACACCCCGTCGCCGAGGCCGAAGCCGGCATCGAAGATGGAGACCATGGCCTCGGCCCGCTGCACCAGCTTGCCGTTGAGCCAGATGACCACGCCGTCATTGCGGGCATCGTGGTTCGGCGTCTGCGCGCCCTTGCCGGTCAATTGCATGATGGGTTCAGATCCGGAATGCGGTGAAGCGTTCGAGGAAGCGCTGGGTGCGCTCCTCGCGC
>CALRNP020000238.1:0-8526 GCA_943369575.1 Azorhizobium sp. AG788 | reverse complement strand
CTGTGAGTTTCGGTTCCATTTTGGAGCGAGGTTACCGCTTGAGTGACCGCACACGCCCGCTTCTCTTTCTGAAAAACTCGACTCTCTCCAGCAACTGGCGTGGCCTGCGCCATCGATCTACTTGCCATAATTGCTGCATCGCAACACCTCCCAGGCACGACGCCGGCGCCGACCAATGGAAAAGCTCTGCATGGCGCGGCTGTCTGCCATTGCGAACAGCGGATTTCTGTGCGGAGATCGCCGCCGGCAGAAAGCGGTGTCTCGCATGAGACTGAATCCCATCAAGCACGCGGAACGGGTCACCGGCCGCAAGCAGACGGCACTGGTGGACCTGTGGTCGACCGCCGGCTTTGCCGCGACCCTGAGCGATGTGGTCGGCCCGCACATCTATCAGTTCGGCGAGCTTCCGGTCGCAATGGTGGCGATCACGCTTTACGACGTGCGCCGCCATGTGCTGATCGAGAACGACCGGGTTCGGCGGGATGGCCCCGTGGCCGCCGGCCGCTTCCGCATCGGCCAGCCCGGCCGCAGCGTGGTGGTGGATGCGGTGCCCGACCATAGCGGCACGCTGGTGCTGCTCTATCTGGATGACGTGCTGATGCGCGAGGTGGGCGCGGCGCGCGGCAGCCCCTCGCCCGTGGTCTTGCAGGACACCACCTGGGACGTGGAAGATCCCCTGCTCTCGCTCTGCGCCCAGCGCCTGGTGGAAACCAGCGCCCAGGCCGGCGCCGGCGGCTCGCTGATGGCCGAGCAGTTCGCTTATACCCTGGCGCTGCATCTGGCAGATCGCTATGGGGAGCCGCAGCGCGTGCAGCCGGCCCCGGCACTGGATCTCGGCCGGTTCGGCTGGCTCACGGACCTCGTGCGCAGCGATCCCGGCCGGCCGATCTCGCTGGCCGACATGGCGGCGGTGGCGGGCCTCAGCCCCTCAGCCTTCCTGCGCGCCTTCAAGCGCTCCACCGGGCTGACGCCGCATCGCTTCGTCACCGAGCAGCGGGTGCGAGCGGCGCAGGACCTGCTCTCTGCCCCCGGCATGTCCATCGCGGAAATCGCCATTGCGGTCGGCTTTTCCTCGCAATCGCACCTGGGCTCCGCCTTCCGCACCACCACCGGCATGAGCCCGGCTCAATTCCGGCGCATCCGCTGCGGCCGAAGCTGATTTTCTGACAGGCGAGGCCGGAGACCGGCGGGAAACGGCATTTTTTCGGCAGACAGCGAAGGACCGCCCGCGCCACCTTCCCACCCCAGCACGCGCTCGACGAAAGCGCGGCAAGGGAGGCTGAGCATGTCGACGACCCCGACGATCGTTCCGATCGAGAATACGAGCCTGACCGGCTTCTACAAGGACATGACCGTTCCGGAGAAACGGACCTTCTGGGCCTGCGCCACCGGCTGGGCGCTCGACGGCATGGACTTCATGATCTACCCGCTGGTGATCGGCACCATCATCAAGCTGTGGAACGTGGATGCCGGCACCGCCGGCCTCGCCGGCACGGTGACGCTGCTGGCCTCAGCGGTGGGTGGCTGGGGCACCGGCTATATCGCCGACCGCATCGGCCGGGTACGCACGCTGCAATTCACCATTCTCTGGTTCTCCTTCTTCTCGCTGCTGTGCGCCTTCGTGCAGGACTTCAACCAGTTGCTGATCTGCCGCGCCCTGCTGGGCCTCGGCTTTGGCGGCGAATGGGCGGCCGGCGCCGTGCTCATGGGCGAGACCATCCGGGCGCAATATCGCGGCCGGGCCGTGGGCTCGGTGCAGTCCGGCTGGGCCATCGGCTGGGGCCTGGCGGTGCTGGCGCAGGCGGCGCTGTTCTCGCTGCTGCCGGCGGAGCAGGCCTGGCGCTGGATGTTCGCCATCGGCGCCCTGCCGGCGCTGCTGGTGCTCTATCTGCGCGCTTATGTGAAGGAGCCGGAAGTGGCGGCGCAGTCCCGCGCCAAGATCGCCGCCGCCGGCGACCGCCCCTCGATCCTGGAGATCTTCCGCGGCCCGATCCTCAAGGTGACGGTGCTGGCCTCGCTGGTCTCCATGGGCTGCCAGGGCGGCTATTATGCCATCACCTTCTGGGTGCCGCGCTTCCTGACCACCGAGCGCAAGCTCTCCATCGTCGGCTCCACCGGCTATCTGGCGGCTCTCATCGTCGGCTCGTTCATCGGCTATCTGGTGGGCGCCTGGTATGCGGATCGCTTCGGGCGGCGGAACCTGTTCCTGGTGTTCTCCATCGGCGCCATCATCGTGGTGGCCGCCTATACCCAGCTGCCGCTCTCGAATGAAGTGCTGTGGGTGCTGGGCTTCCCGCTCGGCTTCTTCGCCTCCGGCTATTTCTCCGGCATGGGCGCCTTCCTGACCGAACTTTACCCCACCCGCCTGCGCGGCTCGGGCCAGGGCTTCTGCTATAATTTCGGCCGCGGCATCGGCGCCCTGTTTCCGTTCCTGGTGGGCTATCTCTCCCAGGTCACCACGCTGGCCAATGCGATCTGCATTTTCGCGGTGATCGCTTATGTGGTGTTCTTCGTCGCCGCTTATGCGCTCCCGGAAACCCGTGGCAAGGTGCTCGTTGCCGATGCGTGACGCCGATCCCTCTCCCGCCTCCGCCCCGGCCTGTCCGGGGCCGGATCCCCATCCCCACGGCCCGACCCGCTACCGCGTGCCGGCGGGGGCGGTGGACACCCACGCCCATGTGATCGGCCTGCCGCCGGCCTATCCGTTCGTCGCCACCCGCAGCTACACCCCGCCCGAGGCCACAGCGGAGCGCTATCTGGCCATGCTGGACGCCACCGGCATGACCTATGGCGTGCTGGTGCAGGTGAGCGTCCACGGCACCGACAACCGGCTGATGCTGGAGACCCTGGCCGCGCACCGGGCGCGGCTGCGCGGGATCGCCGTGATCCCGCTCGGCCTGCCCGACCGCGAGCTGGCGGCGCTGAAGGACGGCGGCATCGTCGGCCTGCGGCTGAATACGCTGTATGGCGGCGGCATGGGCTTGGAGCAGCTCGACGCCTATGCGGCGCTGGCCCGCGAGATGGGCTGGCATCTCCAGTTCCTCGCCGACACCCGTGACCTCATGACCCTCGCCCCGCGGCTGGCAACGCTGCCGGTGCCGTTCGTGGTCGATCACTGGGGGCATTTCCCGGTCTCGCGCGGGCTGGACGATCCCGGCTTCCAGACCCTGCTTGGGCTGGTGCGCGACGGTGGCTGGGTGAAGCTGTCGGGGGCCTATCGCAACACGGTCGACGGGCCGCCCTATGCCGACACCATCCCCTTCGCCCGCCTGCTGGCGGAAGCGGCGCCCGATCGCTGCGTCTGGGGCTCCGACTGGCCGCATGTGGCCCATTGGGCGCCGATGATGAATGTGGGCGACCTGCTGGATCTGCTGGCCGACTGGGTGCCGGACGCCGCCGCCCGCGACCGCATCCTGGTGGACAACGCCCATCGGCTCTACGGCTTCCCGCCGGTCGGGCCCTGAAGGGGGATTTGGACCATCGCCGCCGTGTCTCAACCGGCGGCGGCGTTGGTTTGTCTTATGACACGGTGGCGCAACGCCGGAAGTGCGGGGAACTTGACCCGGAGGCGGTCAGCACCCACCATTGGGGTTTGTCGCATCATGGTGCAGGCGGCCCTTGGCCCCGCTCCGCAGCGCCGCCGCGCATGGCACGCTCCAACCCCTTGAAATCGAAGCATGATCGAGACTCGACCGTTCATTTTCGCCGTGGCCCCGATGATGGAATGGACGGATCGTCATTGCCGCGCCTTCCACCGCACCCTGACCAAGCATAGCTTGCTCTATACCGAGATGGTCACCGCCCTGGCGGTCATCCATGGCGACCGTGATCGCCTCCTCGGCTTCTCGGATTGCGAGCATCCGGTGGCGGTGCAACTGGGTGGCAGCGACCCGGCCTTGCTGGCCCAGGCGGCGCGGATCTGTGCCGATTTCGGTTATGACGAGATCAATCTCAACGTCGGCTGCCCCTCGGATCGGGTGAAGGGCGGCAATTTCGGCGCTTGCCTCATGCGCTCGCCTGCCCTGGTGGCCGACTGCGTGGCGGCCATGAAGGCCGCCGTCGCCCTGCCGGTGACGGTCAAGTGCCGCATCGGCGTCGACGAGCAGGACGTGGAGCTGGCGCTGGATGCCTTGGCCGATGCGGTGGTGGCGGCCGGGGCCGACGGCCTGACTGTCCACGCCCGCAAGGCCTGGCTGCAAGGCTTGTCCCCAAAGGAGAATCGCGAGGTGCCGCCGCTGGATTATGACCGCGTGCGGCGCCTGAAGGCCCGCCTGCCCCAGGTCCCGATCCTGCTGAACGGTGGCCTCACCGACCTTGCCGATGCCCAGCAGGAAGCCGCCGGCCTTGACGGCATCATGCTCGGCCGGGCCGCCTATCAGAACCCGGACCTGCTGCTGCAGGTCGATCCGCAGATCTATGGCGCCCCCGCCCTCCACCCGGACAGCTTCGCCGCCGTCGAGGCTTTCGAGCCTTATATCGCCGCTCATGTGGAGGCGGGCGGGCGCCTGCACGACATCACCCGCCACATGCTGGGCCTGTTCGGCGGCCGCCCCGGCGCCCGCGCCTATCGGCGCACGCTCGCCACCGAGGCACTGGTGCCCGGCGCCGGGCTTGAGGTGGTGCGCCAGGCC
This sequence comes from Azorhizobium sp. AG788, assembly GCA_943369575.1. Classification (GTDB taxonomy): domain Bacteria; phylum Pseudomonadota; class Alphaproteobacteria; order Rhizobiales; family Xanthobacteraceae; genus Azorhizobium. The sequence continues at coordinate 3,895 of CALRNP020000238.1, read as the reverse complement.
GTCGCTTGCGTGCGCCGGTCAGAGCCGCGCTCCGACGCGGCCTGACCTTACGGCCTCGGCTGCCGCCTACCAGGTATGGCGAAAGCTGGCGGTGATGGACTTGGTGATCTCCGAGCCGTTGTTGGCCACGCTGGTGGTGAGGCTCAGTGGGCCGAAGAGTTGCTGCTGCGCCGTGGCCGACGGGAGCCAGGCGTGGTCGCTGGAACTGGTGTTGGCGGCCACCGACACCCGCGTTCCGGTGTCCTTGAGATCCAGGCTCACCGACTTGCCGGTTTCCCAGCCGCCGCCCTGGTCGAGATTGCGGGTCAAGGCATAGCTGTCGTTGAAGCTGGCAGTCACGTGGTCCCAGACCACCCAGCTGCGGGTGAAGGTGGTGCCCAGCCGGCTGCTGTCCTGGGTGGGGTCCACCCGCATATCCAGAGTGGTCTGCTCCCAAGGCAGCCACTCGGCCTGGGTCGGCAGGCTCATCTGGGCCCAAGCGGCGGCTGAAGATGCATCGGTAGCCGCCCACGGCAGCGGCTTATTGGGCTGCACGGTCGCCACCGAGGCCGCCGCCACCGATAGGTCCAGACCGAACTTGGTGCCATCAAGCCAGACGGGCGTGCTGGCCACCGAGACGGCCGAACTGCCGTCGGCATGGGCCGTGCGCGTGATCTCGGTCTTGATGTCTTCCGCGATCGCGAAACCGGACGTCGTGCTCAAAAGCGCGGCGGCGATGGCGCCGGAAACCAGACGGCCCTGAACGTTCCCTGGTCGCATACGGTGCTCCGTTGATGCCCCCATCAGCGGACGAACCCATTCCGGTTCGTTCCCATCGCTCCAGCCCGTGCCCATGATCCCAGCCGCAGGTTAATGTTTTCCTCCCGCACTGCAACATTCCCAGGATACCGACCGCACGCCTGCGCGCGGCGCATGGCTGGCCCTGCGCCATCCGCGGTGCGGAGGTTGTCGCGCGCGGCAGCAAGCCTTAATCCCGCTCCAGGGAGATAAAGATGCCAGAATTGCCGAACGCCATGGATCCTGCTGCCTTGCACGCCCTCCTCGCCCGCATCGCCGAGGCGCTGGAGCGCACCGCGCCGCCCCAAAGCGGCAAGGTGGATTTCGACGCCGCCGACGCCTTTGTGTGGGCGACCGCGCCGACGCGATTCGAGCCGGTGCCGCGCGTGAACCGCGTGGACATGGAGTTGCTCCAGGGCATCGACCGGGTGCGCGACCAGTTGGTGGACAACACCCGTCGCTTCGCGCAAGGGCTCTCGGCCAACAATGCGCTGCTGTGGGGCGCCCGCGGCATGGGCAAGAGTTCGCTGGTGAAGGCGGCCCATGCCTTTGTGAACGCAGCGCTGGCAGAGCCGGCCGGCCCCCGCCTGAAGCTGGTGGAAATCCACCGCGAGGATATCGAGACCCTGCCGGCCCTGATGGCCCATGTGCGGGCCTCCCGGCATCGCTTCATCGTGTTTTGCGACGACCTGTCGTTTGATGCCGACGACACCTCCTACAAGTCCCTGAAGGCGGTTCTGGAAGGCGGCATCGAGGGGCGGCCGGACAATGTGATCTTCTACGCCACTTCAAACCGGCGCCACCTGCTGCCCCGCGACATGATGGAGAACGAGCGCTCCACCGCCATCAATCCCGGCGAGGCGGTGGAAGAGAAGGTCTCTCTGTCCGATCGCTTCGGTCTGTGGCTGGGCTTCCACAAATGCAGCCAGGACGAATATCTGGCCATGGTCGCGGGCTATATCGCCCACCATGAGATTCCGATGACGGAAGACGCTTGGCGGCCCGAGGCCCTGGAATGGTCCACCACCCGCGGTGCCCGCTCGGGCCGCACGGCCTGGCAATATGTGCAGGATCTGGCGGGACGCCTCGGCATCCACCTCAAGCCCACCTGAGGCGCCGCGCGCGCCCAAAGATGTGGCGGAAAGGTGCCTGAGCAACGCAGCGAAACTAAAAAGGGCGGCCCGTGAGCCGCCCTTTCCATATTTCCGCAAGCCCCGGTCAGGGGCCAGGCTTCAGTTCTTCTGCACCAGGCAGTCACCGCCCTGGGCACGCAAGCTGTTGCAGAGGTCGTTGGCCTGCTCGCGGGTGGCGAACGGACCGACCTGCGCCCGATAATAGACGCCGCGATCGCCGAGATCGGCCTTCTTGACCGTGGCCTTGTAGCTGCCCAGCAACTGCGGGAAGCGCGACTGGAGCACCTTCCAGGAGCCCAGCGCGTCGGTCTCCGACTTCTGCGAGGACACCTGCACCACATAGGCGCCCGATGCCGCGGGAGCAGCAGGCGGCGGCGTGACGGCGGCGGTGGCGGCCGGCGCGGCCGAAGTGGTGGGAACAGGCGTGACCGGCGTCGGGGTCGGAGGCGCCACGGGCAGCGGGTTCTGGTTCGGGGCGTAGGCCACAGGGGCGACACCAGCCGGCCGCGCGGGGGTCGGGGCAGGTGCGGCTTGCGGCGTTACCACGGTTCCGTCGGCCCGGACGGTCAGGGTCTTGACCTTCTTCGGCTCCGTAGTGCCGCCGCTGGCGGCCTGGTTGGCCGCGGCCGCTGCATTCACGTCGACCGGCTGTTCCTCGCGCGGAACCACACGCTCATTGCCCGGCTGCGCCCCGCCGACGCGGTCATAAATCAGCTTCTGCCCGTCGGATGACGGGGCGCCAGGGGTAGGTCCGGCAGTCTTCACGGGTGCCGAGCCGGCCTTGATCACCGGCGGCTGTGACGCCGCGCTTTGGGAGGTGTCGCCGCCCGATCCCATGCGGTAGGCGAACACGGCGCCCACACCTACAACCAGCAGCACGACGCCGCAGGCGACCACCGCCAGAATCATGCGGTTCTTGCGCTGCGTCGGCTCCGGATCATAAAGATCGTCGTCGTGCGGTGGCATATAGCCATCGTCCGTATAGGCCGGGTCGTAGGCGTCGTCATAATCCTCATACTGGTCGCGTTGCGCGCCATAGGCATAGGCCGCGTCTTCCTCGGTATATTGACCGCGTCCCAGTGGCTGGCGATGCGCGGGCGCTGCCGCATGGGCATATCCGGCGCCCTGACGTGGCGCCGGGGCCGGAGCAGGCTCATCATAATCATAGTCGGCCTGAGGATCAGGCTCCGCCTTGCGGGACAGCGAGCCATATCCGGACCGCACCGATCCGCGGGTCTGGTCCGTCCACTCGTCGGCCGCGGGAGCCGGCTGCGGTGACGGCGCCTGGGGCGCGGGCGTGCCTGCCGGGGGCTCGCGCAGACCGCGACGACCGGGCTGCCAATCATCGAACCGCCGCTCGACGGGCGGAGCGGAGAACTTCGGCATCGGCGCCGGCTCAGCGCGGGGACGCGCCCGGGTGGGTTCCGGCTCCGGTTTGCGCAGGTCGCCGAAGTCCGCGAACGGGTCCTCGTCTCCGATCAGCCTGGCGAGTTCGGCCAGCGCGTCATCCGCACGGCTCCCGGTGGGCTCGGCGCGCGGTGCCGGCGCAGCCGGGCGCTCCGCACGCGGCGCACGGCCGTCAGTGGCGGAATTCTCGTCGCGCCGGTAGCGGAACCTGCTTTCGTCGCCCATGTCGCCTCGATCGTGCCCGTTAGCCGCCCAGATCGCCGAAAACCTCCGCGCGGGACAGCAGCGGAGCTCGAGACGAGACGGTCACTTCATTTCATCGACGGCCTCAACACCCAGCAAGCCGAGGCCAGAGGCGAGCACCGCGGCTACGCCATGGACCAAAGCCAGCCGAGCCATGGTCAATTCTCGATCATTCTCCATAATGAAGCGTAAATGTGGCAAGTCTTTTCCCCGGCTCCACTGGCCGTGAAAATCACTCGCAACGTCATGCAAATAAAATGCCACGCGATGCGGCTCGCGTGCTGCGGCAGCCTGTTCCACCAGACGCGGCCAATTGGACAAGCGCTTCACCAGTG
>CALRNP020000237.1:0-8549 GCA_943369575.1 Azorhizobium sp. AG788 | reverse complement strand
GAGGGCATCGGCACCTATGAGGGCCAGAGCTATTGGTGGGGCGGCAACCTCATGGGGGTGCGCGACTATCCCATCGAGCTGGAGGTGGACAACAAGCTGGTCTATTCGGCCCACGATTATCCCAACTCGATCTATGAGCAGTCGTGGTTCCAGAGCGCCGACTTCGCCGAGGACCTGCCGGCCAAGTTCGACCAGATGTGGGGCTTCATCTATAAGGAGGAGATCGCCCCGGTTTACATCGGCGAGTTCGGCACCAAGCTCACCGATCCCAAGGACGTGGCCTGGTTCGAGGTCATCACCGCCTATCTCGGCGGCGACTTCAACAATGACGGCGTCAAGGACACCGCCGAGGGCGAGTACGGGCCGAGCTGGACCTTCTGGTCGTGGAACCCCAACTCCACCGACACCGGCGGCATCCTGCAGAATGACTGGACCTCGGTGAACGAGAACAAGATGGTCTACCTCACCCCCATCGAGGCGCCGTTCCCGGCCCTGGACGGCAGCGGGGAGACTCCGGCGGGTGTTTATGCGGAGTTTCAGGTCACTTTGTCGGAAGCATCAACGGTCGCGGTGAGTGTCGAGTATCATACGGTGGCATCCGACGCGGCTTCCGCGGCGGATTTCACCGCCACCACAGGTACGGTGGTGTTCCAGCCGGGCGAAACCACCAAGGTGATCTCGATCCCGATCACCGCCGACAAGGTGGCGGAGACGAGCGAGCATTTCGCCGTTGTGCTCAGTAATCCTGTGGGAATTACCATCGCCGAGGGGACGGGAACCGCCACCATCGTGGACAATGACGGCACCACCACCACGCCCACGACCCCCACCACACCGACGACGCCGAGCGATGGGGAATTGCATGGATCACTCACGGTGGTCGATGCGTGGAATAGTGGGTTCAACGCCAGTGTTGCGGTCCATAATGACGGAACCATTCCCACCAGCGGATGGCAGATGAAGCTGGAGATGACCAATGAGATTTCCAGCATCTGGAATGCGGAAATCGTCTCCCACGACGCCGACGGCTACGTGATCCGCAACGCCGCCTGGAACGGCACCGTGGGCGCCGATGCCGAGATCAGCTTCGGCTTCACCGCCACCGGAACGCTGGATGCCAGCCATGTGGGGCTGATCTTCTGAGGGGCGTTTGCGGCCGTTGTGGGTATAGGAAAAACAGCGCCGGGCCTCGTGCCCGGCGCTGTCATAACATATTGATGATGAAAGAACTTCAGACGATCCGGCGCAGGTCGTCCTGGGCTTTGAGCAGGGGCGGCAGCAGCTTTTCCGGCATCTCGGCGACGCTCATGCGGGCGGCCTGGACCCCCACATTGATGGCGCAGACGATCCGCCCCTGGCTGTCGAACACCGGCACCGCCAGCGACCGCAGGCCCAGTTCCAGCTCCTCGTCATTGAGCGCATATCCGCTCTCGCGCACGCTGGCGATGGCGGCACGCAACTGGCTCTCGGTGGCCTTGGTCTTGGGCGTGCGCCGCTCCAGCTTGGCATTGGCGAAATAGCGGCTCAAACCCGGCTCCTCACACTGCCCCAGCAGCACCCGCCCGAGCGAGGTGCAATAGGCCGGAAGCCGGGTCCCGACCCCCAGGCCGATGGACATGATCCGCTTGGTGGCCGAGCGGGCGATATAGACGATTTCGGTGCCATCCAGGATCGCGGCGGAGGAGGATTCCCCTGTGATTGCAGATATTTGCTCGAGCGAAGGCTGGAGGCGCGCAGGCAGCGGCGAGGAGGAGACATAGGCATATCCCAGCCGCAGAATGCGCGGGCTGAGGGAAAAGAACTTGCCATCGAATTCGGCATAGCCGAGCTTGGTCAGCGTCAGCAGATAGCGCCGCGCCGCCGCCCGCGTCAGGCCGGTGATCTCGGCCGCTTCCGAGAGCGACAATCGCGGCCGTGCCTCATCGAACGCCTCGATGATGGCAAGTCCTTTTTCCAGCCCTCCGACCATGTCGCGCGGGTGGAAATCCGGTGTGCCGGATGTCGTGCTGCTGACCATCGAACGCTGCGCCCCCACCATCGATATGTGCGAATATCGCACAACGTGCGATATTTTGCAAAGGCCGTTGACGCCGACCGCGCCAGATTCCATGCTGCAGAAAATTCGAACTATGTGCGTATAGCGCACAATATGGGAGGCGCGGTTGGTTCAGTTCCTCAGTCTGTCCGAGGCGGTGGAGGCTTGCCTCAAGGATGGCGACACCGTCGCCATGGAAGGCTTCACCCACCTCATTCCGCACGCCGCTGGCCATGAAATCATCCGCCAGGGCCGCCGCCACCTCACCTTGATCCGCATGACCCCCGACCTGATCTACGATCAGCTGATCGGCGTCGGTGCCGCGGACAAGCTGGTGTTCTCCTGGGGCGGAAACCCTGGCGTCGGCTCCCTGCACCGCCTGCGCGACGCGGTGGAAAACCAGTGGCCGCAACCCCTGGCGCTGGAGGAACACTCCCACGCCGCCATGGCCAATGCCTATGAGGCGGGCGCTGCCAACCTGCCGTTCGCGGTGTTCCGCGGCTACAAGGGCGTGGACCTGCCGCACGTCAATCCGCGCATCCGGTCCGTGACTTGCCCCTATACCGGCGAGGTCCTGGCCACCGTCCCGGCGATCCGACCGGACGTGGCCATCATCCATGCGCTGCGCGCTGATCGGGCCGGAAACGTGCTGCTGGAGGGCATCGTCGGGGTGCAGAAGGAGGCGGTTCTGGCCGCCCGCCGCGCCATCGTCACCGTCGAAGAAGTTGTGGACGATTTCGGCCCGCGCTCCCCCAATGCGGTGATCCTGCCGCACTGGACCATCGCCGCCATCGCCGTGGTGCCGGGCGGGGCCTATCCCTCCTACGCCACCGGCTATTACAAGCGCGCCAACGCTTTCTACAAGGCGTGGGACGCCATTTCCCGCGACCGCGACACCTTCCTGGCCTGGATCCGGGAGAATGTCCTGGAAAAGACCCCCGACCATTTCGCCCAGCTGGTGCGCCGCGCACCGCACGCGGCCTGAGGGAAGCACCATGGCCCAGACGCCTGCCACCCCGTCCGAGATCATGACCATCGCCGCAGCCCGCGCGCTGCGCAATGAAGACGTCTGCTTCGTCGGCATCGGCGCCCCGTCCGCCGCCTGCAATCTGGCGCGGCTGACCCATGCACCGGGCATCACACTGATCTATGAATCCGGCACCATCGACACCAAGCCGGAGGTTCTGCCGCTGTCCATCGGCGACGGCGAGCTGTGCGACACCGCTCTGACCACGGTGCCTGTCCCGGAAATGTTCCGCTATTGGCTACAGGGCGGACGCATTACTGTCGGCTTTCTAGGTGGTGCCCAGATTGACCGCTTTGCCAACCTGAATACCACCGTGGTGGGCGATTATCATCATCCCAAGGTCCGCCTGCCCGGCGGCGGCGGAGCGCCGGAAATCGCCACCCATTGCGGCGAGATCTTCATCACCATGGCCATGGGCAAGCGCGCCTTCGTGCCGGTGCTGCCCTTCATCACCTCCTATGGTCACGGCACCGGCGGCACCGCCCGCCAGGATCTGGGCGTGACCACCAAGGGGCCGACCCGCGTCATCACCGATCTGTGCGTCATGGAGCCGGACCCGGTGACCCGCGAACTCACCGTCACCAGCCTGCATCCCGGCGTCACCGCCGAGCAGGTGCGCGACGCCTGCGGTTGGCCGGTGCTGTTCGCGCAGCAGGTGGTGGAAACCCCGCCGGCTACGGCGGAAGAACTGGACGTGCTGCGCGCTCTTGACGAGCGCACCCGCCTCGCGCATGGAGCGGACGCATGAGCAGCACCGACGTCTTCCTGTGCGATTTCGCCCGCACGCCCATCGGCCGTTTCGGCGGCGCACTCTCCAAGGTCCGGGCCGATGACCTTGCGGCAATTCCCATCCGGGCGCTGACGGAGCGGCATCCGGCGCTGATTGAGGCGGTGGATGAGGTGTTCCTCGGCTGCGCCAATCAGGCTGGCGAGGACAATCGCAACGTCGCCCGCATGGCGCTGCTGCTGGCGGGCCTGCCGCAGAGCGTGCCGGGCGTGACGCTCAATCGCCTGTGCGCCTCCGGCCTCGATGCGGTGGGCGCGGCGGCGCGGGCGATCCGGGCCGGCGAGATCGATCTGGCCATTGCCGGCGGCGTCGAGAGCATGACCCGGGCGCCGTTCGTCATGGGCAAGGCCGAGAGCGCCTTCCAGCGCAGCGCCGAGATCCATGACACCACCATCGGCTGGCGCTTCATCAACCCGGCCATGCGCGCAGCCTATGGCGTCGATGCCATGCCCGAGACCGGCGAGAATGTCGCCGACGACTTCCAGGTGAGCCGCGCCGATCAGGATGCCTTTGCCCTGCGCTCGCAGCAGCGCGCCGCGAAGGCGACCCAGTCGGGCTTCTTTGCCGGCGAGATCGTCCCGGTCACCATCCCGGACCGCAAGGCGCCAGTGGTGGTGTCTGCCGACGAGCATCCCCGCCCGGATACCTCGGCCGAGACCCTGGCCAAGCTCAAGCCCATCGTGCGCGCCGACGGCTCGGTGACGGCCGGCAACGCCTCGGGTGTGAATGACGGCGCGGCGGCTCTTCTGCTGGCTTCCGCCGATGCGGTGGCGCGCTATGGGCTGACGCCCATCGCCAAGATCCTCGGCATGGCCTCCGCCGGTGTGGCGCCGCGCATCATGGGCATGGGGCCGGTGCCGGCGGTGCAGAAGCTGCAGGCCCGTCTCGGCATCGCCGCCAAGGATTACGATGCCATCGAGCTGAACGAGGCCTTCGCCAGCCAGGCGCTGGCCTGTCTGCGCCAACTGGGGATCGCGGACGATGCGGCCCAAGTGAACGTCAATGGCGGCGCCATCGCGCTAGGCCATCCCCTGGGGATGTCCGGGGCGCGGATCGCCGGCACTGTGGCGCGCCAACTGGCGGTGAGCGGGGGCCGTTACGGCCTTGCCACCATGTGCGTCGGGGTGGGGCAGGGCGTCGCCCTGGCCATCGAACGGGTGAACTGAGCCTTTCGCCGCCGAGGTGGTCGTCACCCGGCGGCGGCGGCGGTGTGTGCGGGTGCGGTGAGGCTCATTCGCGCGGCGACACCCGTTCCTGACCACCGAGGCGTTTGACGATCAACAAGGCCAAAGAAGCCTTGGACAAGATGTGCGGAGGCAGTGGCGTGGGCAGATATCATATCGGCCACGGGTGCAGGGTACGTCAGCTGCGCCATCGCTTTCTTTTTCGAGAAGCCAAAAGCGAGGCTGCCATATGAAACGCCTGACGGAAGAAGACGCGTTCAAGCCCACCGGGGACGGCTACGATGCCAAGGACACCGTTCGCCGGGTGAAGGCGATCCTGGTGGGATCGACCGGAAATCTGATCGAATGGTATGACGTTTATATCTTCGCTGCCTTCCAGTTCTACTTCGCGCCCGCATTCTTCGCCGGCCAGACCGCAGCCCGGCAGCAGATTTTCGCCTCCATCGTATTTGCCCTGGGCTTTCTCGCCCGCCCGTTCGGCAGCATCCTGTTCGGCTCCATCGCCGACCGCTACGGCCGCCGCAAGGCGCTGACGGCGTCCGTGCTGCTGATGTGCCTGGGCTCACTCATCATTGCCTGCACGCCCTCGGCGCTCACCATCGGCATTGCCGCGCCCATCCTGCTCACGCTCGCCCGCTTGCTCCAGGGCCTCAGCCAGGGCGGCGAATACGGCACCAGCGCCACCTATCTCTCTGAGATGTCTCACCCCAACCGCCGCGGATTCTATTCCGGCGTCTGGTATGTGACGTTGATCGGTGGCCAGTTGCTGGCGGTGTCGACGCTTCTCGTCATGCAGAAGCTGTTCCTCACGGATGACCAGATCAAGGATTGGGGTTGGCGCATTCCCTTCGTCATCGGCGCGTGTCTGGCGGTCTATTCCTTCACCATGCGCCGGGACATGCCCGAGACCGATCAGTTCAACAAGGCCAAGGACATCGTCAAGGAGCGGCCGCCGCTGCTGGAAATGCTGCGGCACTGGAAGGCGCTGCTGCTGGTGGTGGGTGTGTCCATCGGCGGAACGTCCGCTTTCTACACCTACACCACGTATATGCAGAAGTTCCTGAAGCAGTCCGTCGGCCTGACCGCCGACCAGGGTACCATGGTGACCGTGGGCTCGCTGCTGGTGGCGCTGATCCTCCAGCCGCTTTACGGCGCCATCTCCGACAAGATCGGCCGCAAGCCGCTGCTGCTCTATTTCGGCGTGATGGGGACGCTCTGCACCTATCCGCTGCTGTCGACCATCCAGACTACCAAGAGCCCGTGGATGGCGTTCCTGTTGATCTGCGCCGGCTGGGCCATCGTCAGCGGCTACACCTCCATCACGGCGGTGATCAAGGCCGAGCTGTTCCCCACTTCGGTGCGGGCACTGGGCGTCGGCTTCCCTTATGCCGTCACCGTGGCGGTGTTCGGTGGCACGGTGGACAGCGTGGCGCAGATCTTCAAGTTCGAGCTGCACTGGGAGCAGGGCTTCTACTGGTACGCCACCGCCTGCATATTCATCTCGCTGCTGGTCTATATCGGCCTGCCGGACACCAAGAAGCACTCCCGGATGGAAGATACCCACTGATCCAATCAGGGTCTCCATCGGCCGCTGGAGCGGGATTGGCATCCCCCTTCAGCGGCCGCTATCGTCTCGGCGGAAGCGCCGATCCGGGCCAGCCAAGCCTGGGGGACGATCAGAGCGGTTCAGGGAGGTGTCATGCTGTTCATCATTCATGCCCTGGACAAGCCCGGTGCACTGGCCGCCCGTCTTGCCCACTATGACGCCCACAAGGCCTTCCTCTCCGATACCTCGCGCTTTGGCGTGACCATCGTCATGTCAGGTCCGCTGGTGGAAGATGACGGCACCACCGCCAAGGGCTCGCTGTTCCTGGTGGAGGCACCGGACCGGGCGACGGTGGAGGCCTTCCACCACGCCGATCCGTTTCATGCGGTGGGCATCTGGGACCAGGTATCGATCACCGCTTTCATCAAGCGGCAGGGCTGACCGGCGCCTGCACCATTCTCACCGCCCCGCCAGCGCCGCGGTGAAGTAGCTCATATCCACATAGCGGCCGGGGTCGGTCAGTGGCGCCTTGGCGGGGGCATATTTCGAGCGGAGCATCAGTACGGTTTCCAGCCCCGCGCGATCGATCCTCAGATCGCGGAAGATGCCGTTTTTCGGATCCATCAGTACCGCATAGGCCTTTTCCGCCTGTGGCTGCTGCATACCTTTGACCCGCGCCACCAGCAGCGCCACGGCCTCGTCTTTGTGCGCCGGATCGGCCAACCAGGCGACTGCGCCATGGAAGCCGCGGATGAAGGCCTCCACCTGTGGCCGCATGCGCGCCGCGGTCTCGCGCCGGGTGGCGCCGACGATGCCCTGATAGGCGCCGAGGGTCTCGGTGGCGCGGGCGAGGCGGGTGAAGCCCTTGCCCTCCGCCACCAGATCCAGCGGCGTGTTCAGCAGGGTGGCGGCCTGCTCCTGCTTCAGCAGGGCCTCCAGCCGCTGCGCACCGCCGCCCACCTTGACGAAGGTCACGTCGCTCGCGGAAATGCCGTTGCGGGCCAGGATATCGCGCAGCACGAAGGCAAAGCCGGTGGTCATGGCATCGACCGAGACGGTCTTGCCCTTCAGATCGGCGAAGGACTTCACCTCCGGCACCGCCATGACGCTGAGCATGCCGTTGTCGACCCCGAACACGGCGACGAAGTCGGCGGGGCCGGGGAGGTCCGCCTCACCCTGGCCCTCGTCATAGGCGACGATGTTGTCCACCGAGGTCAAAGCGAAGTCATAGCGCCCGGCATAGAGATTCTTGGCCATCTCGACGGAGTTGGGCGTGATCTCCAGCACCGGCGCGATGCCTTCCTTGGCGAACAGGCCCTTGTCCTGCCCCACCCAGAACGGCAGGTTCGAGGCGCCGGCAAAGGCCACGACCTTGAACGGTGTTGCGCCTTGAGCATGGGCGGCGCCCATGCCGCCGATGGATGGCGGGCTCACCGCCAGCAGCGCTGTCCCAGCAGCCAATGTTCCCAGCATGTCGCGGCGCGTGATCATGGCGTTCCTCTCCCTGGACGGGCTGTGGTCGGCGAGCGCGCCGCCCAGCCTCTTTGACGGATAGTGTCGGTTCAGCCCGGCGGGCGGGCAGCATCGGCGCGCGCATAGAGGCCGCGGGCCTTGTCGTTCAGCTCGGAGACGGCGCGGGCGGCATCGCGGCCGACCAGCGCGCCGCCGCGCTTGACCACCTCGCCCTCGACCAGAACCGTGTCCACGTCCGCTGGGCTGGCCTGGAGCACCACGGCGCCGATGGCGTCGTTCAGCGGCGCGGTGCCGAGGCGATCCGCCCGGATCAGGCAGAGATCCGCCTTCTTGCCAACGGTGATGGACCCCACGTCCTTGTCGATGCCCAGAAGGCGGGCGCCATCGATGGTGGCGGCGGCCAGCGCCTGCCGGGTGGTCAGGCTGACCTTGGCCAGCGGCGTGCCTGCCTTTGCGGCGGCGAGGTTGTCGGCCAGACGCTGCGCCGTGACCATGGC
>CALRNP020000236.1:0-8579 GCA_943369575.1 Azorhizobium sp. AG788 | reverse complement strand
CGGCGACGACGTGATTTGAAGATCTGGTTCGCCGACGCAGCGCGGTGGGATAAGCTCAACCCTGTTTATGACGAAGGAGAACCCCATGGCCGGAACTCGCGTAGCGGATGTCATGGCACGGACTTTGGCATCGGCGGGCGTGGAGCGCGTGTGGGGCGTGGTGGGCGACAGCCTCAACGGCTTCACCGACGCGCTGCGCGCCACGCCGCAGATTCAGTGGATGCATGTGCGCCACGAGGAAGTGGCCGCTTTTGCCGCCGGCGCCGAAGCGCAATTGACCGGCAAGCTGGCGGTGTGCGCCGGTTCCTGCGGCCCCGGCAACCTCCACCTCATCAACGGCCTGTTCGATTGCCACCGCACCCGCACCCCGGTGCTGGCCATCGCCGCGCACATTCCCAGCCCCGAGATCGGCTCCGGCTATTTCCAGGAAACCCATCCGGAAAGCCTGTTCAAGGAATGCAGCCATTATTGCGAGATGGTGTCGAGCCCGTCGCAGATGCCGCGGATCCTAGAGATCGCCATGCGCACGGCGATCCAGAAGCAAGGCGTAGCGGTGATCGTCATTCCCGGTGACGTGGCCCTGCAAATGGCCGAGGGCCGCACCGATGGCGCCTGGACCGACATCGCCTTCCCGACCGTCGTGCCCCCCGACACCGAACTGGACAAGCTGTGCGCCTTGGCTAGCAGCGCCTCCCGCATCACCATCCTCGCCGGCGGCGGTTGCGAGGGGGCTCATGATGAAGTGGTGGCGCTGGCCTCGACACTGAAGGCGCCCGTGGTCCACACCCTGCGCGGCAAGCCGTTCGTGGAATATGACAATCCCTACGACGTAGGGATGACCGGCTTCATCGGCTTTGCCTCCGGCTATCACGCCATGCTGGACGCCGAACTGCTGCTGATGGTCGGCACCGATTTCCCCTATCGGCAATTCTACCCCACCGACGCCAAGGTGGTGCAGATCGACATCCGACCCGAAAATCTCGGCCGCCGCACCCGGCTCGACCTCGGACTGGTGGGCGACGTCAAGCCGACACTGGCCACCCTGCTGGCCCGCCTCACCCCCCACACCGACGACAGCTTCCTCAAGAAAGTGCAGGCCCATTACACCACCTCTCGCCGTGATCTCGACGCACTGGCGGTGGGCAAGCCGGGCGATACACCCATTCACCCGCAGTATCTGGCCAAGGTCATCGACGAGGTGGCGGCGGACGATGCCGTGTTCAGCGTCGATGTGGGCGAGACCACGGTCTGGGCGGCGCGCTATATCGCCATGAACGGCAAGCGGCGGCTGATCGGTTCGCTGATCCACGGCTCCATGGCCAATGCCATGCCCCAGGCCATCGGCGCCCAGGGCACCTTCCCGGGCCGGCAGGTGATCTCGCTGTCCGGCGACGGCGGCTTCTCCATGCTGATGGGCGACATCCTCTCCCTGCGCCAATTGCAGCTGCCGGTGAAGATCGTGATCTTCAACAACGGCCTGCTGGGCTTCGTGGACATGGAGATGAAGGCGGCCGGCTTCCTCAACGTGGGCACCGACCTGCACAATCCGGACTTCGCCGCCATGGCCAACGCCATCGGTATCCTCGGCATCCGGGTGGAAGACCCCGCCGACGTGAAGGGCGCGCTGGAAAAGGCGCTGGCCCATGATGGGCCGGCGGTAGTGGACGTGGTCACCGACAAGATGGAACTGGTAATGCCCCCCGCCATCAAGGCGGAGCAGGCGCTGGGCTTCTCGCTCTATGCCGCCCGCGCCATCATCAACGGCCGCGGCGACGAACTGCTGGAACTGGCAAAGCGCAACCTGTTCCGCTGATCCTTGCGAAAGAAGCCCCGCCGCGCTTGCGCGCGGCGGGGTACGCGCCTCAGGCGGGGGCGGTGCCTTCGGCGCGTGGAGGCGTCGCACCGTGCGCCGCCTCGTCCGTATTCGTCACATCGTCCTTCACCTTGACCCGGAACCAGGTGGCGTAGAGCGCCGGTACCACCAGCAGGGTCAGCACGGTGGCCACCAGCAGGCCGCCCATGATGGTGATGGCCATCGGCCCCCAGAACACGCTGGTGGCCAGAGGGATCATGCCCAGGATGGCGGCCAGCGCGGTCAGCACGACGGGACGCGCCCGCCGTAAGGTGGCATCCACGATGGCCTGCCGCGGCGCATGACCGGCGGCGATGTCGGTGTCGATCTGGTCCACCAGAATGACCGTGTTGCGCATGATCATGCCCGCGAGCGCGATCAGCCCCAACAGGGCCACGAAGCCAAACGGCTTGTGGGCGATCAAGAGCGCCGCCGTGGCGCCGATTAGACCCAAGGGCGCAGTGACCAGAACCAGGGCCAGGCGTGAGAAGCTCTGCAACTGGATCATCAGCAGCGTGAGCATCACCAGGCCCATAATCGGGAACACCGCGAACAAAGCGGTATTGGCCTTGGCGCTCTCCTCGATCGCTCCGCCGGTCTCGATGCGATAGAGCGGCGGCAATTCAGCCTTGATGGCCTCCAGCCTCGGCAGCAGGCGGGTGGTGACGTCGGGGGGCTGGATACCGTCCACCACGTCGCCGCGCACGGTGAGCACCAGGTCGCGGTCGCGCCGCCATAAGATCGGTTCCTCCGAGCCATAGACCAACCGCGCGATCTGGCCCAGCGGCACGGCGACGCCGTTCCGGGTGGTGATGCTGAGCCCGCCCAATTGGGCCAGATCCACCCGTTCCTCTGGTACCGCGCGAGCCATCACATCGATCAGCAGATTGCCTTCCCGAAGCTGGGTCACCGTGTAGCCGGACAACAGCGTCTGCAACGTCTCGGCCACATCCCGCGGGGTGGTGCCGATAGCACGCGCCCGGTCCTGGTCCACCTGCAGCGTCACCGACTTGACCTGCTCGCCCCAATTGAGATGAGGATCAATAATTGCCGGATCGCTGGCCATGACGAGGCGGACTTTCTCGGCGATCTCGCGCACCTTCATCGGGTCCGATCCCACCACGCGGAAGTTCACCGGGAAGCCCACCGGCGGGCCGAAGGTGAAGCGATCCACCCGCACCCGCGCTTCAGCCAGCGCGCCTTCGGCCACGTCCTTCTCCAGCCGCGCCTTGATGCGCTCGCGGGCTTCCACGTCCTTCGCTACGATCACGATCTGCGCGAAGTTCGGATTGGGCAGCACCGGGTTCAGGCCCAGCCAAAAGCGGGGCGCGCCCTGGCCCACATAGGTGGTGGCGGTGGCCACGTCCGGGTCATCCTTGATCATCGCCTCACCCTTGGCCGCCGTGGCCTGGGTGACGGTGATGGACGTGCCTTCCGGCAGCCGCATCTCCAGGAACAGCTCCGGCCGGGTGGAGGTGGGGAAGAATTGCTGCTGCACGAAGCCGAAACCGGCGATGGACAGCACGAACAGGCCGAGCGTGGCGCCCATCACCAGGAAGCGATGGCGCAGGCACGCCTCAATGGCCGCGCGCAGCATGCGGTAGAGACGGCCATTGTGAGCCTCCCCATGGGCATGGGGCTTGATCTTGGGCAGCAGCATGAAGCCCAGATAAGGAGTGAAGATCACCGCCACGAACCAGGACGCGATCAACGCGATGCCCACCACCCAGAAGATGCCGCCGGCATATTCGCCGGCGCTGGACTTGGCAAAACCCACCGGCAAAAATCCAGCCGCCGTCACCAGCGTTCCGGTCAGCATGGGGAAGGCGGTGGAGGACCAGGCGAAGGTGGCGGCGCTGGCGCGATCATAGCCTTCCTCCATCTTCACCACCATCATCTCGATGGCGATGATGGCGTCGTCTACCAGCAGGCCCAGCGCGATGATGAGCGCGCCCAAGGTGATGCGATGCAGATCCATGCCGGAGGCGAACATGATGACGAACACGATGGCCAGCACCAGGGGCACCGAGAGCGCCACCACGATGCCGGTGCGCAGCCCCAGCGACAGGAAGCTCACCACCAGCACGATCACCAGCGCTTCGCCGAAGGTGTGCAGGAACTCGCCGACGCTTTCCCCAACGATGTGTGGCTGGTCCGCCACCTGAGTCATGTCGATGCCCACCGGCAGTTCCGCCGTCACCTTCGCCACCGCTGCCTTGAGGCGCTCGCCGAGAGTAAGAATGTTGGCGCCCGATGACATGGCCACCCCAATGCCGACGGCGGGGTTGCCATTTTGGCGGATGATGAAGCTGGGCGGGTCTTCATAGGCACGATGGATGGCAGCGATGTCGCCCAGGCGGAAAACGGCTCCGCCCGCGGCGATGGGAACGGAGGCAATCGCCTCCTCGCCGGTGAAGGCGCCGGTGAGCCGCAGATTGATACGGTCGGCCTTGGTGTCGATGGCCCCGCCCGCCACGACGGCATTCTGCCGGGCGACGCTGTCGAAGATTTCCGTCGCCGTGACGCCCAGGGTGGCGAGCCGGGCGTGACTGAACTCGATATAGATCTTCTCCGGCCGCACCCCGATGAGGTCGACCTTCTCCACATCCGGAACGCGCAGCAGTTCCTGGCGGATGATCTCGCCCTGCTTCTTCAGTTCGGCCGGCCCCACCCCCTGTCCGTTCAGCATGTAGAGGGTGGAATAGACATCGCCATATTCATCGTCGAAGCCGGGGCCGACGACGCCCTGGGGCAGCTCGCCCCTGATGTCGCCCACCTTCTTGCGTACCTGGTACCAGAGATCCTTCACTGCGGAAGCGCTGGTGGAGTCCTTGAGGTTGACTTGAATGAAGCTGACGCCGGGGCGCGAATAGCTTTCTACCCGATCCAGATGCGGCAGTGACTGCAGCTTCTTTTCGATGGGATCGGCCACCTGCTCCTGCATCTGGGTGGCGGTGGCGCCAGGCCAAGCGGCGCTGACCACCATCACCTTGATGGTGAAGTTGGGATCTTCCGCCCGACCGAGCTTCTCATAGGCGTAAAATCCTGAGCCGGCGATCAGCAGGATCATGAACAGGGTCAAGGCACGATGGGTGATGGCCCATTGAGAAAGGTTGAAGCGGTCCATGGCCCGTCCCTCACTGCGCAGAGACGGTGCGCACGACGCGCCCGGGCTCAAGGGTTTGGGCGCCCATGGCAACCACGCTCTCGCCGGATGCCACGCCACCGGCCACCAGAACGGCGCGGTCGGTATATCCGATCACCGCCACCGGGCGGGCGGCGATGGACTTGCTGGCGGGATCGACGACGAAGACGTGCGGTCCCTGCCCCTTATCGAACACGGCGGAGAGCGGCAGGCTTGCCACCGGCGCGGTGTCGGTGGGTCGCAGGGTCACCGTTGCAGTCATGCCCAAGGCCACGGTGTCGTCGGCCCCTTCGAGTGAGAAGCGGGCGGCATAGGTGCGGGTGGTGGCATCCGCCTGGGGCGAGAGTTCCCGCAGCTTTGCGGGGATGCTGCGGCCGGGCTCTGCCCACAAGGTGACGCTGGCCTGCGAGCCTCGGGCCAAGGCGAGCGCGGTTTCCGGAAGCGCCACCAGCGCTTCCTTTTCATCCAGCGGCGCCACGCGGGCCACGGTCTGGCCGGAGCTGACCACTTGCCCAGGCTCCACCGACGTGGATACCACCACGCCGTTGACGGTGGAGACGAGATCCGCATAGGCCAGCTTGTTGCGGGCAAGATCAAGGGCGCGCTCGGCGCGATCGAGCCGGCCTGCGGCTTCGTCCTTGGCCAGTCCCTTGCGCTCCTGGTCCGCGGTGGAAGCGAAGCCCCTCTGGGTCAGAGTGCTGTAGCGCTTATCCTCGGAAGTCGTCTGGGCCAGGTTGGACTTGGCGGCGGAAAACTCCGCCTCCGCGCTCTGCAATTCCAGCCGCAGGTCCTCAGGGTCCATGCGGGCGATCACCTGCCCGGCCTTCACTCGGTCACCCACATCCACCAGCCGCTGCACCACCTTGCCACCGACGCGGAATGAGAGATCGCTTTCCCGACGCGCCCGGATGATGCCGACGAACGTGCGCTCGGCCGTGCTGGGCTGGAAGGTCACGGTCGTCACCTGCACCGGCCGCGGCGGCGGTCCGGCATTTTGGGCTGGAGCACTATCGCCGCATCCCGCCAAAGCCAGGAGCAGCAGGCCGACACCGCCGTAGCGCAAGCACCCGGAGGCGGAGTTTCGGGAAGGAACGGCGGTCGGCATGGATTGCCCCTGAGCACTTAGGAGTGATGATATTCGATTTTCATCAGAATTTTGACATGACGAATCACGGTCGCGCCGCGATTCAGAGCGATGAACGTTCAACCTCAATGGCCCGCATCATGAAGGCCACCGTCGCATAGGCCTGGGTTTCCAGATCCTCATCGATACATTGGGCGATCAGCACTGGATGGCAGAACCGCAACGTAGCGCCCATGATCAGCGGTGCCACCTGCGCCGCATCGTGGGGCAGGAATGTCCCGTCTGCGATCCCCTGCTCCAGCATTCGCTGGATGGCACTGCAGAGCCGCATCTTATGGACCTCGATGGCCCCCCAATTATGGTCCATGGCCACAAGGACCATGTCGTGCACGCGCCGCTCCACCAGGAAGTTATCCCGATGATAGCGCATGATGGCGACCGTCATCTCCGCCACGCGACGACCCGCCGGACCGGGCGTCCGGACGATCGCCTCCACCTCGCGTTCCACTTCCGCCAGACACCGGTTACAGATGGTCTCGACGATAGCGGTCTTCGACGGGAAGAACCGGTAGACATTGGCCGCGGACATGCCCAGTTCGGCGGCGATGTCGGCTACCGCCGTCTTTGCAAAGCCGAGCCGACGGAAGAGTCCTTCGGCCACCACCGAGATCCGTTCGCGGGTCTCGTCGGCGGTTTCCTTCGGCTTGATCGCCATGCCAGATACTCAATACTAAGAATTGATGTTTTTCATAAATCATCAGAAACGATTTGGCAACAGTTCATATGGCCGGGTTCGCTCCCCTCGCCCTCAATCCCGATGCCGGACGGCAAGGCGCTATTACGCGCCGCAGTCCGGCGGCAGGAGGGTGTGGAAATCGGTGCGGCACTGGTAGGCGTCGCCCGCCCGCAGCAGCACCGGCTCGTCATATGGGCGTCCCACCAGTTGGAACGCCGCCGGCAGGCCATTGGCGGTAAAGCCGCAGGGCACGGATAGCGACGGAAGCCCGAGATAGCTGATGCCTCGGGTGCAATGGGTGACCCGCGCGATCGCCACCGCCACATCCTCCGGCGCGCCTTCGGTGGTCTCGGCGATGCTGGGCACCGGCACCGCCAATGTGGGCACATGCACCAGATCCGCTGATCCCATGGCGGCGGTCAGCCACTCGCGCGCCATCTGCGCCCGCATCATCATGGCTTCCACATAGCGGATGGCCGGCACGGCAAAGCCGGGCAGAATGCGAGCCCGCACCTGGGCGCCATAGTCCTGCGGGCGCTCTGCCAGCCATTGGCGATGCAGCGCCGCCGCCTCGCTGGTCATCACCACCTGCATGAGCGCGTTGATGAGCACCATGTCAGGAACGGTGGTCTCAATGATGCGGGCGCCGGCCTCGCGCAGCACGTCCAGGCTGGCGTCCATCAAGGCAAGAATCTCGCTCTCCGCCGCCGTGCGATAATAGCCCTGGGGCACGGCGATGGTGAGCCCCCGCACATCCCCGGTCAGGCCGCTCTCATAATCGCGCTCGGGCGCCGAGAGGGTTAGCGCATCGCGCACATCAGGGCCGGCGATCACCGAGAGGATGCGGGCGGCATCCCGCGCGCTGCGGGTCAAAGGGCCGATGGTGTCCAAGCTTGGGGCCATGGGCATGGCGCCATACAGCGGCACCAGACCATGGGTGGGCTTCAGCCCGGTGACGCCGCACATGGCGGAAGGATGGCGAATGGAGCCGCCGGTGTCGGAGCCCAGCGCCCCGCTCACCAGCCGCGCCGCCACCGCCGCCCCGGAGCCCGAGGAAGAGCCGCCGGAGCCATAGGCGGGATTCCAGGGGCTCTTGCCATGGCCATAATGGGTATTGAAGCCGGTGGGAGACAGTGCGAATTCCGCCAGGTGCAGCGTGCCCAGATCCAAGGCCCCCGCCCCGTCCAGCCGCTCCAGGACGGAGGCGGTAATGTCCGGCACAAAGTCCTTGCGGATCAGCGAGCCGCCGGTGCACACGCGGCCGGCGCGATAGAGCAGATCCTTATGCGCCAGCGGCACTCCGCCCAGCGGGCCGATATCCTCGCCATCGGCGCGGGCGAGATCCACCGCCCGTGCGGCTTCCAGGGCTCCGGAACGATCAAGAGCCATGACCGCATTGTAGCGCGGGCCCAGCGTCTCCAGCCGGTCCAGGGCGAGAGTTGTGACCGCCTCGGCGGTGACCGAGCCGTCGGCGATGGCGTCGGCGGTCTCAACGACACCCAATTCGAACAGCGCGCTCACGCCTCCTCCTCCCCGCGCTCGGCCATCCGGGCGCGCAAGGTCTCGAAGCTGGAGGGAGCGCTGTCGAGCGTCACCCGCACCGCCGCCCCGGCGGCCACAGTATCGTTCAGATGCGCCAGCAGCCGGGACAGCCCCTCGGCCTCCTGGGCAGTGACGGCAATCGCATCCTGAGTGCGCAAGAGCGCGGCAATGTCGGTCTCGGGCATGGGGCCTCGTTCAGTGGACGCCGAGGAAGCGGGTC
>CALRNP020000235.1:0-8599 GCA_943369575.1 Azorhizobium sp. AG788 | reverse complement strand
TCCGGGGATCTCGCCGGCCGATATGCGCCCAAGCTGCGGGCGCTCTGGCTTTCCGGTTGGCACCTGGGCGTGGTGCGGGACCGCACCGACAAGGCCCTGCTGTCGTTCGTGAAGCGGCAGACCGGACTCGATCACACCCGCTTTCTGCGCGATCCGGCCGATGCCCGCCGGGCGATCGAGGCGCTCAAGGCCTGGCTCGCCCGCGAGGCCGGCGTGGAGTGGCCCACGGTCGGCGATGTGGATGCCTCCAAACATGCCGTCTACCGCGCCCAGCTGCGCCAGCTGGCACGGTTCGGACTGCCCACCGGCGACCTGGTGCCGGCGCCGGGCACGAATGTGGATGCCGAGATCCGGTCCTCCGGCGCGGTCCTGCGCCGGGCTTTGAAGAAGGCGGAAAGGAAGGTTCAAAATGCCCGTGCAGCAGGCTGATTTCGGATTTTCCACCAGCACCAGCCCTGCCTGGAGCTGGGACGATGAGACCGGCCTTGGCCAGGGGCCTGGTGGTGCCCGCGCGCGCATCTGGCGCTCCAAGGTGTCTGACAAGCTGGTGCTGACAATCCAGCTTTCTAGCGGCATGACCTGGTCCGGCCGTGTGGCCAGCGAGGCCGATGGCCAGGCCAAAGCCGAGGATTGGCTGCGGGAGATGCAGGCGGAAGGCGGTGCCGCATGAGCCGGAAACAGCAGGAGGCCTTGACCCTCTCGGACCTTGATCGCGACGAACTGCTCGCGCTTATCGATCGGTGCTGCGGACCTATGCGGTTTCAGCAGGCGGACCTCATTTCCATCAAACATGAGAGCGCGCAGAAAAAGACCGAGGCTGCTTTCGCGACGCGCGAAACGGCCTTCGATCACTGGATTGAGCTTTGCCAGGCCCGCAACCAGCAGACACGGAGCACCCGCGCCGGTGAACTCAAATACCTCACCGCATGCCGTGCCGCGAGCGACGCCGAAGCCGCTTTGAAGCGCGCGGATAAGAACTTGGAGCGCATCAGAGCCGATGAAGAGCGGCTTTGGGCAGCATGGATGAAGGAGGCCAACCTATGAGCCGCCGTCCTCTCCCCGAGGTCACGGACCATGCGGTGCTCCGGCATCTGGAGCGGGCGCAGGGCGTCGACGTGGAAGCGATCCGGCGCGATATCGCCCGTACCGTGGCCCGTGGCGCCGAGACGGGCGCGGTGGGCGTGCTCATCAATGGCCTGCGCTATGTGCTGCGGGGCGGCAGGGTGGTCACCGTGTTGCACGGGCCGCGCTCGCTCGCGGCCGAGGTGCGCAATGCCGGGACCGGCCATGACTAGCGCGCGGACGGCGAAGCGCGGGCCGAGGCGTCCGGAGGCCGAATTGGTGGAACCGTTTGTCCGTGCGGTTGGCGCGGACCTAACGGTGGAGTTGCTCTTGACCTTCGGTGGCGCCGAACTCTATTTCGCGAAAAATGCCAGCGTGCGTTCCAGCGTGGCCAAAGTCGTCGGTCCTGACGGCGTCCGCGCCCTGGAACAGCAGGTCAGCGCGGGCATGCTTCGCGTCCCTCTCGCCAACGGCTGGATCGCGAACTATCTTCACGAGCGGGAAGTCCCTATCCAGGAGATCGCCCGGCGGCTGCGCACCTCCGATGTGACCGTGCGCAAATACCTGAAGCCCCATAGGGCTTTGTCGCCTCGGGATAGCGCTCAGCTCAAGCTGCTCTGACGTTGCCCCGCAAGGGCTTGCGAGGGGCAATCCCGGATCAGATGGCCGACCCTGCGGGACCTATCCCATCGGGGCTCCCCCATGACTTCGGCATCCGTTTCCATTTCCAGCCTCGGCGTCGCGATCGTCAAGGCATTCGAAAGCTGCCTGAAGCCCGTTGCGGGCAAGAAGGGCTTTTTCACCACCTACATCTGCCCTGCCGGCGTGCTCACCATCGCCTGGGGGCACACCAACGATCACGGTCGTCGCTTCAATGCTGGCGAGCAGTGGTCGCAGTCGGAATGCGACAAGGCGCTGGCGGATGACCTGGCGATCTTCGAGGCGAGCGTCGCGAAGATCCTCGGCGATGCCGCCAAGGGGCTGAACCCGAACCAGCAGGACGCGCTGGTGTCGTTCTCCTACAACATCGGGCCGCTGACGCGGTCGTCCATCCCGGCCAAGATCCAGGCGGGCCAGCTCGACCAGGTGCCCGTGGTCATGGCCCGTTGGAACAAGGGCGGCGGCAAGGTGCTCGCGGGCCTGACCCGGAGGCGCAAGGCCGAGGGCCAGCTCTTTGCCGGCGACGTCCATGGCGCGCTGGAGACGGCCGGCGTCGATAGTGTGCTGCTCATGCTGCCGCCGATCGCCGATCCCATGCCGCAGCGGGTGGATACGCCCAAGCCGCCCGCGTCTGTGGTGGCGAAGGAGACCAAGAAGGAGACCGCCGCGGTGGCGGCGGGCGCGGCTTCCGGCACCGCCAGCGTATCGGGATCTGTGGCCCCGGAGCAGCACCCCTACACCGGCGCCATCCAGGTGGCGGGCATCGCCCTCGGCATCGCGCTGCTCGCTGCCGGCGTCATCCTGTTCGCCCGGAAGTATCGGAAGGTTGCGGAGGACTGGCGCTGATGGATTTTGCAGCCCTAGGAGCCCAGCTCATCAAGCTGGGCGCCCCCATCCTCGGCACCGCCATTGGCGGCCCGCTGGGTGGTACCGTTGGCTCCGTCTTGGCCCAGACCTTCGGGGCAGCCAATGAGACGCCCGAGGCGATCTCGGCCGCCGTGCAGGCGGATCCCGAGGCGGCCGACAAGCTCAAGACGCTGGAGACCGAACGGTCGGACGAGTGGATCTCGGTCATCAAAACCGGCCAGGAGCTCTCCGCCCAGCTCGCCACCACCGAATCCACCCAAGGCGGCTTTGCCTACAATTGGCGACCCGCTCTGAGCTGGATGATTATCGCCATCATCGGCCAGAGCTTCCTGGTGGCGCCCTGGGTGCGCGGGCTGCTCTCCGTCGACGTGGGCACACCCTATGACCAAGTGCTCGGCGTCTCAGCTATCTGGCTGACCATCTACGGCGGTGGCCACACCGTTAAGGCCATCTTCGGCCCGCGGCTGGGGCGCTGATGATGGATAGCCTGGACAATGCCCAGGTCGTCGAGGAGCGCACCCGCACCAGCGAGATCGCAATAGCGCGGGCCGCCGTTAGCGGGCCTGGTGCCGACGTCTGCACGGACTGCGGCGAACCCCTCGACGCGGCGCGCCGCATTGCCGCTCCATGGGCCACGCGATGTGTCGTTTGTCAGAACGCGGTCGAGCGACACATGCGGGGGCACAGATGCCAGGTTGGCTGAAGGAATGGTGGCCGGTCATCGCCCTGTTGGTGCCGCTTGTCATCGGCTGGCTGCTCTGGACCGTGCGCATCGGCCTTGCATCCAAGGCTGAGCTCTCGGCCGAGAGCGTGAGCCGCGGCAGGGCGATCGAGGAGGTCGAGCAGCGCCTCTCCGAGGACCTCAGCAAGCTCAACACCCGGATGCTCACGATCGAGCAGGAGGTCCGGCATCTGCCCACCGCTGAGGATTTTTCGGAGCTGCGCAATGAGGTGACGCGGGTGGGGACACTGGTTGTTGCCTCCACGCGAGAACTTGAGAGCGTCGGCCGCGCTTTGTCGCGCGTTGAAGACCATCTGATGAAGAGGCCCTCATGAACTCGGAAGTTTTCGCCGATGAGATCACCCGGTCCCGGCGTCTCGCCACGTTGCGGGTGCTCAAGGAAAATGAAGGCAGCGCCAATGAGAGCGTCCTGCGCGTGGCGCTTCACCAGCTGGGATTCCGTGGCCGTAATGCGACGGATGACGGACTGCGCAATGACGCCGAGTTCCTTCACAAGGCGGAACTGGTGACCAAGGAATACTATCAGGGCCGTGTGCGCACGCTTGTGTTGACCGAGCGCGGCCTCTCCTTCCTGCATCGCCGTGTCGATCCGATCCCCGGAATTGACTATCCGGACATTGCGTGATGGCGCGGCCCTCAAAGGTGGATCGCCTGCCCGCAGATCTGCGGGAGTTGATCGGGCGCCTACGTGAAGGTGGCTGCACCATCGACGAGATCATGGGCAAGCTGCGGGAGCTGGATGCGGATGTCGGCCGCTCCGGGCTCGGCGAATACATCAAGAGGTTCGATGCGATACGGACGCGGTTGCAGAACAGCCGGTCGGCTGCGGAAGCGATCATGGCGCGGCTGGAAGACACCGGCGCCGATGATCGGGTGGCACGCTTCAACATCGCCTCTCTCCACGCCAGCGTCATGGAGCTTATGGCCGGCGAGGACGGCGAGCTTGTCACGTTGGATCCGAAGTCGGCCAAGCTGGTGAGTGAGACCCTGCGCAATCTGGCGAGCGCCGCCAAGGCCGACCAGGACCGTGCGCTGAACCTCAAAAAGGTTCTGGGTGAACAGGCGCGCAAGGCGATCGAGAACGTGGCGGGCGAGGTGGCTGCCGGTCAGACCGATCCCGCGGAAGTGCTGCGCCGCATCCGCGAAGACGTCTACGGGATCTTCGAGCGATGATGCCGGCAGCGGTACCGCTTCACGCCTATCAGCGCCGGTGGTTCCTGGATCGCAGCCGGTTCAAGATCGGCATGTATGCGCGCCAGACCGGAAAGACCTTCACCACCACTTTGGAGATCGTGGATCGCTGCTACGAGGCGGCTTTGCTCGGCCACCGTGAACGGTGGGTAATCCTGTCGCGCGGGGAGCGTCAGGCGAAGGAAGCCATGGATGAGGGCATTAAGCTCCATTCCAGGGCCTATAAAATGGCGATCGACGCTGCGGAGTACGATTGGAAAAGCGACGAGGGCTTCAGCTACAAGGCACTTGAGGTGACCTTGCCAGGCGGCTCCCGCATCACCGCCTTGCCCGCCAATCCGGACACCGCGCGCGGGTTTTCCGCCAATGCCTTTCTCGATGAGTTCGCCTTCCATCGGGATAGCAAGGCCATCTGGGGCGCGCTGTTCCCGGTGGTCTCCAAGGGCTGGGATCTGCGGGTGACGTCCACGCCCAACGGCAAGGGCAACAAATTCTACGAGCTGATGACAGCGAAGGATGAGACATGGTCGCGGCATCAGACCGACATCTATCAGGCTGTTGCAGACGGACTTCCCCGGAATGTTGATGAACTGCGAGACGGCATGGCGGACGCCGATCTCTGGACGCAGGAATACGAGCTGCAATGGCTGGATGAGGCGAGCGCCTGGCTGTCCTACGAGCTGATCTCCTCGGTGGAGGATCCGGCCGCCGGCGATCCGGACGGCTATCAGGGCGGCGTCTGTTTCGTCGGCCGCGACATCGGCCGCCGCAACGATCTGCACGTGATCTGGGTCTGGGAACAGGTGGGCGACGTGCTCTGGGAGCGCGAGCGGATCGAGCAGAAGCGCGCCACCTTCGCGGCCATGGACGAGGCATTCGATGACGTGATGCGGCGCTATCGCGTCGGCCGGGCGTGCATCGACCAAACCGGCATGGGCGAAAAGGTGGTGGAGGATGCCCAGCGTCGCCACGGCTCTCGGGTCGAGGGGGTGCTGTTCACCGGCCCCAGCAAATTGATCCTCGCCACCGCCGGAAAAGAGCGGTTCGAGGACCGGACCGTGCGCATCCGCGAAGGCGACGCCGCCCTGCGCTCGGACCTGCATAAGCTGCGCAAGATCGCCTCCGCCACCGGGGCTCCGCGCTTCGTAGCCGAGCGTGATGATGATCACGCCGACCGCACCTGGGCGGCCTTCCTGGGCATCCATGCGGCGAGCGACCCCGGTGAATACGGCTACCAGCCGGTCCCGATCGGGCGCAGCCGTTTCGACGAAACGCGCGGTGATGACGAACGGCCCTTCCGCATGGGTTCGATGCGCAACCGCCGGGGGATCTTCTGATGGCGCTTCTCGATGCCTATGGCCGCCCGATCGATCGCGCCGCGCTGAAGCGGGAGAAGTCCGCGCCGACGGTCACGGGGGTCCGCTCGCCTTACAGCGGGCGTCATCCCGCGGCGGGTCTCACACCCCAGCGCCTCGCGCATATTCTGCGGGAAGCGATCGACGGTGACGCCGAGCGCTACCTGGAATTGGCCGAGGATATGGAGGAGCGCGATCTCCATTATCTGGGCGTGCTCGGCATCCGTAAACGCCAGGTGGCGGGGCTGGAAATCACGGTCGAGGCCGCCACCGATGCTGCCCGCGACCAGGACGCGGCCGACCTGGTGCGCGAGTTGGTGGAGCGCGACACCTTCGCGGATGAGCTGATCGACGTGCTCGATGCCATCGGGAAGGGCTATTCGGTCACCGAGATCATTTGGGACACGTCAGAGGGGCAATTCAGGGTCGACCGTCTAGAATGGCGTGACCCCCGGCATTTCCGTTTCGACCGTGATCTGCGGACGCTGTTGCTGCGCGATGGCGGTCTCGACCAGCCCCTGTCACCGGCGGGCTACGTCACGCACATTGCCAAGGTAAAATCGGGCCTAGCCATCCGCGGCGGCCTGGCGCGGGCGGCCGCCTGGTCGTTCATGTTCAAGAGCTACACCGCCAAGGACTGGGCGATCTTTTGCGAGGCCTACGGTCAGCCCCTGCGCCTGGGCAAATATGACAATGGCGCCACCGAGGAAGACAAGGACAAGCTTCTCACCGCGGTGGCGTCCATCGGTACGGACTATGCCGCCATAGTGCCGCAGTCGATGGCGATCGAGTTCGTCAAGGCCGACATCGCCGGCAGCCATGAGCTTTACGAGAAGCGCGTGGACTGGCTGGACCGGCAGGTGTCCAAGGCGGTGCTGGGCCAGACTGGGACCACGGACGCCATTGCCGGCGGCTATGCGGTGGGCAAGGTCCATGACGGCGTCCGAGAGGACATCGAGCGGGCTGACGCGCGCCAGCTGGCGGCGACCTTCAACCGGGATCTGGTTCGCCCCTTATGCATGTTCAACCTGGGCGAGTTGAAAGCCTATCCCAAGATCTGCATCGGCCGGCCGGAAGAGATCGATGTCGAGACGCTGGTGAAAAACGTGGTCGCCTTGGTGCCATTGGGCCTCAAGGTGGGCATGTCCACCATGCGTGACCGCATTGGGCTTCCTGACCCCGCGGCCGAAGAGGAACTGCTCGGCGCGCCCCCTCCGGCCGACCCTCCACCGCTGCCGGGAGCGCCCCAGCCGCCCGGCGCACCGCCGTCCAAAGCCGGAGGGTCGCCACCGGATCCCGCACAACCTGGTCCTGGTCAGATCGCCGCGCAGAGCGCTTTGCCCGCGGCACGGCCGGGACCGGACGCGATCGACGCCTCCGTGGCGGAGATCCTCGCCGGTGATGGCTGGTCGCCGCTGGTGGCACCGATGCTCGCCGACTTGGAAGAGCAGATCGCCCAGGTGAAGACGCCCGAGGAAGCACAGCTTCTGTTCGCGGCGCACCTGGCGCAGATGGACGTCACTGCCATGGCGACCAAGCTCGCGCAGGCAGCCTTTGCTGCGCGCATCGCCGGTGAAGTGGATGATCCGTTGTCGGACGAGGCCTGAGGCATGGCGGTCAAGCTGAAGGCGCGGCCGCCGCTCGATGCCATCAAGGCCTTGGAGGCGCGCGGCAAGACACTGGCGCCCACCTTCTCGCACCTCGACATGTTCGGAGAGGAACACGCCAACGCCATCACGGTCGCCAAGTCAGCGGGATTCGACATCCTCAACGACATTCTGGATGGCCTTCAATCCGCGTTGAACGAGGGCAAGACAGGGCGACAGTTTGCCCAGGAGTTGCAACCGCTGCTGGCGGCCAAAGGCTGGTGGGGGCAACAGCCGGTCACCGATCCTCTCACCGGCAAGACGGTGGATGCCCAGCTCGGCTCGCCCCGCCGGCTCCAGACCATTTTCGACACGAACATGCGGGTGTCCTATGCGGCAGGGCATTGGGCGCAATTCGAGCGCACCAAGGCCACACGCCCCTGGCTGCGCTATGTCGCTGTCATGGACGGTCGGGCGCGACCGGAGCATGCCGCCCGGCACAATCTCTGCCTGCGGGTGGACGATCCCTATTGGGACGTGTGGGCGCCGCCCTGCGGCTACGGCTGCCGCTGCACACTCCAAAGCCTGTCCGATGCCGACGTGGAGCGCATGCGGGGCCAGCTGAAGTTCACGCCACCACCGGATAAGTTCCGGTCCTGGACCAACAAGCGTACCGGTGAGGTGGTGAAGTTGCCCGCCGGCATCGATCCGGGCTGGGGCCACAATCCCGGCAAGGCCGGACACGAGGCCGTGCTGGCGGCTGACAAGCTCGCCACCGCCCCGCCGGTCATGGCCGCCGCGGCGGTGGCCGACCCGGCATGGCCAGCGGCGCGCCTGGCCGATGAGTTCCAGACCTGGTTCGACGCCGCGGCCGAGGCAAAGCCCGTGGACCGGCAGATCTGGCCGGTGGGCGCCTTGAACCAGGTCACCCTGGACGCCCTTGCAGCACGCGATGCGACGCCCGTCAGTGGGGCCATTGGCGTCCAGGCCTCGGCCGTGCGCCATATGGTGCGGGATGTGAAGCAGGCGCGCGGCACGGCCGTGCCCATCTCATTGCTGCGGCGATTGCCCGAGCTGCTGCGCAAGCCGCGGGCGGTGCTGCTGGACAAGCGCGACCAGGCGCTGCTGTACGTGTT
>CALRNP020000234.1:0-8623 GCA_943369575.1 Azorhizobium sp. AG788 | reverse complement strand
AGGCAGCCGGTCATCACCCCCGGCATATAGCGCCCCTCCAGCACCGAGGCGCCCATGGGTAACAGCGCCTTCACCAGCACCAGGGCGAAGAAACTCAGCCCGACAGCGGGCCAGCGCCTGGCCATGAGCGCCGAAAATACCCCCGCGCCCCAGACGGCGGCAAGGTTGGCGGCGGTAATGAAGGACAGAGGCACCGGACAGGCGATGGCGTCGCGATAGCCCAGGATCCGGCACAGATCGCCGCGAAAGGCATAAGGCATGCCGCGCGCATCGATCCCGTTGGCCTCAAAGTCATGCAGCAGGCAGGCGGCAAGCCCCAGCCAGACCAGCCACGGCAGATCGCGCCAGCGAGAAATGGCGCGATTCGCCTGCAAGCCATCGGTGCAGAACAGCACCAGCAGCAGACTGCCCGCGGCACCAAGCCCGATCCAGGGCCACAGAATTGCGAACACAGGCATCGCTGGCCCCTGGAGCGTGACGGAAAACGAAACGAACGGCATCGGCAAGCAAAGCTCAGCCGCCTTCTACCAGCACCTTCTAAAGGTCGCCTGCATCGGAATGAACCCGTACCCAATCGGCACACGCATCGCCGCAGGGACGGAGCGGCCCTCCGGGACCTTTCGTGCGGGCGGCGGGTCCGATTTGTGCGCCTGCGACACCCTCATGACGAGGGCGCCATTGAATCCGGGGGCCGCCTTCGCTATAGGGGCCATCGACGATACCGATGAGGCCACCCGGCCGCACCCTTCGCCGTGGCCGCCGTTCTCGCTTCAGCGAGCCGGACCGCCCGCGGCGGCTGTGCAATTAAAGAGGCGTACTGATGTCTTCGACGTTCGATACCGTGGCCAACATCATCGCCGAGACCTGCGACATTCCGCGGGACACGATCACCTCGGAGAGCCATGCCATCGACGACCTTGGCATCGACAGCCTGGACTTCCTGGATATCGCTTTCGCCATCGACAAGGCCTTCGGGATCAAGCTGCCGCTGGAGCAGTGGACCCAGGAAGTGAACGACGGCAAGGCCACCACCGAGCAGTATTTCGTGCTCAAGAACCTCTGCGCCCGGATCGACGAACTGGTCGCTGCAAAGACCGCGTGAGGTCGGACGGAGCGTATGCGCCCTGAAGTTTTCAAGATGGTGGACCGGGTCGTCGCAATCGATCCCGGTCTTGAGACCATTCAATGCGAGGGACTGGTCCCGCAGGAGAGCTCCATCTTCGAGGGGCACTTTCCCGGCCATCCCATCATGCCTGGCGTTCTGCTCATCGAAGCGATGGCCCAGACCACCGGCTGGCTGATTCTCGCCCGCAATCGGTTCGAGAAGATGCCGTTCCTGGCGACCGTCAAGGAAGCCAAGCTGCGCACCTTTGTGGTGCCCGGCCAGATGCTGGATCTGCATTCGCGCATCCTGCACGAAGGCTCGGGCTTCGTGGTCGCCCAGACCAAGGCGCTGATCGACGGCAAGCCGGTCTGCAATGCCGAACTGGTGTTCCGCGTTCTCGCCTGGCCGGAGGGCCGCATGAAGGATGTGGTGCTGAAGGTGGCAGAGCGGGTTGAATTCCCGGTGGCGGGCTTCGTCGATGCGTGAGGGCAAGCGGGACGTCTGGATCACCGGCATCGGCCTGGTCTCATCGCTCGGCGAAGGGCTCGACGCCCATTGGGCCGCGCTCAACGGCGACGTGACCCCGGTCACCGACGCCACAACCTTTGCACCCTATGTGGTGCATCCGCTGGTCAAGGTGAATTACGACCAGCAGATCCCCAAGAAGGGCGATCAGCGGCAGATGGAGGCGTGGCAGCGCATCGGCACCTATGCCGCTGGGCTGGCGCTGGAATCCGCCGGCGTGGCTAAGAATGCCGAGATCCTCGGCCGCACCGATATGATCGTGGCGGCGGGCGGCGGCGAGCGCGACTTCCTCGCCGACGCCGCCATCCTGAACGACCTGCTGGCCTCCAACGACTGGGGTCGCTCGCTCAACGAGCGCCTGCTGGCCGATCTGCGTCCGACCCTGTCGCTGGCGCAATTGTCGAACCTGCTGGCCGGCAACATCTCCATCGTCCATGGCGTCACCGGCTCCTCGCGCACCTTCATGGGCGAAGAGAGCGCCGGCGTGGATGCCACCCGCATCGCCTTCTCGCGCATCGCCGCCGGGCAGAGCGAGATCGGCCTGGTGGGCGGCGCCTACAATGCCGAGCGCGAGGACATGCTGCTCCTCTACGCGCTCAACGATCTGTGCATGACCGGAAGCTTCCGGCCGGTGCTGGGCGATGAAGCCGCGCCCGGCATTCCCTCCGGCTCCATGGGCGCGTTCCTGGTGCTGGAATCGCCCGAGCACGCCACCGCCCGCGGCGCCAAGCCCATCGCCAAGCTCTCCGGCGTGTGGTCGGAGCGCGCCAAACGGGATGAGGCCGGCAGCGTGGCCGAGAAGGTCCGCAGCCTGATCGCCACCGCCGGCACTGGCCCCAGCACCGCGCTCTATTCCGGCGCCACCGGCGCCGTGGGCGCTACCGAGGCCGAAGGCGAGGCACTCTCGGGCGCCGGCGTTCCGGTGCGCGTGGTTACCAACCGCATCGGTCATGGCTTCGAAGCCCAATTCACGGCGCTGCTGGGCCTCGCCGCCTTGAGCATCGCGCAAGGTGCGGCCATTCCGGCCTCCCCGGCGCTGCCGCTGGAGGCGCCGCATGCCGGCGCCCTTGACCGGGTCATCGTCACCTCCGTCGGCCATTGGCGCGGCGAAGGCGCGGGCCTGGTGGAAAAGGTCAACGGATAGACGCGGCCGGGCCTCTGCCGCATGCGTCCAGGTGCAAATCTGCGCGGACGCATTAGGTTAAGCTCAGCCGCGACAGACCGGGCGGGGTCTGTGCGCATTTAGGAACCCCTGGCGGCCCTGATTTTGCTCATGAAATGGCGGAATCAGACGTGGTGTCATCCACGCTCGGCTGCTGTGCCCGGTCCGCCCGGGCTTGCTCAGATGAGGAGGCGCCCGTGGCGCAGATCCACAACGACAAGTTCGGCCGCCCCATCGTGGTGGTCACCGGCATCGGCATCGTCACCTCGCTCGGCCAGGGCAAGGAAGACAATTGGGCCAAGCTGACCGCGGGTGAATCGGGCATTCACCGCATCACCCGCTTCCCCATCGAGGGCATGCGGACCACGATTGCCGGCACCGTGGATTTCCTGTTCGACGAGCGGGTCGCCGCCCCGAACCTGTCGCAGAAGCTGGCGACGCTCGCCGCCGAGGAAGCCATCACCGAAGCCGGCATCGGCTCCAAGGGTGATTTCCCCGGTCCGCTGTTCGCGGCCGTGCCGCCGGTGGAGATCGAGTGGCCGGAGCGCCGTCAGTTGGCGGAAGAGATCAGCCGCCGGCCCCTAGTCTATCATGACCTGCTGGATGCCGCCGCCACCGGCAAGTTCCGCCCCTGGCACGAGCGCTTCCTGTTCGGCTCGGTGGCTGACGCGCTGGCCGACCGCTTCGGCACCCGTGGCCAGCCGATCTCGCTCTCCACCGCCTGTGCGTCGGGGGCCACTGCCATTCAGCTCGGCGTGGAAGCCATCCGGCGCGGCGAATGCGATGCGGCGCTGGCGCTCGGCACCGACGGCTCGGTCCATCCCGAGGCGCTGATCCGCTTCTCGCTGCTCTCCGCGCTCACCACCGCCAATGACAATCCGGCCGAAGCCTCCCGGCCCTTCGCCAAGAATCGCGACGGATTCGTCATGGCCGAAGGCGCGGCGGCCCTGGTGCTGGAGAGCCTGGAGCACGCCACCGCGCGCGGCGCTAAGATCCTGGGCGTGCTGGAAGGCGCGGGCGAGATGGCGGACAATTTCCACCGCACCCGCTCCAGCCCCGATGCCAAGCCGATCATCGGCTGCATCAAGCGGGCGCTGGAAGATGCCGGCGTCACGGCGGAAGACGTGGACTATATCAACGCCCACGGCACCTCCACCCCCGAGAACGACCGCATGGAGCATGTGGGGCTGGCCGCCGTGTTCGGCGATCACCTCAAGAACGTGCCGATCTCGTCCAACAAGTCCATGATCGGCCACACGCTGACGGCGGCGGGTGCCATCGAAGCGGCAGTGTCGCTGCTGACCATCCGCAACAGTCGCATTCCGCCCACCATCAATTACCATGTGCCCGATCCGGCCATTCCGCTGGACGTGGTGCCCAATGTGGCCCGTGATGCCACCGTGAAGCGGGTGATCTCGTCCTCGTTCGGCTTCGGCGGGCAGAATGTCTGCCTGGTGGTCGCAGGCGAGCCGGCGTGAGCATGTCGGCTCGGCAGAAGGTCCTCGTCACCGGCGGCGGACGCGGCCTCGGCGCTGCCATCGTGCGCGCTCTGGCAGGTGCCGGCTTCGCCGTGGACTTCACCTATCGCAGCGCCGAAGCGGAAGCGCAGGCGCTGATCACCGAGATCCAGGCCGACATCCCCGATGCGGCTCTGAGCGCCCGCGCCGTGGATCTCGCCGACCGCGCCGCCGTGGACGCGCTGGCCGAGGAACTGGAAGCCGGCGAGACCTATTTCGGCTTCTGCCACAATGCCGGAGCCTCCTACGACACCCTCGCCGCCATGGTCGATCAGGACAAGGCCGAGGCGGTGATGCAGGTCAATCACTTCGCCTTCGTACGCATTGCCCGCGCCTTGGTGCGGCCCATGACCCGCGCCAAGGCCGGGCGCATCGTCGCCATCGGCTCGGTGGCGGCGCTGCAGGCCAATCCGGGCAACGTCGCCTATGCCGCCTCCAAGGCGGCGCTGCTGGCCCATGTGCGCGGACTGGCGGTGGAGAGTGCCCGCCGTGGCGTGACGGTGAATTACGTCGCCCCCGGCTTCATAGATACCGCCATGCTGGCGAAGTTCGCCGACCACCGGGCGCGCCTGGAAAGCCAGATCCCCGCCGGGCGCTTCGCCCAGCCGGACGACGTGGCGCAGGTCGCGGCCTTCCTCTTCTCGCCCGGCGCGGGCTATATCACCGGCGCCATGATCCCGGTGGACGGTGGCCTCTCCGCCGCCCTCGCCGCTCATCGCTGATTTGTCAGGACCCCCATGCGCGCCCTTCAGCTCGTCTCCGACCGCACCCTCCAGATCATCGACATGCCTGAGCCCGACGCCCCCGGCGCCGGCGAGGTGCAGGTGCGCGTCAGAGCCCTGGCGCTGAACCATATCGACGTGTGGGGCTGGCGCGGCATGGCGTTCGCCAAGCGCAAGATGCCGCTCGTGGTGGGCGCGGAAGCCGCCGGCGAGATCATCGCGCTGGGCGCCGACGTGCGCGGCCTCAAGGTGGGCCAGACGGTCGCCATGTATGGCGCCCTGACCTGCGGCCACTGCGCCCAGTGCCTGAAGGGCCGTGACAATCTCTGCGAGAAGGTCGGCGGCGTGCTCGGCTTCCACGTGGACGGCTTCGCCCGCGACATCGTCAACATGCCCGAGCGGCTGGTGATCCCCGCCCCCGAGGGCGTGTCGTTCGAGGACGCCGGCTGCGCCGGCATCACCTTCTCCACCGTCGAGCACATGCTGTTCGACAATGCTAAGCTGGAGAAGGGCGAAACCGTCCTGGTGCACGCGGGCGGCTCCGGCATCGGCTCGGCCGCCATCCGCCTGGCCAAGGATGTGGGCGCCACCGTCATCACCACCGTGGGCGACGATGAGAAGGCCGCCAAGGCCGCGGCGCTCGGGGCCGATCACGTCATCAACTACAAGGTGGACCGCTTCGAGCACGAAGTGCGCAAGATCACCAAGAAGGTGGGCGTGGACGTGGTGTTCGAGCATGTGGGTGTCGACACCTGGCAGGGCTCGCTGCTGTCCATGAAGCCCGGCGGGCGGCTGGTGACCTGCGGCTCCACCTCCGGTGTGAGCACCACCATGAACCTGATGCAGCTGTTCCAGCGCCAGTACAAGATCTTCGGCTCGTTCGGCGCCACCATCCGCAACGTCGCCGACGGCCTGGAGAAGATGGGCCGCGGCATCAAGCCGGTGATCGACACCGTGGTGCCGCTGGAGCAGTACAACGAGGGCCTGGAGCGGCTGGAAAGCCGCAAGGTGTTCGGCAAGATCGTCGTGAAGTTCTGAGCGGCATTCAGGTCCAGGGGAGAAGCGCGTGGTCACCGCCAAGCGGCTGTGGCGCCGGGTCGCCCGGGCGACGCAGCCGGCGTTCGAGACTTTCGTCGCCGGCTATGTGCGGTTTTCGATCTGGTGGATGCGGCTCTATCCCATCTCCTGGTCGTCCAACATCATCGGCTATCTGGCGCGCTGGTTCGGGCCCTGGTTCCTGGTCAGCAAGGTGGCCCGCGCCAATCTGCGCGCCGCCTTCCCAGAAAAGCGCTCGGCGGAGATCGAGCGGATCCTGGCCGGCGTGTGGGAAAACCTCGGGCGGGTAACCGGCGAGTTCGCCGTGCTGGATCGGATCTGGGACTATGATCCGGCCCATCCAAGCCGAGGGCGGATCGAGGTGGTGGGCGCCGAGATCATGGCGCGGCTGCGCGATGACGGTCGCCCGGCGCTGTTCTTCACCGCCCATACCGGCAACTGGGAACTGAACGCCATCACCGGCGAGAAGCTCGGGGTTCCCGGCGGCGTGCTCTATCGCGCGCCCAACAATCGCAAGGCCGCCGACCTGATCGAGCGCATGCGGGCCCAGACCATGCCCGGCCTGATTCGCGCCAGCCGCTCTGCCGGCCGGCAGATGGTTCGCATGCTGGAAGACGGCGCGCATCTGGGCATGCTGGTGGACCAGCACTGGGGCCAAGGCGTCACCGTGACCTTCTTCGGTCGCCCTGCCGCCACCAACCCCACTCTTGCACGCCTCGCCCGCCAGTTCGACTGTCCGGTGCACGGCATGCGGGTGGTGCGCCTGCCCAAGGGCCGGTTCCGCATCGAGATCACCGAGGAACTGCCGCTGCCCCGTGACGGGGACGGCAAGATCGACGTCCAGAGCGCCATGCAGGCGGTGACGTCGGTGATCGAGGACTGGGTGCGCGAATATCCCGAACAATGGCTCTGGCTGCATCGCCGCTGGCGATAACCCCACCGATCCTCTTTTGCCGGCGTGCCGGCTGTGGTCATGTGCCGGCCTGGACAAAAACGCCAAGCCAGGATCAGCCCATGCCCCGTTTGTCACAGCGCTTTTCCCGCCTCGCCCGCCTGCCCGGCGCCTGCCTGTCTGCTTTGGCGGGCCTGTGGCTCGCTGCGGCCCCGCTCCAGGCGGCGGAAACGGCCAGCCGGCTGGACGGCGTGATGCAAGCCGGCACGCTGAAGGTGTGCACCACCGGCGACTATCGGCCCTTCTCCTACCTGGACGCCACCAAAGGCACGTTCGAGGGCATCGACATCGATCTGGCACGCGACCTGGCCACCGCGCTCGGGGTGAAGGTGGAATTCGTCCCCACCACCTGGTCCAAGCTGATGGCGGACTTCACCGGCGGCGCCTGCGACATCGCCATGGGCGGCGTCAGCATCACCCTGCCCCGGCAGAAGGTAGCCTTCTTCTCCATCCCCACTCTGGTGGACGGCAAAACACCCATCACCCGCTGCGAGAATGTGGGCAAGTTCCAGACCTTGGCGGATATCGACCGGCCCGAGGTGACGGCGGTGGTCAATCCCGGCGGCACCAATGAGAGCTTCGCCCGCGCCAATCTCAAGGCCGCCAAGATCGTGGTGTTTCCGGACAACACGAAAATCTTCGAGGAGATTCTCGCCGGCCGCGCCGATCTGATGATGACCGACGCGGTGGAAACGCGCCTGCAGCAGAAGCGGCATCCCGGCCTGTGCGCAGTCCATCCCGACCAGCCGTTCACCTTCAGCGAGAAGGCCTATCTGCTGCCCAAGGGCGATGGGGTGTTCAAGGCGTTCGTGGACCAGTGGCTGAACCTGCGGCTGCACGACGGCACCTATGCCCGCATCACCGCCGCTTGGATGAAATAGCCGGCGCTTGAGCCATCAAAGGCGGAGTGCCGCCTGTCGCGATGCCGCTGAGCCGGCGGCATCGCGACCGATGACGGAATACAGTGCCGGCTATAGATCTCCCATCTCCTTGAATTTGAACGCCGTAGCGTCAGCATGGGAAAATTCCATCCAATTTGACGGCAATTCCTGGGCAGCCGGAACGATATTCCGTTGAGTTTGGTTCACGCTTCGCCAATTCTGCTGCCAAGGCCGCACTTTGTTGATTGGGTCGGTGATCTTCGAAGGCCGGAACTGATATCTATTTGGCGCATACATACTCGTGTCATGCGATAGACATGCCATCGCATGTATGGACGCCCTTATCTCAACGGGGTCCGTGAGTTATGCAGATCGTATTGGTCGACGCCAGTCGCGTTACCCTCAAGCTGATGACCAAGATGCTCAATGACAATGGGCATTCGGTCTCGGCGTTTGCAGACGGCGGTGAAGCATTCGCGCACCTGCATAGTGGCGCGGATGTCGATGTGCTGATGACCAGCTTCGAAATCCCCAGCATTTCCGGCCTGCAATTGTGCTGGGAAGCGCGATTGATCGCCAATGCCGGGCGCCCGCTCTACGTGATCGCCATGTCCTCCAACACCGATATCGCCCATCTGGTGGAGGCGCTGGACTCCGGGGCGGACGACTTCGTGTCCAAGCCCCCGGCCCTGCCGGAGCTGTA
>CALRNP020000233.1:0-8777 GCA_943369575.1 Azorhizobium sp. AG788 | reverse complement strand
CGCGCCTTCTCTTCCGGCGCCTTGTCGATCTGGTCGTACGCGGTGAACGTCGCGCCGCCGGCTTCCGCCAGAACCTTGGTGATCGCCGCCGTCAGCGACGTCTTGCCGTGGTCGACGTGGCCGATCGTCCCGATGTTGCAGTGCGGCTTATTACGTTCAAACTTAGCTTTGGCCATGGGACTCTCCGTTGGGTCTCTCTGGCGAAGATTTCTTGGCGACTAGTTCTGGGCGAAGGATCAGGCGTATTTCGCCTGAACCTCCTGAGCGACGTTCGACGGCACCTGCTCGTAGTGGTCGAACTGCATGGTGAAGGTCGCGCGGCCCTGGCTGAACGAGCGCAGGGTGTTCACGTAACCGAACATGTTGGCCAGCGGCACCATGGCGTTCACGACATTGGCGTTGCCGCGCATGTCCTGGCCCTGGATCTGACCGCGCCGAGAATTCAGGTCACCGATGACCGAGCCCGTGTAATCCTCGGGGGTCACCACTTCGACCTTCATGATCGGCTCGAGAAGCACCGCGCCGCCCTTCTGCAGGGCCTCACGGAAACCGGCGCGAGAGGCGATTTCGAACGCCAGGGCGGACGAATCCACTTCGTGGTAGGCGCCGTCGGTGAGCTGGACCTTCACGTCCACCACCGGGAAGCCCGCCAGAACACCGGCGCCGAGCACGCTTTCGAGGCCCTTCGAGACGCCCGGGATATATTCCTTGGGCACCGCGCCGCCGACGATCACGCTTTCGAACGAGAAGCCCTTGCCGACTTCGTTCGGCTCCACCGTGAACTTCACCCGCGCGAACTGGCCGGTACCGCCGGTCTGCTTCTTGTGGGTGTAGTCGACGTCCACCTTCTTGGTGATCGTCTCGCGGTAGGCCACCTGGGGGGCGCCGATGTTGGCGTCCACCTTGTAGGTCCGGCGCAGGATGTCGACCTTGATGTCCAGGTGCAGTTCGCCCATCCCCTTGAGGATGGTCTGGCCGCTCTCGAAGTCGGTCGACACGCGGAAGGAGGGATCCTCCGCCGCCAGCTTGGCGAGGGCGATACCGAGCTTTTCCTGGTCCGCCTTGGACTTGGGCTCGATGGCGATCTCGATGACCGGCTCGGGGAATTCCATCTTCTCAAGGATGACCGGAGTGACGGTGTCGCACAGGGTATCGCCGGTGCGCACTTCCTTCAGGCCCGCCAGAGCGACGATGTCGCCGGCATAGGCTTCCTTGATGTCTTCGCGGTTGTTGGCATGCATCAACAGCATCCGGCCGACGCGCTCACGCTTGTCGCGGGTGGAGTTGAGCAGGGCCATGCCGGTCTCGAGCTTGCCCGAGTAGACGCGGCAGAAGGTGATGGTGCCGACGAAGGGGTCGTCCATGATCTTGAACGCCAGGACCGACAGCGGGTCCTCATCGTTCGGCATGCGCACGACGTCTTCTTCGGTCTTGAAGTCGATGCCCTTGATCGCGCCGCGATCCACGGGGCTCGGCAGATAGTCCACCACCGCGTCGAGCAAAGGCTGCACGCCCTTGTTCTTGAAGGCGGAGCCGCAGAACACCGGGTTGAACTTGCGGGTGATGACGGCCTTGCGGATCAGGCGCTTGAGGGTCGCCTCGTCCGGCTCGGTGCCATCGAGATACGCAGCCATGGCGTCGTCGTCGAGCTCGACGGCGGCTTCCACCAGCTTGTTGCGATATTCGGCGGCCTTGTCGGCGAGATCGGCGGGGATCTCTTCGTCATGGAACTTCGCGCCGAGGGCTTCGTCTTCCCACACGACCGCCTTCATGCGGACCAGGTCGATGATGCCCTTGAAGTTGTTCTCGGAGCCGATCGGCAGCTGGCAGCAGACAGGGTTACCAGCCACGCGGTCGATGATCATCTCGACGCAGCGGTAGAAGTCGGCGCCAGTCTTGTCCATCTTGTTGACGAACACGACGCGCGGCACGTTGTACTTGTCGGCCTGGCGCCAAACCGTCTCGGTCTGGGGCTCCACGCCCTGGTTGCCGTCGAGCACGCACACCGCGCCGTCGAGCACACGCAGGGAGCGCTCCACTTCGATGGTGAAATCGACGTGCCCGGGGGTGTCGATGATGTTCAGGCGCTTGCCGTTCCAGAAGGCGGTCGTCGCAGCGGAGGTGATCGTGATGCCACGCTCCTGCTCCTGCGTCATCCAATCCATGGTGGCAGCGCCATCATGGACTTCGCCGATCTTGTGGCTCTTGCCCGTGTAATAGAGAATCCGCTCGGTGGTCGTCGTCTTGCCGGCATCAATGTGGGCCATGATGCCGAAGTTACGGTAGTCCTCGATGGCGTTAAGGCGCGGCATGACTGAGGTCCTCTCCGATCACCAGCGATAATGCGAGAAGGCGCGGTTGGCTTCCGCCATCCGGTGCGTGTCTTCACGCTTCTTCACCGCGTTGCCGCGGTTGTTGGCGGCGTCGAGCAGCTCGGCGGAGAGACGCTCCACCATGGTCTTCTCGTTGCGGGCGCGGGCCGAGGCGATGAGCCAGCGGATCGCCAGGGTCTGGCGACGCTCGACGCGCACTTCGACGGGCACCTGGTAGGTGGCGCCGCCGACGCGACGGGAGCGGACTTCCACTGCCGGAGCGACGTTTTCCAGGGCCTGAACGAACAGCTCCAGAGGATTGTTCTTGGACTTGCTCTCGACCACGTCGAGGGCACCGTAAACGATGCCTTCGGCAACCGACTTCTTGCCGTCACGCATGACGGAGTTCATGAAGCGGCTGAGGATGATGTTGCCGTACTTGGCGTCCGGAATGACTTCGCGGCGCTCGGCCTTATGACGACGAGACATAGCTCAATCTTCCCTTATCACTTCGGCCGCTTCGCGCCGTACTTCGAACGGCGCTGCTTACGGTTCTTCACGCCCTGGGTATCCAGAACGCCGCGCAGGATGTGATAGCGCACACCGGGAAGATCCTTCACACGGCCGCCGCGGATCATCACCACGGAATGCTCTTGAAGATTGTGACCTTCACCCGGGATGTACCCGATCACTTCGTAGCTGTTGGTCAGCCGCACCTTGGCGACCTTACGAAGCGCCGAGTTCGGCTTCTTCGGGGTCGTGGTGTAGACACGGGTGCACACACCGCGCTTCTGCGGGCTCGACTGAAGAGCAGGAGCCTTGTCCCGCGCCTTCTGCGCTTCCCGTGGCTTCCGGATCAGCTGGTTGATCGTCGGCATGTAGCCTTCGCCTCGTCCTGACCTGCGGCTTGCGCCGCATTCCCAAGTTCCGCGACCCGGAGGGGCCGCAACGGTTCGGCGACCGAAGTCGCCAACGAAAATTTCGCGCCGCACGGCTTTACGCCATCCGACGGGACCACGACCGATGAAGCGCCGTGCACTGCTTGCGCAGCGGACGCCCCTCGTTCGCGACAGAGGATCGCGGTGATCAATCCCCGAAGGGATGTCGCCGAGATCTTGCACCTGAATTTCTCAGTGCTGTACCTGGCAGCGTTTCGACTGTCTGACCGGGGCCTGCATGGTGGATCCCGAAGGCCCCGTCAAGCACTGCCGCTCCGATCGCTTAGACGCCGACGCCTGCCGCGAAAGTGGGTGGCTTCTAGCGTCCCCCTCGCCGGACGTCAAGGCCCGCAACGGGTTTCAGCGCCATTTTCCCTTACAGAAACAGGCGTCCCAGCCCCCTCAGTCGACGATGACATGGTCGGCCAGTTCATTGCGATCCTGCGGCCCCCGCGGGAACGGCGCCGCAAGCTGTTGGCCGGCAAGACTTACGCCTGTCACAATGCCGCCGGTCAGGTCGCCGGCCCGGCCCTGCCCCGCCACCGCTGCGCAAATCGCAGCGCTGGCCTGCGGTCCCAGCGCAGATTGGATGGCGGCGTCCGCAACCACCTCCACAAGGCGGTCCGGCACCGCCACGAGAATCATCAAACCGCTGCGGGAATCGGTCAGGTGAATACCCAAAGTTAAGAATCGGTCGAGCGCCGCCGCCCGCGCCGCCGCACGGCGCGCGCCCGGCGGCACCGTGAGTCGCGCCAGGGCGGGCATGGACACCCCCCCCGCCAGCACCACGAACACCCCCGCCTGGATCGCCAGCAGGCTCAGCGGCCGGAAGGGCATGGCCAGCAGCAGGAGCCACGGCAGAGCCAGCGCCGCTGCTGCGGCCCACAGCACGGGATAGAAAGGGTGTGCGATCAGCGGGCGGGTGAGCACCACCACGCGAATCTCCGCGCTGGTGTGGGATTCGGCCTCCCCCACCGCTGCGGCGATGCGGGCAAGCGCTGCGGGGTCCAAAGGATCGTGCGCCATCTACCAGCTCCCCGACGAACCGCCGCCGCCGGATGACCCGCCGCCGCCGGAAAAGCCCCCGCCCCCACCGCCGCCGCCGCCGGAGCCCCAGCTCCAATTGCTGCCGGCACCTGCGCCGGCGCCATAAGCGATGCCTCGCCCGCGCCGTCCGCCCCGCCCCCCGCCGCCACGGGCGCCGAGATAGATGAAGGCGACGATGACGATCACCATCACCAGGAAGATAAAAAACAGCACGATTTCGTCGTCGCCGGTGCCGCTGGCGGCGGATTGGGCCGCCCGCCGCCTGGCCTCTTCCGGATCGAGGTTGAGAATCTCCAGCACCGCATCGGCGCCCTTGACGATGCCGCCGGCCATGTCGCCGGCGCGGAAGGCGGGCAGGATGGTGGTCTGGATGATGGTGCTCGACACCGCATCGGTGAGAATACCCTCCAGGCCATAGCCCACCTCGATGCGGACCTTGCGCTCGCTGGGGGCCACCAGCAGCAGCACGCCGTTATTCTTCTTCTCCTGCCCAAGCTTCCAGAAGCGGAACAGCCGGTTGGCATAGTCCTCGATGGAGGTGCCTTGCAGAGACGGGATGGTCGCCACCACGAACTGGTCGGTGGCCTTGGCCTCCTGCGCCGCCAGCTTGGCATCGAGCGCGGCACGGGCGGCGGGGGTGAGCACGTGGGCGTCATCCACCACCCGGCCGGTGAGCGCTGGGAAGGTGAGTGCCGCGAAGGCCACCCCTGCCCCGGCCAGGGCCAGGCTCAGCCCGAGGAGAAGGCAGAGCACCGCCGCCCCGCCCCCGCGGCGGGCCGGCGTCGCGTGGCCGGACATGAAACGGCGGGACAGCGGCATGGCGACCCCGGTCAGTTGAACTTGACCTTGGGCACCTGCATCTGCTGCTCAGAGATGGTGAACACCTCCATCGGCTTATAGGCGCGATAGAGCGTCGCCGCCCAAAGGGCGCCGGGGAAGGTCTTCAGCTCGGTGTTATAGACTCGCACCGCCTCGATATAGTCGCGCCGGGCCACGGCGATGCGGTTCTCGGTACCTTCGATCTGGGATTGCAGGGCGAGGAAGTTCTGGTTGGACTTCAAGTCCGGATAGTTTTCCGAGACCGCGATCAGCCGCCCGAGCGCGCCGGAGAGCTGCGACTGCGCATCCTGAAACTGCTTGAACTGGGCGGGGTCGGTGATGGTGGAGGCATCCACCCGGATGGAGGTGGCCTTGGCGCGGGCCTCGATCACCGAAGTCAGCACGTCCTTCTCCTGGGCGGCATAGCCCTTCACCGTCTCCACCAGATTGGGGATGAGGTCGGAGCGGCGCTGATACTGGTTGAGCACCTCGCTCCAGGCAGCCTTGGCGCGCTCTTCCTCGGTGGGAATGACATTGACCCCGCAGCCGGACAGCACCAGCCCGACCAGCACCATCAAGGCGGGCAGGCCCGCACGGGTGGACAAGGCGCGTCCGAAGGTGCTCGAAGCTGACGACATCCGCAAATCTCCCTGGCCGCCCCTGCGGCGGCGCCTTTATAGCGCCTTCCCCATGACCACACTACGGCGGGGGTCCGGCGCCCGGTCCGGGTTCAAGCTGGGCGGCTTGGTTCGGTTCCGCCAACACGGATCGGCGCACGCAAAGGCGTGGCGGGAGAACCGCGGGCATTGTCTTCGCCGGCGGGCAATGTGGTCCGGATAAGGGGCGGGATCTCGAGACGCGGCCGCGGCCAGAAGGCCGGCCGTTCAGTCTTTGTCGGTCGGCCCCTTGTAGCCGGGCAGGTCCTGGGCCTCGTCCAGATGGGCGAGCTTGATGGCGAGATCGCGGGCGAGGTCGAAGTCGGTCTCGATCAGGCGCTTGCTCATGAAGGAGCGGAA
This sequence comes from Azorhizobium sp. AG788, assembly GCA_943369575.1. Lineage (GTDB taxonomy): Bacteria > Pseudomonadota > Alphaproteobacteria > Rhizobiales > Xanthobacteraceae > Azorhizobium. The sequence goes on along the minus strand of CALRNP020000233.1, from coordinate 2,645 downwards.
ATAGTCGCCCCACATGAATTCCTTGAATGGGGTCTCGTCATCGTCCCGGAACGCCGGGCCGCGCACCGCGCGGGCGAGCGTGCGCCAGGGATTGTCGGTCAGTTCGCGCACATGGTCGGGAATGCGGGCATAGGGGCGGCGGTTGCCGTCCGCATCGATCGGCCAGCAATTGCCCTCCTGCTCCATCACCTCCCAGAACGCCTGCCGCTCCAGCCGGGAATGATCGATCATCCGGTCGAGGTCGAGATAGACCTGCTTGTAGCCGGCGAGCAAAGCCGCCCGGCACAGATGGTGGTGGTCCACCAGATAGAGCTGGCCGCTGGGCCCCTCGGCACACGGCACCGGCTTGCGGCGGAACAGGGCGTCCACCTCGTCCTCGCCCATGGCCATCATCTTCTTCGCCCGCCGCGCCACCTCCTGCATGCCGAGGGTCAGCTGGGTGGGGTGCAGGTCATCGATGGCCACCGCGCGCAGGTGGTCGGGGAGGCTCGCCATGGTGGGGACTCGGCTCAGTTGAATGGGAGGGGCACGGCCTGTCGTATCGCATGGCGATGCCACACGGTGTCGTAAACGCCCGAAGATGGGAAAGTGACACGAAAGCCGTGGGGAATTGCGGAGCGAAACGGGATGCGACAGTCGCCGCATCCCGCTTGGAGGACCTCAGCCGGGGGAGATCATGTTCTCCGGCCGGACCACCGCGTCGAATTCCTCATTGGTGACGTAGCCGCCCCCGACGGCCTCCTCGCGCAAGGTGGTGCCCTTCTTATGGGCAGTCTTGGCGATCTTGGCGGCGTTATCATAGCCGATCTTGGGCGCCAGCGCCGTCACCAGCATGAGCGAGCGCTCCAGCCCGGCCTTGATATTGTCCTCGCGCGGCTCGATGCCCACCACGCAATGTTCGGTGAAGCTGACAGCCGCATCGGAGATCAGACGCACCGACTGCAGGAAGTTGTAGGCCATCACCGGGTTGAACACGTTCAACTCGAAGTGGCCCTGGCTGCCGGCGAAGGTGAGGGCGGCATTGTTGCCGAACACCTGCACGCAGACCTGGGTCAATGCTTCGCACTGAGTCGGATTGACCTTGCCCGGCATGATGGACGAGCCCGGTTCATTTTCCGGCAACGCCAGTTCACCCAGTCCCGAGCGCGGTCCCGAGCCCAAGAACCGGATGTCGTTGGCGATCTTGAACAGCGAGGCGGCCACCGTATTGATGGCGCCGTGCGAGAACACCATGGCGTCATGGGCCGCCAGCGCCTCGAACTTGTTGGGCGCCGAGGTGAAGGCCAGGCCGGTGATGGCGGCGATCTGCTCGGCCACCTTCTCGGCAAATCCCACCGGCGCATTGAGCCCGGTGCCCACCGCCGTGCCGCCCTGGGCCAGCTGCATCAGCGCCGGCAGGGTCTGCTCGATGCGGGCGATGCCATTCTCTATCTGCTTGGCATAACCGGAGAATTCCTGCCCGAGGGTGATCGGGGTGGCATCCTGGGTGTGGGTGCGGCCGATCTTGATGATCGGCTCCCACAGCTTGGCCTTGGCGTCCAGGGCCGCATGCAGGGTCTTCAGTGCCGGCAGCAGCCGATGGACGATCTCCTCCGAGCACGCGATGTGCATCGCGGTCGGATAGGTGTCGTTGGACGACTGGCTCATGTTGACGTGATCGTTGGGATGGACAGGCTTCTTGCTGCCCATCTCGCCGCCGAGCATCTCGATGGCCCGGTTGGAGATCACCTCATTGGCATTCATGTTCGACTGGGTGCCGGACCCTGTCTGCCAGACCACCAGGGGAAAATGGTCGTCCAGCTTGCCGTCCATCACCTCCTGAGCGGCAGCCACGATGGCGGCGCTGATCTTGGGGTCGAGGCGGCCGAGATGGGTGTTGGTCTCGGCGGCAGCGCGCTTGACGATGCCCAGGGCGCGGACGATCGGCTGCGGCTGGCGCTCCCAGCCGATCTTGAAATTGCCGTAGGACCGCTGCGCCTGGGCGCCCCAGTAGCGGTCGGCCGGCACCTCGATGGGGCCGAAGGTATCTGTCTCGATGCGGGTCGCACTCATGTCCCTGAACTCTCCTTGGGCTGTCCAGCGCGCAGGCTTCTAGCACACGTCGTTCCTGAACCGTGAGCGCGACTGATATTCAAAATAATAGGCAAGAGGTACCCTATGAAGGCCCTCTTGAGGTATTTTCGCCATAGCTTCGCCGTGGATCAGTCGCTTAGTGGCGTATCTGCTCCGTCTGCGTTTCAACGGAACCGGTTGGGCTCGGACAAAGTTAGGAAACGGCTCGGTTGGGGGACCGCAGCTGGCAATGAGGAAAACATTGGGCGACGTCGTGAACCTTCATCGGGCCCGCAAGTCGCGCGCCCGGACACAGGCGCAGGCCGAAGCTGCGGAGAACCGTGTCCGGTTCGGCCGCACCAAGGCAGAGCGGGGGGCACAGGCTGCGGAAGAGCAGCTGAAGGCTCGGCGCCTCGATGGACACACGCGCACCGAGAGGGAAGACCTATGAAAAGCCCCGTGGTGAAAAGATCTATCGTTATTGCCGGCCATAAAACCAGCGTCAGCCTTGAGGACGCCTTTTGGGACGCGCTCAAGGAAATCGCCGGCCACCGGCGGCTGACCTTGTCCGATTTGGTGGCGACCATCGATTC
>CALRNP020000232.1:0-8792 GCA_943369575.1 Azorhizobium sp. AG788 | reverse complement strand
AGCTGCAAGCTTGCTCTGCATGTCTGCCGTTTGCGAACGCGCTTTGGCCAACTCGGCTGTCGTCTGCGCGGTCTGCGCCTCTTGGTCCGCGAGCTGAGCGCGAATCTCGTAGGTTTCCAGCATCTCCCAGGTGGGGCCGCTTTCGGCCTCCAACTGCAAGGGGTTGGGCCGTTCACAATCGTAGATGTTCATCGACGGGCTGTGGTCGGCGATGCGTCCGCGGCGCGAAAAGGGCTGGTCGCTGCCTTTTCGGAAGACGGCGACGAAGTCGGCCCAGGAGCTCTCCTGCGGCTTGGCGACGAAGGATTCCAGCAGTTCCACCGCAACTCCGCGCCGGCCGGCCCACACCTGCAGGGCATAGCCGGCGTCCGGATAAAACCGCCAGCAATCCACGGGATAGCGATGGAAGGCGTGATTGCTGGGTGCATTCACATAGAGCAGACCGCCCGGCTTCAAAATTCGGATGAGATCGAGAAAGGTCTCCCAGAAGCACACATCATGCTCGAACGCCGAACTGGTCACCACGACGTCCACCGAATTGTCGGCGACCGGAAACGGTTGTCCGGGCGTGACGATCAGATCGACGCCGTTGGCGGCTTCCATGTCCATGCCCACGTAGCGGGCGCCGGGCGGACAGTGGTCGCGGATGGAGCCATTGACGTTCTGGCTGCCGAGCTCGGCCACCTCGGAAAATTCCGGCCTCCAATAGAGATCGAAGAACAGTCGTCCGTGCTCATAAGCGGTTGGGTGCATCGTCCACCTTTAGATTGGGAACCCGAAGCTGATCACGTGCGGTGGCAGGGCTGAGACATGACGCCCACAGGCAATATGACGAAGGGTATGAGGGAGCCGGCCGATACCTGGAGACGATCAGGGCCATGCAAGCCGATGCAGCGTCCAACGCGCGATGCCCCCGGTTCCACATGTGTCGGCGCGTGCGACGCAGGTCATGCGGGCTGGGTCCGACATCGCGCACAGAACATGGCGGATTTTCCCGCGTTCATGCAACAGGCTTTCCCGCTGGGAACGCGCTTGCTATAGCGGCCACAGCTTAAGGAGCATGTCATGTCCGTCGATCAGGCGACCGTCCGCCGCGTGGCGCATCTCGCGCGCATCGCGGTGGGTGAGGAAGAGCTGGAGCCCTTGCAGGGCGAACTGAACGCCATTCTGGCTTTCGTGGAGCAACTGGCGGATCTGGACGTCTCCACCATCGAGCCGATGACCGGCGTCATCCCCATGGAACTGCCCATGCGCGAGGATGTGGTCAATGATGGCCACATGCCCGAAAAGATCCTCGCTAACGCCCCGCAGTCCGAGGGCGGCTTCTTCACGGTGCCGAAGGTGGTGGAATGACCGCGCTCAATCGTCTGACCCTCACCCAGGCGCGCGAAGGCCTCGCCAAGGGCGAGTTCACCTCGGTGGAACTGACCCAGTCCTATGTGGACGCCATGGAGCAGGCGCGCGGGCTCAATGCCTATGTGCTGGAGACCGCCGAGCAGGCGCTCGCCATGGCCGCCGAGAGCGACACGCGCATCGCCAGCGGTGATGCCGGTAAGCTGGAAGGCCTGCCGCTGGGCATCAAGGACATGTTCTGCACCAAGGACGTGCGCACCACGGCCTGCTCCAAGATTCTGGGCGACTTCGTGCCGCCGTATGAGTCCAGCGTCACCTCGCGCCTGTGGGCGGACGGCGCCGTCATGCTCGGCAAGCTGAACAATGACGAGTTCGCCATGGGCTCGTCGAACGAAAGCTCGGCGTTCGGTCCGGTGGTCTCGCCCTGGCAGCGGGAAAAGGACCAGGCGCCGCTGGTGCCCGGCGGCTCGTCCGGCGGCTCGGCTGCGGCGGTGGCGGCCTTCCTGTGCGCCGGCGCCACGGCCACCGATACCGGCGGTTCTATCCGCCAGCCGGCCGCCTTCACTGGCACCGTGGGCATCAAGCCCACCTATGGTCGCTGCTCGCGCTACGGCATCATTGCCTATGCCTCGTCGCTGGATCAGGCCGGCCCCATCGCCCGCACGGTGAACGATGCGGCCGTGCTGCTGCGTTCGATGGCCGGTTTCGACCCCAAGGATTCCACCAGCGTCAACCGCGCGGTGCCCGATTATGAGGACGCGGTGGGCGCCTCGATCAAGGGCAAGCGCATCGGCATTCCCCGCGAATACCGCGTCGAGGGTCTCGATCCCGAGATTGCCGGCATGTGGGAAGAGGGCGCCCAGTGGCTGCGCGACGCGGGGGCGGAGGTGGTCGACATCACCCTGCCGCACACCAAATATGCGCTGCCGGCCTATTACATCGTGGCGCCGGCCGAGGCGTCGTCGAATCTGGCCCGCTATGACGGTGTGCGCTACGGCCTGCGCGTGCCCGGCCGCGACATTGCCGACATGTATGAGCGCACCCGCGCCGCCGGCTTTGGCCCGGAAGTGCGCCGCCGCATCATGATCGGCACCTATGTGCTCTCCGCCGGCTATTACGACGCCTATTACCTGAAGGCGCAGAAGGTCCGCACCCTCATCAAGCGTGACTTCGATGATGTCTTCGCCCAGGGCGTAGATGCGGTGCTCACGCCCGCGACGCCCTCCGCGGCGTTCGGCATCGGCGAGAAATCCAACGCTGATCCGGTGGAGATGTATCTCCAGGACGTGTTCACGGTGACGGTGAATCTGGCTGGCCTGCCGGGCATTTCGGTGCCCGCCGGCTTCTCCTGCAACAACCTGCCGCTGGGCCTCCAGCTGATCGGTCGCCCGTTCGAGGAAGAAACGCTGTTTTCGCTCGCGCAGGTGATTGAAGACGCCGCCGGTCGCTTCCCGGTGGAGGATGCCTGGTGGGAGGCATGACCTCGGACCATGAGGAGGAGGCGCGCCGCCTTCTCCGGGATCTGCGGACGGAGATCGACGAGATCGATATCCGCCTGGTCGATCTGCTGGGGGCGCGGCTCGCGGTTGTGGAACGGGTGATCGCCATCAAGACGGAGGCGGGCATCCCCGCTCTCCTGCCGGAGCGGGTGGAGGACGTGGTGGCGCGGGTCTGTACCCGGGCCCAAGGCGTCGGCGTTCCGGAGGATCTGGTGGAGCAGCTCTGGCGCCGGCTGATCCAGTGGACGGTGGACTACGAAGAGACCCGCCTGGGTTAAGAGGCGCGCGTGAGCCCGTTGAACGCGGCCAAGCCGGCAAAGTAGCGCTTCATAATTGAGCGGCGCAGCTTGCGGATTTGGTCTGCGGCGGCTGTGTGGAGCGGCTTGCGCAGTGCATCGAGCTCTTTCTGCAGCCGCTCCAGATCTGCCGCCTGCCGCCTGGACGTGCTGATCAGCCCATCAATGCTACCCAGAAGCCGGTCAAACAGCCGGGTGGCAGTGTGGTCAGTATAACGTAACTCTCCGTGGGCCGGATGAAACGCCCGCTCCACGCGCGGCGCATCTGGACATGGCATATAGACGCCCATCAGCGCATGGGGATCTGCCACTTCCACCTTGGACTGCGTCGCCAGCAGCCGCACGGCCTCGAAATGGTGTGAGGCCATGCCCGGATGAAAATCCGGCCGCGACTGCCAGCGCACGTAGCTCACCAGGCACTTGGCCGCCAACTGCTCGGCCGATCGGACCGGAAAATGAGCCAGTTCGCAACGTTCAAGCAGCACCGCATCCTGCTCGATCTGATAACGGCTGAGAAGATGATTGCCGTCGGCGATCAGGGTGCCTGGGCAGGCCGCAAGGGCGCCTGGGATGATGACCTTCGCCGGACCGCGGGGGACGTCGATCGCGTGGCGCAGGCGCTCCAGCGGTGGACCGCCGTGCCATTCTTCCGGAAGCCACGGGGCATAATGGCTCATGGCGAAGGCGCCAGGGTGGTTGCGCGGCAGGGTCGCCAACTCGGCTTCCAGCGCTGCGCGGCTCGGGGCGCAGATGAACTCGTCGGCATCCAGCGGAAAGAGAAAGTCCCACGCTCTCGCCGCTTGCGCCTGACGCATCAGTTCTGTGGTGCGCCGACCCTGCTGGAACGCTGCGGATTGAGCATGGTCGATCCGGGTGATCGGAAGGCCCTCAGCCTCCAGCAGCCGCAGGATCCGCCCGGTATCGTCGACGCTGCCGTCGTCGACGATATAGAGGCGGTCCACGAACCTGAGCGTGTGACGGACGAAAGCTTCAATAATATCAGCTTCGTCGCGCGCAAGAGTGAGTGCGGCGAGGTTCACGATTGCCCCCAGAACGGTCCCACCCACCTAAGGTCAAGCCATCCTGTCAGAGGTATATCGATCCTGCAAGGAGGTATGAAGAAGGGCAATGCCTTTGATCAAAGGCGTGGCTGTTGCCAGAGCATGTCCGGCGGGAGTAGGGACAGACAAGGTGCGGCGACGGCCGCAAGCCAGTTCAAGGGACAGCGATGACGGTGCACATGCGGCCAGCCGACGCCAGGAAGCTCATCAAGGGCAATACCGGAGACTGGGAAGTGGTGATCGGCATGGAAGTCCATGCCCAGGTCGCCTCTAACGCCAAGCTGTTCTCCGGTGCGTCCACGGCCTTCGGCGGTCCGCCCAACGATCATGTCTCGCTCGTGGATGCGGCCATGCCCGGCATGCTGCCGGTCATCAACAAGGAGTGCGTGGCCCAGGCGGTGCGCACCGGCCTTGGCCTGAAGGCGCAGATCAACCTGCGCTCCACCTTTGATCGCAAGAACTACTTCTACCCGGACCTGCCCCAGGGCTACCAGATCAGCCAGTTCAAGAGCCCCATCGTCGGCGAGGGCGTGGTGATCGTCGATCTGATCGACGGCGAGAGCATTCACGTGGGGGTCGAGCGCCTCCATCTGGAGCAGGATGCCGGCAAGTCGATCCACGACCTGTCGCCGACCTTGAGCTTCGTGGACCTGAACCGCTCCGGCGTGGCGCTGATGGAGATCGTGTCCCGGCCGGATCTGCGCTCCTCGGAGGAGGCGCGCGCCTATGTGACCAAGCTGCGCTCCATCCTGCGCTATCTGGGTACCTGCGACGGCGACATGGAGAAGGGCAACCTGCGCGCAGACGTCAACGTCTCCGTGCGCCGCCCCGGCGAGCCGCTGGGCACCCGCTGCGAGATCAAGAACGTCAATTCCATCCGCTTCATCGGCCAGGCCATTGAGGTGGAGGCCCGGCGCCAGATCCAGATTATCGAGGATGGCGGCGTCATCGACCAGGAGACCCGCCTGTTCGATCCCGGCAAGGGCGAAACCCGCTCCATGCGCTCCAAGGAAGAAGCGCATGATTATCGCTACTTCCCCGATCCCGATCTGCTGCCTTTGGTGCTGCACCCCGACGATGTGACGGCGCTGGCCTCCCATCTGCCGGAACTGCCGGACGAGAAGAAGGCCCGCTTCATCGCCACCTACGGCCTCAGCCCCTATGACGCCGGCGTGCTGGTGTCCGAGCAGGTGACAGCCGCCTATTTCGAGCAGGTGGCCACCGGACGCGACGGCAAGGCAGCGGCCAACTTCGTCATCAACGAACTGTTCGGTCGCCTCAACAAAGACGGCAAGGACGTCACCACCTCGCCGGTCTCCCCGGCCCAGGTGGCGGGCATTGTCGATCTGATGAGCGAAGGCGTGATCTCGTCCAAGATCGCCAAGGACCTGTTCGAGATTATCTACACCGAGGGCGGCGATCCGCGCGTGGTGGTGGAAGAGCGCGGCCTGAAGCAGGTCACCGACACCGGCGCCATCGAAAAGGTGGTGGACGATATCATCGCCGCCAATCCGGACAAGGTGGCCCAGGTGCTGGCCAAGCCCACCATGCTCGGCTGGTTCGTCGGCCAGGCCATGAAGGCCTCCGGCGGCAAGGCCAACCCACAGGCCCTCAACGATATCCTCAAGCGCAAGCTGGGCATCTGATGGGAACTCCCGATGCCGGCCATGCGGCCGGCATCGGGGAAACTGGTGCTACTCGCTGAGCGCCCGCCAGCCGATGTCATTGCGATAAAAGCCGTCCGGCCAGTCGATGAGGGCCGCCGCTTCATAGGCGCGGTCACGGGCTTCCTTGAGGGTGGGCGCCACCGCGGTCACATTCAGCACCCGTCCGCCATTGGACAGCAACTGCGCGCCGAGCCGCTTGGTGCCGGCATGGAAGATCAGCACCCCATCAACCGCCGCCGCCGCATCCAGGCCACGGATCTCCGTGCTCTTCTGGTGGGCGCCGGGATAGCCGCGGCTGGCATAAGCGATGGTGATGGCGGCGGAGTCCGACCAGGTGACCGAAATGTCCTTGAGCCGGCCATGGGCCACGGCGGCCAGCGTCTCCAGCAGATCGCCGGTGAAGCGGGGCATCAGCACCTGGCATTCGGGATCGCCAAAGCGGCAGTTGTATTCCACCAGCTTCGGGCCGGCATCGGTCAGCATCAGCCCGGCATAGAGAATACCGCGATAGGGCGTGCCGGCGGCCACCATGGCCTTGGCGGTGGGCACCACGATCTCGGCGATGGCGCGCTGTTCCAGCTCCGGCGTGAGGATCGGCGCCGGCGAATAGGCGCCCATGCCGCCGGTGTTGGGGCCGAGGTCGCCGTCGAAGGCCCGCTTGTGGTCCTGCGCGCTGCCGAAGGAGACCACGGTCTCCCCGTCCACGAGGCAGAACAGACTGGCTTCCTCGCCCTCCATGAACGCCTCGACCAGTACTTCCTGGCCGCCGCCGGCAAACACCTGGTCGATGGCCTCAATGGCTTCTTCCACCGACAGCGCCACCACCACGCCCTTGCCCGCCATCAGGCCATCGGCCTTGATGACGATCGGCGCGCCTTCGGCGGTAACATAGGCCCAGGCGGCTTCCGCCTTGGTGAAGCGGCCGAAAGCCGCGGTGGGGATGCCGTTGGCGCGGCACAGTTCCTTGGTGAACAGCTTGGAGCCTTCGAGGCGCGCGGCGGCAGCCGTGGGGCCGAAGGCGGCGATACCGGCTTCGCTGAGCTTGTCCACCAGCCCGGCGACGAGCGGCGCCTCGGGGCCGACCACCACCAGGTCGATGGCGTTGGCCTTGCACCAGCGCACCAGCGTGTCGTGAGCGGAGAGGGGAATCCCTTCCACCGGCTCGGCGAGGTCGCCGATGCCGGGGTTTCCGGGCAGAGCGTAGAAGCGGCCCATGCGGGGGCTCTGGGCGAGCTTCCAGGCAAGGGCGTGTTCACGGCCACCGGAGCCGAGCAGGAGCACGTTCATCAGCATCATCCCTGTTTGGTCTTGGCTATCGGCTCCCGGGTCCGTGAACAAGGGGGAGGGCATTGCGCCCACCGCATGGGAGATAGCGGCTATGCTTCTGCCTCGATCGTCTGAACTGATGTGATTCCCATGACCCTCCCCGCCGAACCCCGTGGGAATGCTCCCGAATGGAGCGTGACCGAACTCTCCTTCGCCCTGCGGCGGACGGTGGAAGATGCCTATGGGCATGTGCGCGTGCGGGGAGAAATTTCTGGATATCGCGGCCCGCATTCCTCCGGCCACGCCTATTTTTCGCTGAAGGATGAAGGTGCCCGCCTGGACGCCGTGGTCTGGAAAGGCACGTTCGCCCGCCTGAAGCTGCGCCCGGAAGAGGGGCTCGAGGTGGTGGCGGTGGGCAAGCTGACCACTTATCCGGGCAAGTCCGGCTACCAGATCGTCATCGAGCAACTGGAATTTGCCGGCGCCGGCGCCATCATGGCCATGCTGGAGGAGCGCAAGCGGCGTCTGGCGGCCGAGGGTCTGTTTGATCCCGCCCGCAAGGCGCTCCTGCCCTACCTGCCGAAGGTGATCGGCGTCGTGACTTCACCCACCGGCGCGGTGATCCGCGACATTCTGCATCGGCTGGCGGATCGGTTTCCCCGGCAGGTGCTGGTGTGGCCGGTGCGGGTGCAGGGCGACACCAGCGCGGCCGAGGTGGCCGCCGCCATACGCGGCTTCAACGCCCTGCCTGCGGGTGGGCCGATTCCCCGCCCGGATGTGCTGATCGTCGCCCGTGGTGGCGGCTCTCTGGAGGACCTGCTGGGCTTCTCCGACGAGGCGGTGGTGCGGGCGGCAGCAGAGAGTCTCATCCCGCTGGTCTCGGCCGTCGGCCATGAGACCGACGTCACGCTGATCGATTTTGCCGCCGATGTCCGCGCGCCCACGCCGTCGGCCGCTGCGGAAATGGTGGTGCCGGTGCGGGCCGACCTCTTGGCGGCGGTGGCGAACCTGGGCGGGCGGCTCGCTGCCGCGCCGTTGCGGCTGCTGGAGCGGCGGCGCGGCGAGTTTCGCGCCCTCGTGCGGCTGCTGCCCAGCGCCGACACGCTGCTGGCTACACCCCGGCAGCGGCTGGACCGGGCCGGTGATCGCCTGCCGCGGGCGCTCACCGCCAATGCGGTCGCCCATCGGGTGCAATATCAGGCGGCGCGGGCGCGGCTGTCGCCGTCCGCCTTGCGCCTGCGGCTGGAGCGGCTGGGCGATCGCAGCGAAACCCTCGGTGCGCGCCTGCGCCAGGGGCTCACCGGCCTCGTGGCCCGTCGGCAGGACCGGCTGGAGACGGTCCGGACCAGATTGGCCACGGCGCATGCGGCCAATCTGCGCGCCGGTGTGGCGCAAATCGCCCGCCAGCGCGAACAGCTGACCGTCTTGCATCAGCGCGGCCTGCGCGCGCTCTCAGGAGATCTGAAGGCTCGTCACCGGCGCCTGGACGCCATGGACCAGGTGCTGCGCGCCTTGTCCTATCGGGGCGTGCTGGCGCGGGGGTACGCTTTGGTGCGCGATGCCCAGGGGCGCGCGGTGCATGCCGCGGCGCAGGTGGCGGCCGGCATGCGGCTGGAATTGGAGTTTGCTGACGGCCGCATCGGCGCGGTC
>CALRNP020000231.1:0-8797 GCA_943369575.1 Azorhizobium sp. AG788 | reverse complement strand
TCCGCTGATGACCGGCCTGACCCACCTTGATTCCGACGGCGCCGCCCACATGGTTGACGTCTCCGAAAAGTCCTCGACCACACGCGAAGCGCTGGCCGAGGGCCGGGTGGTCATGGAGCGTGCAACGCTCGATTTGATATTGTCCGGCAATGCCAAGAAGGGCGATGTCCTCGGCGTCGCCCGTATCGCCGGCATCATGGCCGCCAAGCGCACCCATGAACTGATCCCGCTCTGCCACCCGCTCATGCTCGCCAAGGTGGAACTGGACGTGGCGCCCGATACCGCCTTGCCAGGTCTCACGGTGACGGCGCGGGTGAAGACCACAGGCCAGACCGGCGTTGAAATGGAAGCGCTGACGGCGGTCTCCGTGGCCTGCCTCACCATTTACGACATGGCCAAGGCGGTTGATCGCGGTATGCGAATCGAAAACGTACGGCTGCTGGAGAAGGCCGGCGGCCGCTCCGGCCATTGGCGCGCGGAGACCGCCTGACATGTCCCATGAAAAGACGCCGGTGATGCCGCAAGGCCTCATGTCGGTGGACGAGGCGCTCGCGCTCGTGACCCGTGATGTCGACGTCCTGCCTCCTGAAGTCGTGGAGATCGCGGCAGCGGTGGGCCGTGTGCTGGCAGCGCCGCTGACCGCGCGCCGCAGCCAGCCGCCGGCAGACATGTCGGCCATGGACGGCTATGCCTTCGGGCATCCGCCCGACATGCCTTTGCCCGACAGATGGACCGTCATCGGTGAGTCCGCCGCAGGCCGGCCATTCGACGGCAGCGTCGCTCCGGGCGAAGCGGTGCGTATCTTTACCGGCGCGGTGTTGCCGGGCGGCGCCGACACGGTGGCGATCCAGGAGAATGTCGCCCGCACGGGAGACGAGATAAGCCTCACGGCGCCGGTGGCGCGGGGCCGCAACGTGCGCATGGCCGGGTTTGATTTCCAGGCCGGCGCCCCCCTCCTGCCCCAGGGCCTGCGGCTGAGCGGGCGCGATATCATGCTGGCCGCCGCCGCCGACCATCCCACGCTGACTGTCGTCCACCGGCCGCGGGTGGGAATCATCCAGACCGGCGACGAGTTGGTGCGGCCGGGCGCCGGCACCGGCGCGCTGTCCGAGGTGGTGGTCTCGAATGTGTACGGCATCGCCGCTCTGGCGGCGGAGGCTGGCGCCGAGGTGCACGATCTCGGCCTCGTAGGTGACACCATGGAGGCAACCCGCGCCGCCATCGCCCGCGCCTTCGAATTGGGCATAGATATCCTGGTGTCCTCCGGCGGCGCCTCCGTCGGCGAACATGACCTGATGGCGCCGGCATTGAAGGCCGAAGGCGTCACCCTGTCGGTGCACAAGATCGCGCTGCGGCCCGGTAAGCCGCTGATGTTCGGCATGCGCGGAACGCAGCGCGTTCTGGGGCTGCCGGGCAATCCGGTGTCGGCCTATGTGTGCGCCGTGCTGTTCCTGCTGCCGCTGCTGCGGGCGCTCCAGGGCGAGGACGGGCCGCTGGTGCCCTCGGTGCCCGCCCGCCTTGCGGTGGCGATGCCGCACAACGACCGGCGCATGGATTTCATCCGCGCCCGCCTGACCCGCGATAGCGATGGCGTCAGCTTGGTCACGCCGCTGCCGATCCAGGACAGCGGCATGCTGACAGCCTTGGCGCAGGCGGATTGCCTGCTGATTCGCCCTGCCCTTGCCCCCGCAGCTGATGCCGGCGCCCCGTGCGAGATCATGCCGCTCAAGGGGTAAGGCCGCGTTTACGCCATGTTCAGGCTTGCGGAACAAAAAAGAAACAGCTACACCCTGTTCTCGATTTGTTTCCGCATTCGGCGGGGCATTTCCGGGATCCGGAACGGCACGGGGCGGGACCACGCATGCTCACGCGCAAGCAATATGATCTTCTGCGCTTCATTCACGAGCGTCTGAAGGAGACGGGGGTTCCCCCGTCTTTCGACGAGATGAAGGAGGCCCTCGACCTGCGGTCGAAGTCCGGCATCCACCGGCTCATCACCGCCTTGGAGGAGCGCGGCTTCATCCGCCGCCTGCCCAATCGGGCGCGGGCTTTGGAAGTGGTGCGGCTGCCGGACAGCGCGGCGCCGGGGCTGGCAGCGGCGCGCAGCGGCACGCGTGGGTTTTCGCCCAGCGTGATCGAAGGAAGCCTGGGGCGGGTGCGGCCCATGGCGGACGATGAGGAGATTGCGCCCACCGTTGCCGTGCCGGTTATGGGGCGGATTGCGGCGGGCTCGCCCATCTCGGCCATCCAGACTCGCAGCCACACCCTCAACCTGCCCCCCGACATGCTCGGCTCCGGCGAGCACTTCGCCTTGGAAGTACGGGGCGACAGCATGATCGAGGCCGGTATTCTCGACGGCGACACCGTGCTCATCCGCAAATGCGAAACCGCGGAGACCGGCGACATCATCGTCGCGCTGGTGGATGACGAAGAAGCCACCTTGAAGCGCCTGCGCCGCAAGGGTGCCTCCATCGCCCTGGAAGCGGCCAATCCCGCTTACGAAACCCGGATCTTTGGTCCAGACCGTGTGCGCATCCAGGGCCGTCTGGTCGGCCTGATGCGCCGCTATTGAGCACGCCCACCGGCTTGCCGCTCCCGCGCCCCATGCGGCGCTGAGGATTATGGCTCGGCGGCGGCATCCTCTGCCGCCCGTTCGGTCGAGACGTCTGCAGCTTCGGATGGCTCCGGAAGCGCGGGCAGGACGGGCATCCAGGGGCGCTGAACGCCGGCGAGACGGGTCGGCACCACGCGCCAGTGGCTCGCGAATGTCTCCTGCGCCGATGGCGGTGGCAGGCGCGTGGCCGGTGTGACTGGCGGTGGCTGGGGGCGGGTCACCAAAGGCCCAGTCTGGGGTGGGACCACCATTTGTGGCGCCGCCTCCTGCGATAGCGCCGGCTTTGCCCGGGATAGCAAATCGGCGGTTCTAAGCTTGTTGGACGGTGACGATGCGGGGCTGCGCTCCGGCGCGACCGGAATGGCTCCCACCCCGCTCGCCTCAGCCCGATCCTTGGCGGCTTGTCGCCGGAGCGAAGCGCGTTGATCCGCAGCCATCCGACGCGGACGCATCCGGGGTATGATCGCGGGATCTCCAATGATGCCGTCCTGTTCCGCACCTGTATCCTCTTCATATGCCGCACCCGACGTGGCTGGGCCTTGAAGGCTCGGAGCAGGTTCAGCACCAGGCGACGGTGAGCGTTGCCCTACCGCGAGTGCGGGTCGCTTCGCTGAAGGGAGAGGCGATGGTTGGGCTGGCGCAAGGCCACCTCCCTGCCCCCTGGGCGATGCGCCAGACCCGCTGCCGTGCCCGTCGTTCGGTACAGAGACAAAATCGTTCCTCTGTCCCTCCCCGGCCGCCGGCTTGCGGTACAGAACCAATGTGCCGGTGCGGGCCATGTCCCGCGGCACGAACGCCCTTGCCCGGCATCCGAGCGGCGGCGTGAACGGGGTGACGACAATCGCTGCCGCTAGACAGTCGGCTTCCAGGCTTTCCGGCCCGTGAGACACCGCCAAAAGCGCTCCATCAGGCAGGCGTGCGGTGCAACCGCTGGCATCGCATCGAAAGCCTCCGGAGAGATCCTTCGCGTCGGCCTTGCGGATGTCGCCTTCGCGGGAGAGCCACTGCTCCACAACCAGACGGCTGCTTTTGGCCCCGATCACTGAAAGGCGGCCATCCGTGCCGCGAATCGCCACCGTCTGCGCGTTGGGAGCGATCAGCACATCGGGCCGCTGCGGCGCGCCGAGCAGAAGGACGAAGGCGAGCGCAGGCACCACGGCCACCAGGGTCAGCATGCCGCGCAGCAGACACAGGCAAAGCAGCATCAGGGTCGCCGCCCCTGCCGCCGCTGGGCCCACCATGTCGGTGCGGGCATCGGCACCGGGGAGCGCCGCGACAAAGTCGGACACCCGCACCATGATCTCGATGCCCCAGCCCATCACTGGCCAGGCCAGGAAGTCCCATCCGAACGGCATCAACAGCACCCCCGCGAGGCCGAAGGGCATGACCAGGAATTCCACCGCCGGCATGGCGGCAAGGTTGGAGAGGAGCCCGTAGGTGCCCAGGCGCTGGAAATGCAGCGCCGCGTAGGGCGCCGTGGCTGCGCCGGCCACCAGCGAGGTCAGGGAGAGCGCCGCCACGAACAGCGCACCCCGCATCAGCATCTGCCCGGCCACCGATCCCTTGGGCGCGTGGCTCCACAGACCCCGAAGCCCTTGAAATACCGCCACCAACGCCAAGGTGGCGGCAAACGACATCTGCGTACCGGCCTCCAGAATGGCCTGCGGCCCCAGCACCAGAACCACCGTCGCCGCCACCGCCACGGTGCGCAAGTTCAGCGCAGCCCGGCCGACCATCACCCCCAGCAGCACGATGGCCAGCATGTAGAAGGAGCGCTGGGCCGGCCAATCGTTGCCGGACAGGATGAGGTAGCCGGCGCATCCGGTCAGCGCCACCAGGGCCGCCGTGGTCTTGATCGGAAACCCCAGCGCCAATGATGGCACTGCGGCCAACAGGCCCCGCACCAGAGCGAACAGCGTGCCGGCGACCATTGCCATGTGCAGCCCGGAAATCGACAGCACATGGGTCAGCCCCGACACCCGCATGCTCTCCTCGATGGCGGGGGAAATGGACGCGCGGTCGCCGACCACCAGGGCAATGGCGATGTCCGCCTGGCTGCCCGACAGCGATTGCCGAATGCGCCCGCCGATCCCGAGGCGTACCTGTTCGATAGCTGTACCGATGCGCACGCTCAGCGGAGGTGCGGCGGGGGTCGTCACGATCTTGGGGCGTCCGAGCCCGAAGCCCACCGCCTCGATGCCCTGGAACCAGGGTCCACGGCCGAAATCGTAACCGCCCGGCATGGCCGGCTCCATGGGGGGCAGCAGCCGCGTGAGGACTGAGATCTGCATCCCCGCAGCCGGGGCGTAGCCGCGCCCAAGCGAGAGACGGACCAAAGAGGGCGTATAGGCCAGCCCGCGGGCCTCGGCAGCGCTAACGCGCAGCAGAATACGGTCGGCCTTGGGGCGGCGCTCCACTTGCTCCACATGCCCCACCAGACGCACAGCCCCCGCCGGCGGCAGCAGGATCGGATGATCGACCCACGCCGTATGCACGCACGCCACGGCAAAGCCGCCAGCCAGCGCCAGCAATGCCAGCAGGACAGCGAACGTGACCGGCTGGGCGCGGGCCAGAACCGTACCGACCGCGAGGGCGACGGTGAGACCGCAGGCGGCCGCCAGCGAGGGCTCCTGCGCCGCACCGAAATAGAGCAGGATGCCGGCGCCGAACAGAACCGGCAGCCATAGGATCAGCCGCCCGGAGGCTGCTTCTGCTCGGGCATCTGCCAGCAGGCGATGCCGCAGGCGTCCCAGCAGCCAGCCTGGCCACAGCGCGCCCGGCAGGAAACCGGGGCGGGCCACGGCACCACCCCAGGGTACGGCTCCGCCCAGCACACCGGCGGCCGCTCGGCCCGGTCGGTGCGTGCGCGCATCACCTGCGTCCCGACCGGTCCCCATCGGCCGTGTTCCTTCGCCCCGCCGGCTATGCTACACGGGCCCCGCTGCTGCGCCACGCCAACGTGCGCTTTTGCCCTCGCGCCGCCGGTCGGCCTGCGTCATGCACGCACCCGCCGCGCCCCCTCACCGTCGAACCCCCGGCCCCATCGATGTCGCAGATCGTCACCCGCTTTGCTCCTTCCCCCACGGGCTTTTTGCATATTGGCGGCGCCCGTACCGCTTTGTTCAATTGGCTCTATGCCAAGGCCAAGGGGGGCCGGATGCTGCTGCGGATCGAGGATACCGACCGTCAACGCTCCACCAAGGAGGCGATCGACGCCATCCTGGAAGGGCTGACCTGGCTGGGCATCGATTGGGATGGCGAAGTCATCTACCAATTCGCCCGCGCCGAGCGGCACCGTGCCGCCGTCGCCGAGATGGTGGCCCGCGGCAATGCGTATCCCTGCTATGCGACGCCCGCCGAGCTGGACGAGATGCGCGAGACCGCGCGCCGCGAAGGCCGCCCGCCGCGCTATGACGGCCGCTGGCGCGACCGCGATCCCTCCGAGCGGCCGACCGACCGGGCGCCGGTGATGCGCCTGCGCGCACCTCAGGAAGGCGTGACCGTGATCGAGGACCAGGTGCAGGGCACCGTGACCTTCCCCAACAAGGATCTGGACGACCTCGTCCTGCTGCGCTCCGACGGCAACCCCACCTATATGCTGGCGGTGGTGGTGGACGATCACGACATGGGCGTCACCAACATCATCCGCGGCGACGACCATCTCACCAACGCCGCCCGCCAGACCCAGATCTACAATGCCCTAGGCTGGGACGTGCCGCGCATGGCGCATATCCCGCTGATCCATGGCCCGGACGGCGCCAAGCTTTCCAAGCGCCATGGCGCCCTGGGCGTGGATGCCTATCGCGACATGGGCTATCTGCCCGCCGCGCTGCGCAACTATCTGGTGCGCCTGGGCTGGAGCCATGGCGACCAGGAGACCTTCTCCACCGAGGAGATGATCTCCTTCTTCGATCTCGACCGCGTGGGCCGGTCCGCCGCCCGGTTCGATTTCGCCAAGCTGGAGAACCTCAACGGCCAGTATCTGCGCGCCAGCACCGACCAGGCCCTGTTCGATGCGCTGATGGACCTCATTCCCCATCTGCCCGACGCCGAAAAGCGCCTCGCGCGCCTGACGCCGGAGCGGCGCCAGCAATTGATGGCGGCTCTGCCCGGGCTGAAGGAGCGCGCGAAGACGCTGACTGAACTGTTGGACAATGCCGAGTTCATCTTCGCCGAGCGGCCGTTGCCGCTGGAGGAAAAGGCAGCCGCAATCCTGACGCCGGAGGCCAAGGCCCATATCGCCGCCCTGCTCCCCGCTTTGGCGGCGGCGGAATGGACCGCGACCGCAACGGAAGCGGTAGTGCGGAGTTATGCTGACACGGCGGGCGTGAAGCTCGGCGCCGTGGCCCAGCCGTTGCGGGCGGCGCTCACCGGCCGGACGACGTCTCCGCCGGTCTTCGATGTGTTCGTGGTGCTGGGTCGTGAGGACAGCCTCGCCCGGCTTCAAGACCAGGCGGCAACATGAGGGCACTCAGCATGAAGGCAACTTCCGGCACCGTCCCTAAAGGCTTCGGACGCCACGCCACCACCGATGCGGCCACCGGCGAGGTTCATCTCGACCTCAAGGGGCTGAAATGCCCCCTGCCGGCGCTGCGCACCCGCAAGGCGCTGGCGGCAGCCGAGCCCGGCACCCGGCTGGTGGTGGATTGCACCGACCCCATGTCGGTCATCGATATTCCGCATCTTGCGGCCGAAACCGGCAGCTGCTTTGAAGGCCGCACGCTGGACGATGGCGTGATCACCTTCCGGCTGCGCAAGGCCAAGAGCTGAGACTGAAACGCACGGGCTGACGCGCCCGTGCAGTTGCCGCCTCACAGCGGCATGGCGGTCTCCACCAGCCGAACCCAATAGCTGGAGCCGAGCGGGATGGCGGCATCGGCGAAGTCATAGAGCGGGTTGTGGAGGCCGGCGCTGTCGCCATTGCCGATAAAGATGAAAGCGCCCGGCCGCGCCTCTAGCATGAATGAGAAATCCTCCGCCCCCATCATGGGCGGCACGTTCAGGTCCACCTTATCGGCGCCCGCCACATCGGCCGCCACTTGCGCCGCGAATGCGGCCTGTGCCGGATGATTGGCCGTCACCGGATATCCATCCACCCACTTCAACTGCGCTTTGGCGCCATAAGCGGCGGCCACGCTCTCCACAATCGCCGGCAAGCGCTGCTGGAGCATCTCTCGCACCTCGCGCTTCAGCGTCCGGGCCGTTCCGGTCAGTTCGGCAGTTTGCGGGATCACGTTCTCCACGGTGCCGGCGTGGAACATGGTGATGGAAACCACAGCGGATTCCAGCGGATCAATGTTGCGAGCCACCGCCTGCTGCAAGGCCATCACGATCGCCGATCCCGCCAGCACCGGATCGACGCCCAGATGGGGCGCCGCCGCATGAGCACCGCGACCGTCGATAAAGATCTCCAGCCGGTCGGTGGAAGCCATGATCGGGCCGGGACGAATGGCAAACTGGCCTAAGGGAATGCCGGGCATGTTGTGCATGCCGTAGATCTCCTCCGGCGCGAAGCGCTCCAGGAGGCCATCCTCCAGCATGGCCCGTGCTCCGGCCTCCCCCTCTTCCGCCGGCTGGAAGATGAGGATGGCCGTGCCGGCAAAGGCGCGGGTTTCCGCCAGATGGCGCGCCGCCCCCAGCAACATCGCCGTGTGACCGTCATGGCCGCAGGCGTGCATCTGGCCCGTGGACTGGGAGGCATAGGGCAAGCCGGTCTGCTCAAGGATGGGCAACGCATCCATGTCCGCCCGCAGGCCGATCACCTGACCGCGTCCCGCGTTGCGGCCGCGGATCACCGCGACCACGCCGCTACGCCCGATGCCTTCCACCACTTCGTCACAGCCGAAGCCCCGCAACTTCTCGGCCACGAAGGCTGCGGTGCGCGGCAAATCGTACATTAGCTCGGGAAACTGGTGGAGGTCACGGCGCCATGCCGCAATCTCGTCAGCGGCGGCGGCAATGCGGTTCAGAACAGGCATGGAGATCTCCCGGAGCACGGACACTGGAACCTGATCCGAGCACGGGTCAATAGCGCTGCCGTTGCCATCTGCCACTCATCCGCCATCCGGGCCGGTGGGGATGGCGGAGCAATGCCGTTCGATCACATGCGTTTCGCACTGGGACGCCGCGAAAGCGCACTTCAGCGTCGGCGTTCGGACCGGCTGAAGTTGCTGAGGTGTCCTT
>CALRNP020000230.1:0-8874 GCA_943369575.1 Azorhizobium sp. AG788 | reverse complement strand
GACCATGTGACGGTGGATGCGGGACTGGCGGAAGAGGGCGCGGCGTTCGGCCATAATCTCAAGGCGGTCATGGCTGACTTGGAGAAGCGCATGCGCGCCGCCGCCGCCGATCTCGACTTCGAGACCGCCGCCCGCCTGCGCGACGAGATCAAGCGCCTTCAGGCGACGGAACTGGCCGTGTCTGACGATCCCATGGCGCGCCAGGAGGCGGTGGACGACAAGACCGGCGGCTTCCGCGGCCCGAAGAAATATGGTCGCGCCGCCAACATGCCGGTGGACGAAGCCGGCAAGGGCAAGGGTTCCGGCGGGCGCCCCACATCGACGGGCCGGCCCACCGGGGATGCCGCCAAAGGGCGGCGGGCTGCGGCGCCGCGTGGCGGTGATGCCCAGGCGCCCTATGCCGCCGATGCCGGCAGCCGGCGCGGTCCCGCGGAAATGCCGCTGTACGCGCCGCCGCCGGTCTCCCGGGCAGCGAAGCCGTCATTGGATGACATGGGGCCAGGCACCGACCGGGCGGAGCCACTGGCCGCGGCGGACTTCCGCCCCGGTCCGCGCCCCGATCCCGGTACCAAGGGCTATCGCAAGGGCGGACGCCGCAAGGGCTGAGGGACGGCCCTGGTCCAGGAGTGTCAATAATGGTGTGGGATGAACGGCCCGCGCCAGTCGCCGCCAGGCTCCATCACGGGGCGGTGACGCTCCGCTGCGTCAGCGCAAAATGCGTCGTGACTTCTTCATCTTAGCCATCTAGGGATCAGTCCTGCGGTTGTGGAAAATCTCGCGGGGGCGGGATTTCGGGAGTGGGGCTTGCTCACAGACGAGACGAAATTCCAGCGTCGCCAATTCGACCGCCTGCTCTGGATCAACTTCCCAATTTTGTTCTGCTGTGTGGTCGTCGTCTTGGCTGCGACGCTGTTATATAATTATTCCTATTATTATTATGGTTTGGCTGAAAATCAGGCGATTTCCCGCGGCAAGGATGCTATCCGGCGGGTCGTTCTGGATGTCTCGCAGGTCTTCTATTCTTACGACAGTGTGTTGAAGTCTTCCGTCGCGCTGCTTGGCGACGAGGCTATCGCGACCCTGCCGGATGCCACCAAGAATCGACTCGCGTCCCGCATGGTCGAGCAGTTTCCCTATGTCACCTCCATCGTCTTCCTGGATGCGAACGGCATGGTCCGCGTGTCGCCCGGCGGCGATCCGACCGTGGGGTTTGACTATGGGGCTGCCGATTTCTTCAGCGAACAGATCAGCGGCGCGCTGGTGGGGCCGTATCTCGCCTTCACCACGCGCACGCGGATGAACAAGCTGGACTATCAAATCGCGATGAGCCGGCGCATGACCTATGATGGACAGTTCCGGGGCGTGGCGGTGGTGTTCATTCGGCTGGGCGATTTTCGCGACCAGTTCACCAACATCAACGTCGATACCGGCAACATGCTCGCGCTTGTGCATGAGAATGGCCGCACCCTGACACGTAAGCCGTCCAGCGACGGCCAGGGCGACTTCGGCGTCGAACTCTCCCCCGCAGACCGCGCCCGCTTCATCGCGGAGGGCGAGGGCACGTTCACCGCGGCATCGCCGGTGGACGGCCGTGAGCGGCTATTCGTGTTCCAGCACCTGCCGGAATGGCCGCTGGTGCTGATCTTCGGGGTGCCGGTCACCAGCGTCTATGGGGAGTGGCGCCAGCGCATCACCCTGGTCGGCGCCGGGGCGGGGCTGGTGTGTGCCGGCTTCCTGTTCCTGGGCTTCCGCCTGCGGCGCGAGCGGATCCGACGGGTCGAGGCGGAGGCGGCGCTGGAGCATCTGTCGATGACCGACTTCCTCACCGGCCTCGCCAACCGCCGCCGCTTCGACGAGGTGCTGCAACGGGAGTATCGGCGGACGCAACGGACCGAAAGCTGGCTGTCGGTGGTCATCATTGATGCCGATCGCTTCAAGGCGCTCAATGACCGCTATGGCCATTCGGCCGGCGACGAGACGCTGAAGATGATCGCCGCCGCCATCACCCAGCACGTGCGCCGGGTCACCGACCTTGCGGCCCGGCTGGGCGGCGAGGAGTTTGCCATCATCCTGCCCGACACCTCCGCCGCCGCGGCTTTCGATGTGGTCGAGCGCATCCGCTCCGTCATGGAGGAGCGGGTGGGGAGTGAGCAGGGCCCGCCGGCGACGACAATCAGCGCCGGCATTGCCTCCACCAAGGACCGGCCGCCGCCTGACAGCATGCGCAGCCTGATCGAGGCGGCGGACCGGGCGCTCTATCGGGCCAAGCATCTGGGGCGCAACCGGACCGAGTTAGCGTCGGCTGTCAACAGTGTGGCGGCCGATCCGGAGCAGCAGTGGGAACACCGGGGCGTGTCGCCCTGACCGCGGTTGAGCGGCATTGCTGCGCCAGCTAGGCCAACTGCGCCATCTGCCGGGCGCGGCTGCGGCCGATAAGGGACCAAGAGGCTTAAACCACGGCTCGACGCGTGGCGCCATTGAGCCGTGGCAAGTCTTTGCAGCGCGGGAGCATTCGTAGTGCAGGCGCGCCAGCCCTTGATTTTAAACCGCTGCGCGGCTCTCCACATAGAGGGCATAAAGGGAGTGAGAGCTCGCCATATAGAGGCGGTTGCGCTTCGGGCCGCCGAAGGCGAGATTTGCGCAGCGTTCCGGCAGCTTGATAAAGCCGATAGGCTTGGCCTGCGGGTTCAGGACCAAGACGCCGTCAAGATTCTCCGGCTTGCCCTTGAGCGGGAAGGCCTTTCGTATGCCGGTTTCCACCGGCTCTGAGGCGAGGGCACCGTTGCTGCCATAGCCGATCCAAAGATTGCCGTCGTGGTCGACTCGGAACCCGTCCAGAGCGCCCTGATCGGCGGCATCGTAGAATTTGGTCTTGTTGCTCACTGTGCCATCGGCGGCGACGTCATAGGCCCAGAGGCTGCGGTTGGGCGTTCCCTTCCATTCCACCACGTAGAGCTTTTTCTCATCGGGGGAGAAGGCGAGGCCGTTGGGGTTCACGAGATCGGTAATGACCGCCGTGATCTTGCCCGATCGGTCGATCCGATAGACGTTGGTGGTCTCCTGCTCCGGGGTGGCTCTAAAGCCTTCCCATTCGCCATTGATGCCGAACAGCGGGTCGGTAAACCAGACGCTGTCGTCGGATTTCACCACCACGTCATTGGGGGCGTTGAGCCGCTTGCCGTTGTAGCGGTCGGCCAGAACGGTGATTTTACCGTTCTTCTCCGTGCGGGTGACGCGGCGCGTGCCGGAATGTTCGCAGGTGACGAGGCGGCCCTGCCGGTCGCAGGCATTGCCGTTGGCGAAATTGGCATTGGCACGAAAGACGCTGGTGGCGCCGGTCTTCTCGTCGAATTTCATGATCCGATTGTTGGGAATGTCGCTGAACAGGAGGTAGCCGCCCTGCGGAAAATAGGCCGGACCCTCCGCCCAGCGGAAGCCAGAGGTCACCTGTTCCAGCGTCGACGAATAGAGCCTGTATTTGGCGAACGCGGGATCAAGGATCAGGACCGATGGGTCCGGATAACGCTGGTTAGGACTGAAGGAAAAGGTTTGCCCAAAAGCGGCGGCGGGCAGAGCGGCGGCCGCCAGAGACGCACCTGCGGAGAGGAGTTTGCGACGGGAGATCATGCGTTTCATCCCTGGTGCGGCGCTTCATTAGCGAGTGCCGCGTCGGTAACGGATGGCAGTCGCCTCCCAAAGCTGTCAAGCACTAATGCATTAGTGCCGGAATTCCGGATCGTTTTGAGTTATAAGGCCCGTGTCGGGGCATAAAAAAAGCCGGCCCGCGAAGGCGGGCCGGCGTTCATAACGTCAGAGTCAAGCAGATGTCAGCCGCGCGGGCGCATCTTGCCCTTGGTCACCTTGCGGGGACCGCGCGGGGCAAAATCGCCCGAGGGGCCGTTGTCACGGGCTTCGCGGCCGGCTGGCTTGCCGCCGGGGCCGGTGGGGCTCCAGCCGCGCCCGGCGGCATTGGTGGTGCCGCTCTTGCTGCCGGCGGCCTTGCCGCGCGGGCCGCCCGGGCCCTTGCCGAAGGCGCCCTTGACCGGCGGACGGCGGCTCTCGGCCGCGCCAGTGCTGGAGCCGTCGTGGGGTTCGATCACATAGTCACCGCCCTCGGTGGCGCGGGCTGAAAGCAGGAATGCTTCCGCCGTGCCAGCGGAGACTTCAAACAAAGTCTCGTTGTCGAAGATGCGGATGGCGCCGATGTCGGCCTTGGTCAGGCCACCACGACGGCAGATCAGCGGCAGCAGCCACTTGGGATCGGCATTCTTGCGCCGGCCGACAGCGATGCGGAACCAGGAGCCCGAACCGCCCATGGGGCCGCCATATTGGGTCTCGCTGCGCCCGCGCGGGGCCTCGTCACGGCCCGGCTCGCGCCGGACGCGACCTTCGCCGGGATCGCTGACTTCTTCAGGAGCGGGCAGGCGGGCGCGATAAAGGCGCACCAGCGCAGCAGCCAGTTCCTGCGGCGAATACTGCGCCAGCAGGGCTTCGGCCATGGGAGCGTCTTCCGGCACCGTGGCCTCAGTCAGCAGCGGGTCCGAGAGCATGCGCTCCTGGTCCAGCACGCGGATTTCCTCGGCGGTGGGGGGGCCGCTCCAGCCGGCGACCACGCGGGCCTCGGCCAGGAGGTTCTCGGCCTTGCGGCGGCGGGCCGGGGGCACCAGCAGGACGCTGACGCCCTTGCGACCGGCGCGGCCGGTGCGGCCGGAACGGTGCTGGAGGCTTTCGGCGTCGTGCGGCAGTTCCGCATGGATGACGAGGCCGAGGCCGGGCAGATCGATGCCGCGCGCCGCCACGTCGGTGGCGACGCAGACGCGGGCGCGGCCGTCGCGCAGGGCCTGGAGGGCCAGGTTGCGCTCGTTCTGTCCCAGTTCACCGGA
Organism: Azorhizobium sp. AG788; assembly: GCA_943369575.1. Taxonomy (GTDB): domain Bacteria; phylum Pseudomonadota; class Alphaproteobacteria; order Rhizobiales; family Xanthobacteraceae; genus Azorhizobium. The sequence continues at coordinate 3,991 of CALRNP020000230.1, read as the reverse complement.
GAGGGCGACGGCGGAGAAGCCGCGTTCCTGCAAGGTGGCGGTCAGGTGGCGCACGCTCTCGCGGGTGTTGCAGAACACGATGGCGCCCGGCGCTTCGAAGAAGCGCAGCAGGTTCACCACCACATGCTCGAACTCACGCGGGCCGACACGGACGGCCCGATATTCGATGTCCGCATGGCCGCCGGCCGGGGTCTGCACCTGGATGCGCATGGCATCGCGCTGGTAGCGCTTGGCGAGACCGACGATGTCGCGGGGCAGGGTGGCGGAGAACAGAAGGGTGCGGCGTTCCTCGGGGGTGGCCTCGAGGATGAACTCCAGATCCTCGCGGAAGCCGAGATCGAGCATCTCGTCGGCCTCGTCCAGCACCACGGCCTGGAGGCCGGACATGTCGAGGCGGTTGCGCTCCAGATGGTCGCGCAGACGGCCGGGGGTGCCGACCACCACATGGGCGCCGTCGCTGAGCTGGCGGCGCTCGCGCTGCGGGTCCATGCCGCCGACGCAGGAAATCACCCGCGCGCCGGCTTCCGCATAGAGCCAGGTCAGTTCGCGATGCACCTGCAACGCCAGTTCGCGGGTGGGGGCGATGATCAGCGCCAGCGGTGCGCCGGCGGGCGGAAGCCGCTCGCGGTCGCCCAGCAGGGTCTCGCCGATGGCCAGGCCATAGGCTACGGTCTTGCCGGAGCCGGTCTGGGCCGAGACCAGAAGATCGCGATCCTTGGCGTCCGGCGCGATCACTGCGCTCTGGACGGGTGTGGGTTCGTCATAGTCATGGCCGGCGAGGGCGCGGGCTAGGGCCGGGGAGGTCGTGGGAAAGGCCACGTTTGAGAAACCTTGTTTGGTCCGGGCGCTGGGGCGCAGGACTGGGAGCGGCGAAGGGGCGTTCGGCCGGAAAAGCCGCTGCTCGCAAACCTGCGCTGGAATAACACACGTCTCTTAGCGGGAAGATCATGGCGACGCCATGACCGCGGGCGAATAGCTGGCATGTGCATGTCGGGCCCTCAAAGGGGCCGCAGGGGCCGTCGCCCGGTTTTTCAAAGCCCGCCGCTGACCGCTGGGCGGTCAGCGCACCGCGGTCAGGCGAGGCGTTTCGTTGGAGTTGGCGGCCCCCGCATTCAGCGGCAGGCGGATCACCACGGCGGTGCCGATACCCTCCAGCGAGCGGATGCGCATGGCGCCGCCGTGCAGTTCGGCTAGCGACATGGCGATGGCGAGGCCAAGGCCGGAGCCCTTGTGGGTCTTGGTGAACTGGCTCTCCACCTGCTCGAACGGCCGGCCGATCTTGGCCAGAGCGTTGCGGGGAATGCCGATGCCGGTGTCCTCGATGGCGATGATGGCGGCGCCGCCATTGATGCGCGCCCGCACCGAGACCTTGCCCCCTTCGGGCGTGAACTTCACCGCATTGGACAGGAGATTGAGCAGGATCTGCTTCAGCGCCCGCTTGTCGCCGCGCAGCACCAGCTCCTGGCCAACTTCCGAGGTCATCGACAGGTGCTTTTCGTCGCCCTTCACCGCCATGACGCGCAGGGCATCGGCGACGATCTCGTCAATGCGCACGTCCTCCAACTCCAGCTGCATGCGGCCGGCTTCGATCTTGGACATGTCGAGAATGTCGTTGATGACGTCCAGCAGATAAGTGCCTGAGCCTTTGATGTCGGCGCAGTATTCCCTGTACTTCTCCGAGCCGAGCGGGCCGAACATGCCGCTCTCCATGATCTCGGAAAAGCCGATGATCGCGTTCAGCGGCGTGCGCAGTTCGTGACTCATATTGGCCAGGAATTCGCTCTTGGCGCGGTTGGCATCCTCGGCTCGGGTCTTCTCTTCGGAGTATTTTTCCGCCAACTCGGCCAACTGCTGGGCCTGATGCTCCAGGGTCTGCTGGGATTTGCGCAGATCGGCAACCAGCGCCATCAGCCGCTTCTCATTGTCCATGAGGCGTTCCTCATGGCGCTTGAGCGGGGTGATGTCGGTGCCCACCGACACATAGCCGCCGTCCTTGGTGCGGCGCTCGGCGATCTTCAGCCAACGGCCGTTGGAGAGCTGGGCTTCGAACGCGCGCGAGCCCTCTTCCGGCTTGTCTTCCGGCTTCAGCGGCGTGCGGGTGACCGGATGGCGACCAACAGCGGCGATGGTGTCGAACGGGGTGCCCGAAACGATGGCGTCGTCGGGCAGCTCGTGCAGGGTCTGGAACTTGGAATTGCACAGCACCAGGCGATTGCGGCTGTCCCACAGCACGAAGGCTTCCGAGATGCTCTCGATGGCGTCGCGCAGGCGCATGTCGGCGGTCACCGTGCGTTCGGCGAGGCGTTGGGCCTCGGTCACGTCCATGGCGATGCCGATGAGGTGGGGGCCGTCCTCGCCTGCCTGTTGCACCACTTCGGCGCGCATGCGCAGCCACACGAAGTCGCCGCGGGCGGTGCGCATGCGGAACACCCGGTCCACCGAGGCGCCGGGGCGCTCAGCCAGTTCCTGGGCGAGTTCGTAGAGATCGCCGTCGTCGGGATGCACCAGCTTGGCGATCTCGCCGAACGATATCAGTTCGTCGCGCCGCTCCAGGCCGAGGATCTCGAACATGGTGTCGGACCAGTACATGCGGCCCCGCGCCATGTCCCAATCCCACATGCCGCAGCGGCCGCGGTTGAGGGCGGTGTCGATGCGCATGCGGACGGTGTCATAGATGTGGTCGGCCTCGCGCGCCCGGCTGGCCTGCCAGTGGAACGAGAAGCCGAGGATCAGCAGCACCGCTCCGGTGGTGGTGAACAGAGTGATGGTCAGCGTGGTGCTGTCGGACCAGGCGGCCAGCGCCCGGTTCATGGGCTGGATGAACACCAGCTGCCCCAGCGGCGGGTTCAGGTTCCGCACGGTGGCCAGCGAATTGACGTCGCCCACCGGGATTTCCAGCACGCCGGCCCGCTCGGCGAACACCGTCAGCGGCTGGGAGGGGTCCATCAGATCGGAAAGGTTGCCGGCGCGCGGGGCGCTGTCCGGAGCGGACGCGATGATGCGACCGGATGGATCGGTGACATAGACCCGCCGCCCGCCGGAGGTGGCGCGCGGGGGCAGGGCATCCTGGAGCGCAGACGCGGCCTTCGCCAGGCTGCCACCGAGCCGGTGGTTGAGACCTTCGGCGGTGGCCAGCGACATGAGGCTCATGTCGTCCTTGGCGTTGTCGAGGACCGACTGGCGATGGCTATGCACCTGCACAACCGCGCCCACTCCCAGCACGAGCAGGAAGGTCACAATCAGGGCAGGAACAATACGACGCAGAAAAGGCTCGGCTTCCAAGAGCCGTTGATAGGCAGGACGCGCTACGGATCTTGCCAATCCACCTATGGCGTCACCGCGCGCGCCGACGCTCGCAGCGTTGGCGCGTGCCATCGCCGACCCCCCTTCGGTGTCCCGGGCCTCAGGGGCGGCCACGCCCCCGAAAGCCTATCGTCCTCACATGACTGGAGGGACGTGCCGCATCTCTCCGAATCGAGGTCGATTGGAATCGAATCGGGGGGGCCTTGTCTAGAGTCCGGAGAGTCAAGAGCCTTAAAAAGGAGGTGTTTGCGGACGTTTCTTCGCGCTTAGGCGGTATTTTGGAGGGGTGCCCCTACCGCGGTGCCCGGCGCTGCCACGCTCCGGCCTGGGGGTGTGGAAAACGGGGACAGTTTTAAGCGTCAGCGGAGCTGTTCGCCTCAATTCAGCTGGGTGGTTTCACCCGGTTTGGTAGCGGTTACCCTCAAGGCCTTGATGCCGCTCCGATTTTCCTGCGGGTGGGTGGTGCGGTGGTTGCCGCCGGAGCCATCGCTTCGATCAAGCTCGAACTGTGCCAGCGATCGAAGGCTTCCACCAGGAAGTCGATGAACACCCGCACCTTCAGGTCGAGCGTCGCGCGGGCCGGGAACAGGGCCACGGTCTCCAGCGGCTCGCGCCGCTGCCACTCCGGCAGGACCACCTCCAACTCGCCATTCTCCACCCGCCGGCGGGCAAGGCAGCGGGACATTAG
>CALRNP020000229.1:0-8967 GCA_943369575.1 Azorhizobium sp. AG788 | reverse complement strand
CAAATATCGCCCACTGATAGCGGCCCCCATGGGCGCTGCCAATGCCAAGAACTGGCTCCTTCCGCGTGAAATGGGGCCTCTTTTCGCCCGCCGCCGAGGCGGACCTCCTGTGTGCAGCGCGGCAGTGATCTCGCAATTGCGCGGGGCCGTATCTACATTCGTGTCAGCTTGCCCAAAGTCCCGACCGTGGCCGCATCGGCCACGTCCCAGTCTCCGAGATGCGCCATGCCCCTGCCTCCCCGCGTTTCCAGCCTGCTTCGCACCGAGGCGGCAGCGTGACCTCTCTCCCCGAGGCGCCCGAGGCGGACCTGTCCCACGCATACCGCACCGCCATGCGCCATCTGGCGGGAGCCGTGAGTGTGCTAACCGTGGGCGATGGAGCGCTGCGTCTGGGCCTGACCGCCAGTTCCTTGACCTCGTTCGCCGTGGATCCGCCGACCCTGCTGATCTGCATCAACCGCAACTCGTCGGTACGTCCGGAATTGCTGCGGATCGGCGCCTTTGCGGTGAACGTTCTGCGTCCGGAGCAGCAGAAGCTGGCCGAGCAATTTGCCGGCATTGGCGGGCTTCGGGGCGAGGAACGGTTTGGAGGCGGCCGCTGGTCCACGCTGGTGACAGGTGCGCCGGTGCTGGAAGACGCCCTGGCGAGTTTTGATTGCCGGCTGGACGAGGTGATCGAACGTCATTCGCACATGATCGTTCTCGGCAAAGTGGTGGCTACCCGTCTCGCCGAGCATGCGGAGCCTCTGATCTACTGGTCGCGCGGCTTCCGCCGGCTGGCCCCCCAAGACAGCTGATCCTCTCGCGCCGCTGGCGTGCCAAGGCTGCAATAAAAAAGGCGGACCGAAGCCCGCCTTTTGCATCTCTCAAGCGTCGCAGCTCAGGCGGCGGTGTTGATCCAGCTCGCCAGCTTGGCCTTGGCGGCGGCGCCCACCTGACGGGAGGCGATCTTGCCATCCTTGAACAGCAGCAGGGTCGGGATCGACATGATGCCATACTTGGACGCCGTCACCGGGTTCTCGTCCACGTTGAGCTTGACGATCTTCACCTTGTCGCCGAGTTCGCCGGACAGTTCGTCCAGAACCGGGCCGACCATGCGGCAGGGGCCGCACCACTCCGCCCAAAAGTCCACCACCACGGGGGTGGAGGATTCGAGCACGTCGGCCTCGAAGCTCTGATCGGATACTTTTTCGACGGCCATGGCACACCTCGTAGGAAATCGTGGAAGGATCCACTGGATCTTGGTGCCAACGTAAGAAGCCCCTCCCCTCCCCGTCAAGGCGCGTCACGCCACCGTGACGCCGGAGAGCACCTGCGACAATGCCGCGGCGAGGCGTTCGGGCGGCGCCACATGCACCACGGGCCCCCGCGTATAGACAAGGTGCGCCTCCAGCGCGCGGCCGGGGAACACCTTGGCCAGAACCGCGCCATACAAAGCCAATTGCGCCAGATAGCCTTCGCCAATGCGGTCAAGGTCGCGCGGCGGGCGGTGATCGGTCTTGAAGTCGGCGAGAATCAGCCGATCCGGCAGCACCACCAGCCGGTCCAGCCGGCCATTCACCGCCAGCATCCGGCCATCCGGAGCCGCGATTCGGCCTGCCACTGCCACCTCACTCGCGCTATGGGCGCCGAACAGCCCCGCGAGAGGCGCATGGCGCAGCACCCCCAGCACTTCCTCCAGAACTTCGGTCCGCAGCGCCTCCGGCAGGCTCTGCGCCACATGGTCCAGAAGCCGCATGCCGGCCGGCGCCTGCTGTACCGGGTCTAGCCCCCCAAGCCCGGCCAACAACCGATGCACCAGATCGCCCCGCACCAGCGGATCGAGGCCGGCGGGCTTGCCCCCGGCCGCGGCGGGCGGCGCCGCTGCCTTTACGCCGGAGGGACGCACGGTGGGCGCGGGCGCGGCTAGCGAAAGGAGCGGCGGCAGGACCGGCGCGGCAGGCGGCGGGGCAACAGAAGGGGGAGCGTGATCGCGCTCCTGCGCCGGCCCCAATGCCGCCCCGCCCTTGCTCCAGCGCAGCACTTCCCCTTCCCAGCCCAGGGCCGGAACCCAGCCGGCATCGGGGAACAGCGCCGCATGCACCAGTTCATACCAGCAGCCCTGCGGCCGGGCATGGTCCTTGTCCTTGCCGGCGGGCCGGGTCTCGGCGCCACAGACGATCAGAGCGTCCTCCGCGCGGGTCAAAGCCACGTAGAGCAGCCGGCGATACTCCTCCAGTTCGCGAGCGGTGGCCGCCGCGCGGGCGCTGGCCAGAGCGGCGGGATCTTCCGGCTTGCGGGGCGCCAGGATCGGAATGATCGCCCCATCGGGCGCCGTGACCTTAAGCAGCCCGCCAGACGTGCGGGCCTTGGGCAGATCCACGGTGTCCGCCAGGATCACGATGGGCGCCTCCAGGCCCTTGGCACCGTGGACGGTCATCACCCGCACCTCGTCGCGCCCGCTTTCCATGTCGCGCTTGGTCTCCGCGCCGCCCCGGCGCAGGAAGGCCAGGAAGCCCGGCAGGGTCGCCGCCTCCAGGCTCTCATAGGTGCGGGCCAGCGCCATGAACTCGTCCAGCACGTCGGCCGCCTCCGGCCCGAGCCGCGCCAGCATGGCCCGGCGCCCGCCGTCACGGCCCAGCACGCGGGCATAGAAATCGAACGGACGCAGGCGGCGCGCTTCATCCCGCCATGTGTCGAGCCGCGCCGCCGCTGCGCCATCGCCATAGGCCGCCAACGCGCTGAACAGGCGTCCTTCACGGGTGGGACACAGGGCCAGGAGATCATCGTCGGTGAGGCCGAACAGCGGGCTCTTGAGCACGCAGGCGAGGGCCAGATCATCATCCGGCGAGAGCAAGGCATCGCCCAGCGCCATCAGGTCGAGTGCGGCGATGTGCTGGGCCACCACCAGGCGATCGGCACCGGCCACGTCGACCCCGCCGCCGGCCTCTTTCAGCGCCCGGATCACCGCCTCGAACAGCCGTCCGCGGCGGCGCACCAGCACCAACACGTCGCCGGCCCGCATGGGCCGCCCGTCGCGGGCCGGAATGGCGATGCGGGCGGCAATGCCGGCCCGCACGAAGCCGGCGATGCGCTCGGCCATGCGGTTGACCGGGTCATCGGCGGGCACCTCGTCCAGGGGCTTGCGCCAGTCGTCCACCTTTGCCCGCGGCACCGGCACGGTGGTGGGCCAGATCTCCACCAGGGCCGGGGCATCGGCACGGATGGCGGCATGGGGCGGCGCCACATTGTCGATGGTGAGACCGGCGCTGGCCTCCTCGCGCGCGAAGATGGCATCCACCGCCTCCAGCACCCCCGGCGCCGAGCGGAAGGAATGTGGCAGGCGGATCTCGCGGAAATCCTCGGCGCCCGCAGCGGAGGCGAAGGCCGCGCGCATGTGGCCGAATTCGCGCGGATCGGCGCCCTGGAACGAGAAAATGGACTGCTTCTCGTCGCCCACCACGAACAGGGTGCGCTTTACCCCTTCGCGGGCGCCGGCGCCGGCGAAGAAGTCGGAGACCAGCCCCTGCACCACCCGCCACTGTTCCGGGCTGGTGTCCTGGGCCTCGTCCACCAGCACATGATCGATGCCGCGATCCAGCTTGTAATGCACGAACGAGGCCGGCACCCGGCCCAGCAGATCGGCGGTGCGAGCGATGAGATCGTCGAAGTCCAACAGGCCACGATCGGCCTTTTCCTGAGTGTAGCGCCGGCAGGCTTCCGCCCCCAAGGTCAGCGCCGCCTGGGTGCGCTCCAGCGCCCGCACGGCCCGGAGCGTGTCCTGGAGGGCGGCAAGGCGTTCGCGCTCGGCCTCCAGATTGGCGGCAAGCTCGGGATATTGCTGGCGCAGGCCCTTGGTCAGCAGGTCTTTGTCGCTGCGGGGATCGCCATCGGCCTTGAAGAACAGGTCGCGATAGGCGCCCAGCTTGGCCTGAGGATCCGGTGCAGCCAGCGCCGCCCGCAGCGCCGCCGCCCGCTTGAGATCGGTGGCCTTGTCGGAGGTGAGGAACACCGCCTCCACGTCCGCCCAATGCTCGGGCCGCACGAAGGGGCTGTCGAGCATCTGCGCCTCGATCCCGGCGCGCGTGGCCTCCGGCGGCACGGCCAGCACCGCCGCCACTCGCGCCCGCCGCGCCGCCGCGTCCCCACCCAACGCGGCGATGGCCGTGCGCGCGGCGACCGAGGCCTCAAGCAGTTCGTCGATCCCGGCGTCGGAGACCTCTTCCATCAGCCGCGCCAGCGCCTGCCCCAGTTGGCTGTCGGGCCGGCTGGTGGCTTCGACCACCAAGGCGCTGCGGATGCGGGACATCAGTTCGATCCGGCCCACGTCATCCAGTTCGCGGAAGCCGGCGGCAACCCCGGCCTCGAACGGGAAACGATGCAGCAGCCCGCCGCAGAAGGCGTGGATGGTCTGGATCTTCAGCCCGCCAGGTGTCTCCAGCGCCGCCGCGAACAGGCGCCGGGCCTGGATGCGCAGGATGGGGGTCGGGGCGACGGTATCGGTGCGGCGCAACTCCGCATCCAGCGCCGCATCGTCCAGCGAAGCCCAGCGGCTGAGAATGGAGAGCACGCGGTTGGCCATGTTGGCCGCCGCCGCCTTGGTATAGGTCAGGCACAGAATGCGCCCGGGCGCGGTGCCATTGAGCAGCAGGCGGATCACCCGCTGCGCCAGCACATGGGTCTTGCCGGAACCGGCATTGGCCGACACCCAGGCGGAGGTCTGCGGCGAGGAGGCTTCGCCCTGGCGACGGGTGGCCTCGGCTTTGGCGCTATGCTCCTGCATGCCGCTCATTCCCCGCCCTCCTCGGCGCCCAAGGCCCATTCCCGCACCCGCGCAAGATGGTCATAGGTGCCGAAGCGCCCCCGCCATTGCGGCGCTGCCAGCGAGCGATAGCCCTGCGCCTCGTCATCGAAGGCGGTCAGCAGCGCCGTGAGCCGCTCCAGCGCCTCATCCGCCATGGCGGTGGCGGTGGTCTTCTCGTCCACGCCCGGCTTTTCCCGGCCGGGCTCGGCGCCGCCCTTCAATTCCACATAGGCGAAGTCCACCACGGGCGCCGCCGGCACGTTGGCAAACGCCCCGCGCGCCGCCATGGCGGCCTCCAGAGGCAACTGGGGCGAGAAGGTCGCCCCCTGCTTGGTGGAGGGGGCAGTGCCCGTTTTATAATCCAGGATCACCAGTTGGCCGTCATTGCGCAGTTCAATGCGGTCGGCGCGGCCGGTCAGATAGAATGGGCCGCCGGGCAAGTGCATCTCCAGCCGGCCGCCAGTCTCAGCCACCACCTTGCGCAGACTGGCGCGGCGCTCGCGCTCGAACTCCACGACGAAGCCCGCGACCCGCTCGAACCTTGCCCACCACACCGCATGCTCGGCGGGGAAAACCTCCAGCTTGGCAAAGGCCGTGCGCCCGAACGCCAGCAACTGCGCCAGCGCATCCTCCGGCAGGTCTTCCGGGAAGGCGATGGCAAACGCCCCCAGCGCATCGTGCAAGGCACTGCCGCGCTCGGCGCCGCCGGGCATGGCGTCCAGCGGATCGAGGGGCTGAAGGTTCAGGACATGGCGGGCAAAGATGGAATAAGGATCGCGCAGGAAGGTCTCGATCTCGGTCACCGACAAGCGGCGCGGCCGCAGCGCCAGCGGCGGCTTCGGCGCGGGCTGAGTAAAGCGGGGCACACGGGGCCCGGCATCCAGTTCCGCCGCCGCCCGGCGCCAAGCTTCGCCGCGTGCCTTCGCCGCTGTCCATTCCGCCTCACCGGCGACGGTAGCGAGCCGCTGGAGGAAGCGGGAGGGCACGCTCTGGGTGCCGCCAACCTTGCCCGGATAGGTCAGCACCACCTCGCGGGCGCCGAACGCCTGCACGAAGTCGTGGGCGGACAGGCCGATGCGCCGCTCGGGCTGATCCAGCCCCAGTTCCGCCCGCATGGGCCGGCTGAGCCAGGGATCGGTGCGGGTTTCCGGCGGCCAGGACCCTTCCACCAGACCGCCCAGCACCACCAGATCCAGCGCCACAAGACGGGCTTCCAACGGCCCGAGAATGCGCACCCGTTCTTCCGCCTGCGCCCGCGGACGCACCATGCGATCGGCGAACAACGCCGAGATGGCGTCGGCGTAGGCGTCCAGTGTCAGCGGCGGCCCGGCGGCGGCTCCGGAGAGGATCTCGTCGAACGCTGCCGCAAGCGCGGCGGCGGCAGGGTCGTCGGCATCGGGGTCCAACGGGCCTGACAGAGCCTCGAAGGCCGCGTTGTGGCCGGCCACCAGATCTTCCAACGGCACGGCGGCACCGTCCGCCAGCACGCTGAGCGGCGCCAGAGCGTGGTCGAGCCGCGCCACCAGATCGGCGGCCGCGTCCAGAGCAGCGTCGGACAGCCGGCGGCGGGGGTCGCGCCCATGCAGATCCTCGCGCCGGAAGGCGGCTACCGCATCGGAGAGACCCTGCATGCCGGTGCGAGGCCGGGGGCCGCGCAGCGCCATCAGTTCCAGCGCCGCCACCGCTTCGCGCAGGGCGTCCGGCTCCAGTTCCAGATGGACGCCGGGATGGGTGAGCAGGGCGAAGACCGGCACCGGCGCGCAGCCGTCCGCCACCGCCTTGGCCAACAGGCGCGCCAGCCGGCCCGGTGCGGTCTCCGCCAGCGGCACGCCGGCGGAATCATCGATTTCGATGCCGAAGCGCAGCAGTTCCGCCGCCACCCGCCGCGCCAGGTCGCGATCGGGCGTGATGAGGGCGGCGCGGCGGTCCGCGTGCCCCAATGTGGCCCGAAGCTCCAAGGCGATGGCCAGCGCTTCCTCGCGAGGGTCCTGGGCCGCGATCACCCGGATGCCAGCCAAAGCCGCCTGCTTGCGCACCGGAGGCAGGCGCTCGCTTAAGCTCGCCCACAGCTCGGCGGTCTCCGACTGGCGTAGCGCCTCGCTCAGCAGCACCTCGCGGCCATAGGGCGCGCGCGCGCCGAGCTCCACCACATCCCGGCGCTCCATTTCCAGCGTGCCGAGCAGCCGGGCGAGGCCGAATTGCGGGTGATCCGGGGCATTAGTGGCCTCCGCTGTCAGCAGCGCGAAGGCATCCTCCGCCATCTCCAGATCCAGGCCCGGCAGCACCACCGCTCCTTGTGGCAGCCGGGCGATGGCCTTGAGCAGCCGCGCGGTGGCCGGCAGCGAGCCGGTGGAGCCGGCGGCGATCACCGGGCCGGCTTCCGGCCCCAATGCCTCCAGGCGGCGGACTTCCGCATCCACCAGGCTGTCACGGCGGGCGGCGGGGTCCACGGCGCCCTCCTCCACCAGATGCGCATCCCAGGCGCGGCGGGCGATGCGCAGGAAATCCAGGCTGATCTCGAAATAGGCGTCGTGTTCCTCTGGCACCAAGCCATCGAGCCGTGCCCAGTCCACCCCGGCCGTGCTCATCTGGTCGAACAAGGCGCCCAGTTCGTCGGCCAAGGCGATGGTGGCGGCAGGCCCGGCGGCAACCATCGCCTGCCCTTCGCCCTTGGCCAACGCGTCCCGCCAGCGGGCGACCAGTCCGGCCAAAGCGATGCGCCGGTGCACGCCGGTTACCGCCCGCGGCGGGGCGAGGAGCGCGGCATCCTCGGAGAAGGCCAGCGCATCTTCGTCCACGTCGCCCAAGGGAACGATGCGCGGCAGCAGCAGCCCCTCGCCGCCGCTCGCCTCCAGCAGCGCCTCCGCAAACAGACGGCCGGCGCGGCGGGTGGGCAGATAGATGGTGGCGGCAGCCAGCGCCAGCGGGTCGCCGCGCGGGGCAAAGCCGGGGACCAGCGTGCCGTCCAGCAGCGCATGCGCCAGGGTTGCCAGGAAAGGCGCGGAGGACGGGATCGTGAAGGCCCGCGTCATGCCAGTCCCCTCCGGTGAATGGGCTTCAAGTTCTGACCGCCACGCCCAGCGGGATCAGACCCTCGGTCAATCGCTGGAGCGGCGAATGGCTTCTTCCGCTGCGGGAATGGCGTCGGGGGTGCCCACATGCATCCACAGCCCTTCCAGCCGGATGCCGAACAGGCGTCCGGCGGCGATGGAGGCATCGAAGATGCGGGTCAAGGAAAATGGCCCCTCAGGCGTATCGGCGAACAGGCTGGGCTTGAGCACGCAGGCCCCGGCATAGACGAATGGCGTGATCAGCCGCTCGCCGCGCCGCTCCAGCCGGCCATGGGGGTCCATGGAGAAATCGCCGCGGCCGTCATAGCCCACCGAGGTGGCGGTGCCGGCCACCAGCAGCAGCCCATCCATGGTCTCCGGGTCGAAATTCTCCGCCAGCCGCAGCAGGTTGGGGCGCACGCCCTCAATCCAGATGGTGTCGGAATTGATGGCGAAGAACGGCCCGCCATGGAAGAAATGCAGCGCCTTCTTGGTGCCGCCGCCGGTCTCCAGCAGCCCGCCGCGCTCGTCGGAAATGTGCAGCCGGGGCGGCGCGGTTCGCAGAGCCAGATGCGCCTCCAGCGCGTCCGCATGGTGGTGGACATTCACCACCGCCTCGTCCACGCCCACAGCTTCCAGGCGGTCGAGCACGTGGTCGATCAGCGCCTTGCCATCCACCTCCACCAGGGGTTTAGGGCGGGTATCGGTCAACGGGCGCATGCGGGTGCCCATGCCGGCAGACAGCACCATGGCGCGATGAAGCGTCGTCACGTGTGAAAATCCCTCGATGGCAGCACCGCCTCGTACCACATCCGCAACGATCCAAGCTCGGGATGGGACAGGCAGCGGGCGAGATACCGCCTAATACGGGGAAGATGCCGGAGATAGTGCGGTTTGCCGTCGCGGGCATTCAGCCGCGCAAATATACCCAGGATCTTGGTCGCCCGCTGCGCGCCCATCAGGGCATAGAGATGGCCGAAACGCATGGCATCGAAGGTCGGCTCGGCCTCCTCCCGCAGCCGCACATAATGCGACAGCAGTTGGGCCTCCAGCGTCTCGGAGACATCCACCCGCGCATCCTGCGCCAGGGAGGCGACGTCTTAAGCCGCCGGCCCCAGCACCGCGTCCTGGAAA
>CALRNP020000228.1:0-8985 GCA_943369575.1 Azorhizobium sp. AG788 | reverse complement strand
GATTCGTCTTTGAGGTATGTTTTCTGGCTTTCTAGATTGCGATTTAAGATGTGAGAGATGATCGATTTGGCGACCCAACCAATCGCTGCGACTATGGCTGCGGTAGTTCCTATTTGAGTGATGATTTCATTCCATAGCATCAATATTTCCTATTTAATAATTCACTATTTGATCATGGTAAGGTGTTTCATCTCTGGCATTGGAGGTCAATTTGCCCCCTGAGGATCGCCCTCAATCCTCATTGGCCTTGAACCGCCCCAGATTCTTCATCACGAACGGCGCGATCAGGGCGAGGGCGGCCACCGCCAGCAAGGTGGCGGAGATCGGGCTTTCCAAGAGCACCATGGGATCGCCCAGCGAGATGGACAGCGCCCGGCGCAATTGCGCTTCCGCCACCGGGCCGAGGATCAGCCCCACCACCACCGGGGCGATGGGATAGTCGAACCGACGCATGATGTAGCCGAGCAGGCCGAAGGCCATCAGCATCATCAGTTCCACGATGGACGGCTTGGCGGCGATGGTGCCCATGGTGGCGAACACCAGGATGCCGGCATAGAGCCAGGGCTGGGGGATCGACAGCAGCCGCACCCACAGCCCCACCAGCGGCAGGTTCAGCACCAGCAGCATGACATTGGCCAGATAGAGCGAGGCGATCAGCCCCCACACCAGTTGCGGGTGATCGGCGAACAGCAGCGGGCCGGGATTGAGGCCGTACTGCTGGAAGCCCGCCAGCATCATGGCGGCGGTGGCCGAGGTGGGCAGGCCCAAGGTGAGCAGCGGCACCAGGGTTCCGGCCGCCGAGGCATTGTTGGCCGCTTCCGGCCCGGCCACGCCTTCGATGGCGCCGGTGCCGAATTCTTCCGGATGCTTGCTCAGCTTGCGCTCCAGCGCATAGGACAGGAAGGTGGGGATCTCCGCCCCGCCCGCCGGCAAGGCGCCGATGGGAAAGCCCAAAGCGGTGCCGCGCAGCCAGGGCTTCCAGGAGCGTTTCCAGTCCGCAAGGCTCATCCACAGCGAGCCGCGCACCGGCTCCAGTTTTTCTTCCTCGATATGCCGGCGCGAGGCCACGAACAGCGCCTCGCCAATGGCGAACAGCCCCACCGCCAAAGTGGTGATCTCCACCCCGTCCAGCAGTTCCGGCACCCCGAAGGCGAGGCGCGACTGGCCGGTGAGCTTGTCGATGCCCACCAGCCCCAAGGCCAGGCCCACGAACAGGCTGGTGAGGCCGCGAATGGGGCTGTCGCCGAAGGTGGCGGAGACGGTGACGAAGGCCACGCACATCAGCGCGAAATAGTCTTCCGGCCCGAACTGGATGGCGATGTCCACCAGAGTCGGCGCCAGGAAGGTAAGGCCCAAGGTGGCGATGGTGCCGGCCACGAATGAGCCGATGGCGGCGGTGGCCAGCGCCGGCCCGCCGCGCCCGGCCTTGGCCATCTTGTTGCCCTCCAAAGCCGTGGCCATGGAGGCGCTTTCGCCCGGCGTGTTGATGAGGATGGCGGTGGTGGAGCCGCCATACATGCCGCCGTAATAGATGCCGGCGAACATGATCAGTGAGCCGGCGGGATCGAGCTTGTAGGTGACCGGCAGCAGCAAAGCGACGGTGAGCGCCGGTCCGATGCCCGGCAGCACGCCCACGGCGGTGCCCAGCAGCACGCCGATCAGCGCGAACAGCAAATTCATCGGGGCGATGGCCACCGAGAGGCCCTGCATCAGGGCGCCGAGCGTATCCATGGGGAGACCTCAGATCAGGCGTTCGAGGGGGCCCATGGGCAGGGACAAGGTGAGCAATTTGGCGAACAGCAGATAGGCCACGACGCCGATGCCGAAGCCGATGCCCAGATCCGCCAGCAGCGCCCGCCGCCCGAACGCCCGCGCGGTGGCGGCGAACAGAACCGCCGTGGCCGGAATGAAACCGCCGCCGAGCCCGATCATGGCGATCAGCGCCGCCATGCCGCCAAGGATCCAGCCGATGGCGTGGAGGTCGCCGCGCTCGCGATGGGGCAGGGTGCCGCGCAGGGCCGAGCCGAGATTGGCCAGGGCCAGCACGCCGAGGCCGATGGCCACCACCTTCGGCGCGGCGTCAGGGCCGAGGCCATAAGGGGAGGGCGAGGCCAGAGTGGTGGCGTCCCACCAGATCACCCCGGCAATGACCGCCAGGGCGCAGGCGATGGTCACCCCCGCGCCGTCCGGTTTCCTGATTTTGGTGTCCATCGTGTCTCCCCCCAGCCCTGCGGGCCGGACCTCACCCAACCCGGCGGCAGGCTGCCGCCGGACGCCTGGCAGCTCAGGGCTTCACCAGCCCCACGGACTTGAGGATCTCGGTGGTGCGGATGTTTTCCTGCTTGAGGAAATCGGCGAAGGCATCGCCGGTCAGCAGGGCATCGTCCCAACCCTTCTGCTTCAGCACCTCCTGCCAGGCGGGGGACTTGGCCATCTTCTCCACCGTGTCCACCAGGGTCTTGCGCTGCTCCGGGGTGAGGCCGGGAGGGGCGACAACCGCGCGCCAGTTGGTGATCTTCAGCGCAATGCCGGCTTCGGTGAGGGTGGGGGTGTCGACGCCGGGGATGCGCGCGCCGGCGGTCACCGCCAGCAGGCGCAGCTTGCCCGCCTTCACCTGGCTCTCGAACTCGCCATAGCCGGAAATGCCCGCGGTCACCTTGCCGCCGAGCACCGCCGCCAGGGCTTCGCCGCCGCCGGAGAAGGGGATGTAATTGATCTTGGCCGGATCGGCGCCCGCCGCCTGCGCGATCAGCGCGGCGGCGATATGATCGACGCCGCCCGCCGAACCGCCGGCCCAGGTGACCTTGCCCGGATTGGCTTTGATGGCGGCGGCCAGATCCGCCATGGTCTTGAGCGGCGAATTGACCGGCACGGCAATCGCTTCGGTCTCCTCGGTGAGGCGGGCGATGGGCGTCACCTGATCCAGGGTCACGGGCGCCTTGTTGGTGAGGATGGCGCCGACCATCACATAGCCGGTGACCATGAGCTGGTTGGGGTCGCCCTTGGAGCCGGTGACGAACTGGGCGATGCCGATGGTGCCGCCGGCCCCGGTCACATTGGTCACCTGGACGCTGCGGGCGGCGCCCGAGGCCACCATCGCCTGCTGCATGGAGCGGGCGGTCTGGTCCCAGCCGCCGCCGGGGGCAGCGGGCGCCATGATCTTGAGATCGGCCACCTGGGCCAAGGCGGGGGCGGCGCTCAGCGGTGCGGCCAGCAGCGCCAAGGCACCGAATGCGGCCTTCAGGCCGCTGACACCACTGGAGCGGCGCGGGACACAGATGTGCTGGCGAGACGGCATGGCGTGTTGTCCTTCCCTGTACGGCTCAAGTCCGCGTCGCCCTCGCTCCTGTCGAGCGTGGCGTTGGGGAAAGCATGGGTCGGTTCCGAAGGGAAAGGAAGGGATAAACCGCGCGGCAACCGGGGTTTTTCACCACTTCCCGGTAACGCTGGGGAATGACGCGCAGCGGCGGCCAGCTATCGTTCGTCGGCCGGGATGAAGCGGAGCGTGCCGGCGCGGCGCGTCGGCTTGCCGGTGTCGTTGGTATGATTGATGCCGTCCATGACCGGCACCTCAGGGAAATCGAACGGGCTGGTGCCATCCAGGCACGCCACGTTCACGGCATAGAGGTTCTGGTCGGAGCGCCGCTGATGGTGGGTGTAGATCCCGCAGCGGGAACAGAAGAAATGCTGTGCCGATCCGGTATGGAAGCGATAGGTGGTCAGCGCATCCTCGCCCTGGAGGATGCGGATGCCGCCCATTTCCGCCATGGCGACGACGGCGCCGCGCATCCGGCAATAAGAGCAGGTGCAGCGGCGGATGGACTTGAAGCCGTCGCTGAGCGTCACCTCGAAGCGCACGGCGCCGCAATGGCACTGGCCGATCATGACGTTGGTGCCTGCTGTCATGCCGCTGTGCCTCCGGTATTCGGATCACGTCTTCAGTGCCGTGAAGCCCCCGCGCCAAGTGGGCGCGAGGGAGGCATTTTGCCGGAGCGGGGAGGCTCAGACGCTGGTGGGGTAGTTCGGGCTCTCGCGGGTGATGGTCACGTCATGGACGTGGCTCTCGCGCAGGCCGGCAGACGAGATGCGCACGAAGCGCGCCTTCTCGCGGAATTCCGCCAGATCGGCGCCGCCCACATAGCCCATGGCGGCGCGCAGGCCGCCGGCGAGCTGGTGCAGCACGCTGGCCAGTGAGCCCTTGTAGGCCACTTGGCCCTCGATGCCTTCCGGCACCAGCTTCAGGGCGTCGCGCACTTCCGCCTGGAAGTAGCGGTCCGCCGAGCCGCGGGCCATGGCGCCCACCGAGCCCATGCCGCGGTAGGCCTTGTAGGAGCGGCCCTGGTACAGGAACACTTCGCCAGGGCTCTCCTCGGTGCCGGCCAGCAGCGAGCCGACCATGGCGCAGGAGGCGCCCGCCGCCAGGGCTTTCGCCAGATCGCCGGAGAACTTGATGCCGCCGTCGGCGATGATCGGGGTGTTGGTGGCCTGGGCGGCTTCCACCGCGTCCATCACCGCGGTCAGCTGCGGCACGCCCACGCCCGCCACGATGCGGGTGGTGCAGATGGAGCCGGGGCCGATGCCCACCTTCACCGCGTCGGCGCCGGCGTCGATCAGCGCCTTGGTGCCGTCGCCGGTGGCGACGTTGCCAGCGAGGATCTGGGTGGTGTTGGACATGCGCTTGATGCGCGTCACCTGGTCCAGCACCTTGCGGGAATGGCCGTGGGCGGTGTCCACCACCACCAGGTCCACGCCGGCATCGATCAGGCGCTCGGTGCGCTCATAGCCATCGTCGCCGACCGTGGTGGCGGCGGCGACCCGCAGCCGGCCCTGGTCATCCTTGGCGGCGTTGGGATTGGCCACCGCCTTCTCGATGTCCTTCACGGTGATGAGGCCGACGCAGCGATATTCATTGTCCACCACCAGCAGCTTCTCGATGCGGTGGTGATGCAGCAGGCGCTTGGCCTCGTCCTGGCGCACGTTCTCCGTGACCGTGATGAGGTTGTCCTTGGTCATCAGCTCGGCGACCCGCTGGGTCGGGTCAGTGGCGAAGCGCACGTCGCGATTGGTGAGGATGCCCACCAGCTTGCCGCCGCGCCCGTTGGAGCCGCGCTCCACCACCGGAATGCCGGAGATGCCGTAGTGCTTCATCAAGGTGAGCGCATCGGCCAGGGTTTCGTCCGGATGGATGGTGACCGGGTTCACCACCATGCCGCTCTCGAACTTCTTCACCTGCCGCACATGCTCGGCCTGCAATTCCGGCGTGAGGTTGCGGTGGATGACGCCGATGCCGCCGGCCTGGGCCATGGCGATGGCAAGGCGGCCCTCGGTCACCGTGTCCATGGCGGCGGAGAGGATCGGCAGGTTCAAGGTGATGGTGTTGGTGAGGCGGGTAACGAGGCTGACGCCGCCGGGCATCACTTCGGAGGCGCCGGGAACCAGCAGCACATCGTCAAAGGTGAGCGCTTCGCGGAAGGGCGAGCCGTTGAGGGTATGAATGAGTGCCGACATCGCCAACTCCTGGTCGCGGACCCACCTCGCCGGAGGTGGCACGCTGAGACGGGATCGAGACGCGCGGCCGGTGCCGCTTGACGCTTCGAGTTGGCAGTGGCGGATACCATGGGCGCACGACGAATAGAAGACCTCAGCGACGCTTTCGCCATGCGCTGCACGCAACGGCGTGCCGTGTGGAGCGGGGTGCTCCGGTGCGGGTGCGGCCGCAAGCGAGGCGCGTTGGGCGCAAGGGGGCGCCCGCCGGGCACGGGCGATTTTAGGTAGAACGGCTCAAAACCCCGATTCGCTCTCTTTCCCCAACGGGTTAGGCTGCGATTGGTCTCGCAATCCTGGTTTCCCCTTTTTCCAATCCTGTTCTAGGGTCCGCCCGCTCGCGCTGTGGCGGGCAAGCCTTGCGCGGATATCTGCCATGCCCATGATGCTGTTCGGTCTCGTGCTTTTCCTCGGCACCCATGTGCTGACCAGCCTCCCCGGCGCGCGCGCCAAGCTCATCGCCCAGGTGGGCGAGATGCCCTACAAGGGCTTTTACTCGCTGATTTCCGCGTCCGGCTTGTTGCTGACCGCCTATGGCTTCGGCCTGTGGCGTGCCGCCGGTCCCGCCGATCTGTGGTATCCGCCGCTGGGCATGCGCCACGCCACCATGGGCCTGATGCTGCTGTCCTGCATCGCTTTGGTGGCGGCCTATGTGCCGAGCCACATCAAGGCCAAGCTCAAGCATCCCATGCTGGTGGGGGTGAAGATCTGGGCGCTGGCGCATCTGCTGAGCAATGGCGATGCGGCCTCCATCGTGCTGTTCGGGGCGGTGCTGGCCTGGGCGGTCTATGACCGCATCTCGGTGAAGCGGCGCGGCCTGCCGCTGCCGGTGGCGCCCAAGGGCTGGGGCGGCGACGCCGCCGCCGTCGCCGGCGGGGTGGTTCTGTATCTGGTGCTCGTCTTCGTGTTCCACCCGCTGGTGGTGGGCGTGCCGGTGATGGGCTGAAGCCGGAACACGCGTTGAAATAAAAGATGAGAGAGCGTTTTCCGATCCGGTTTGATCGGGAGGCGCTTGAGAACAAAGGGAGACGCCAATGTCCATTCAAGCCGAGGCCCGCCGGGTCACCGCGCCTGAGATCCGCGCCCGCAAGGGCGGCGAGCCGATCGTCAGCCTCACTTCCTACCATGCCCATACGGCGCAGCTTCTGGATCGCCATGTGGATGTGATCCTGGTGGGCGACAGCCTGGGCATGGTCATGCATGGCCTGGAAACCACGGTGCCGGTGACCGTGGACATGATGATCGTCCACGGCCGCGCCGTGGTGCGCGGCACAAAGCAGGCGCTGATCGTGGTGGATTTGCCGTTCGGCAGCTATGAGGCGAGCCCGGTGGAAGCCTTCCACACCGCCGCGCGCATTCTGAAGGAGACCGGCGCCGGCGCGGTGAAGCTGGAGGGCGGGCGCCGCATGGCCGAGACCGTGCGCTTCCTGGTGGATCGCGGCATTCCCGTCATGGGCCATGTGGGCCTGACCCCGCAGGCGATCAACACCTTGGGCTCGTTCAAGGCCCGCGGCCGCGACGATGCGGAGGCCGAGGAAATCCTGGCGGATGCCCATGCGGTGTCGGAGGCGGGCGCCTTCTCCATCGTGCTGGAGGCCATCGCCGAGCCGTTGGCGCGGCGAATCACCGAGGAAGTGGCCTCGCCCACCATCGGCATCGGCGGCAGCTCGGCCTGTGACGGCCAGATCCTGGTGCTGGAGGACATGCTGGGCCTGTCCCCGCGCGTGCCCAAATTCGTCAAGCGCTATGCGGAACTGGGGCCGGCCATCGAGGCGGCGGTGTCCACGTATGCCCAGGAGGTGCGGGCGCGCACCTTCCCGGCGGCCGAGCATGTCTATGCGCCACGGGTAAAGAAGGTCTCGTGAGCCGGTCCGTCCACGGTCCGCGCCACCCCGCGTCACGGCTGGCCGGCATCGCCCTCGGGCTGCTGCTGGCGGGCCTGCTGCTGGGCGCGCGGCCCGCGGCGGCGGCGGAATGCCTGTTGGTAACCGACGCGCAGAGCCGCACCGTGGTGGCGCAGTCGGGCGCTTGCATGGCGCGTTATTCGCCGTTCTCCACCTTCAAGATCGCCATTGCCCTGATGGCATTCGATGCCGGCTTGCTCCAAAGCGCCACCTTGCCGGTG
This sequence comes from Azorhizobium sp. AG788, assembly GCA_943369575.1. Classification (GTDB taxonomy): domain Bacteria; phylum Pseudomonadota; class Alphaproteobacteria; order Rhizobiales; family Xanthobacteraceae; genus Azorhizobium. The sequence continues at coordinate 1,316 of CALRNP020000228.1, read as the reverse complement.
CTGGAGACCGAGCCGGGGTTGGCGGACTGGAACCCGGCCTGGCGTGGCCCGCAGACGCCGCAATCCTGGATGACCCGCTCGGTGGCGTGGTTCTCCCAGGTACTGACCCGGCGGCTGGGACCGGAGCGGTTCGCCGCTTATGTCCATGCCTTTCGCTACGGCAATGAGAATGTCGGCGGGGTCAAGGGCGCCGAAGACGGGTTGATCACCGCCTGGCTCAGTTCGTCTTTGGTGATCTCGCCGCGGGAGCAGGTGGATTTCCTGCGCCGCATGCTGGCGGGGGATCTGCCGGTGTCCGCCCGGGCGGTGGAGCAGACCCGCACGCTACTCCAGGCGCAAGAGACGCCGCTTGGCTGGGCCTTGTTCGGCAAGACCGGCACCGGCTATGCCCGTCGCCCCGATGGCACATTGGACAAGTCCCGTCCCATGGGCTGGTTCGTGGGCTGGGTGGAAAAGGAGGGGCGCACCCTGGTGTTCGCCCGCTTCACTGCGCTCGACATTCCCTCGGCCGAGCTGCTCGGCGTGGTGGCGCGGCGGCAGATGCTGGCAGCGCTGGAGCCGATCCTGCGCAGCCAATCCCGCTGAAATCCGAAGGCGTTTTGTGGCGGGCGGGGCCGGGCGCGCGGGCGAATTGTGCCCGCGACCCTATCAATGTGGTGCGATCTATGGCTTTTAGCCCCGCTGCCCATGCGGCACGGCCCGGATCGCGTTCGGGAATTTCGCCGGCCTCAGCGCCGGGCGCGGCGCGGTCAGGATCGAAAAATGGCAAAAAGCGGGGCGTTTGCCACGATGAAGCCGCATGGATAACTTACCGGCCCTTGCTTGCCCCCGCTTCATCGGCGGCGTGCGGGCTGCCGTGCATCTGGACTTTGAATGACCGACATTTTTCACGAGATCGATGAAGACCTGCGGCGCGAGCGCTTCCGCCGCCTGTGGGACCGATTCGGCATTTACCTCATCATCGCTGTGGTGGCGGTCATTCTCGGTACGGCGGCCTTCAGCGGTTATCGCTGGTGGGTGCAGAAGCAGGCCCAGGCGGCCAGCGTGCAATTCGAAGCTGCCGTGAAGCTGGCCGACGCCGGCAAGCACCAGGAGGCGGAAGCCGCCTTCACCGCTTTGGCTAAGGATGCCCCCTCCGGCTACAAGGCCCTGGCGCGCTTCCGCGCCGCTGGCGAACTCTCGGCGCGTGATGCGGCGGCGGGCGTCGCCGCCTTCGACGCCCTCGCCGCCGATACCAGCCTCACCGCCATTGAGCGCGACCTCGCCCGCGTGCGCGCCGGCCTGATGCTGGTGGACACCGGCACCGTCGATGCGGT
>CALRNP020000227.1:0-9026 GCA_943369575.1 Azorhizobium sp. AG788 | reverse complement strand
GATGCCGAACCGCGCCACCAGGAAGGCCAGCACCAGCACGCCGCAAATCGCCACGGCCATGACGCCGTAAAGGGTAGTGATCACGCTCTCGGTGAACACATTCACACGCTCGATGCTGACGTCCACGCGATCGCTCGTACTGGCGATCGCCTTGGTGAGGTCCTGCGCGATGGCTTGAAGCGCGGGATCGCACGTGTCCAACATCATGGTGTTGGCGCGGATGTTTTCCTCCTGCGTCGTGGCCGCAAGAGCCAGTTTCAGCATGGGGGCACACGTGACGCTGACCGCGGTCTCGATCCGCGCCAGAACCGTGTCCAGTTCTCCCGCACGGGCGGGCATGGCGCTCTTGGCCTCGGCAGCGCGCTTGCGCAGCACATCCATGCCGGTCTGCAGATTTTTACTGGCAGTCCGGTTGGCTTCGTCGGACGTGGCGGTGATGGCTTCAAACAGGGACCGCTCGATCCACGCCACGTTGCGGTTCAACCGCGCCAGCGCCAGGGCGCCGCGGCTTTCGCCGGTGAGCAAGTCCGCATAGGAGCGTCCGATCTCGCGCATCTGGCTTGAGGCCAGGATGGTGCCGCCCACGGCACACAGACCCAGAAGCAGAATCAGCGAAGCCAGCTTGGCAATGATGGGCCAGTTCTTGAATGACATCGGCACGATCTTTCATAGCGGACGCGAGCCACATGCCGTCCGGCAAATGTGGCTTCATCCTCACGGCGTTAAATATGCACCGCAAATTCGGTATTCAGATCGCCTTGCCTGAAGCTTGCATTCCTCAACGTTATTCCATGGCGAAAATCAAACAATTCTAGATGGTTGTTTTGTTACCAAATACACCCAAGTATTACCCATGCACGGCCCACTCCCTGCCTAGCCCTCCCGGATCTTGACGCCCGCATCGGCGAACATCATTTGCGCCGCCTCGATCTCCTCGCCCCACTCGCCGGCGAAGCCGGCACCGCCCACCACCACGCAGACAATGCCCGCCTGGATGATGCTGCGGGCGCAGGAGGAGCAGGGATGGTGGGTCACATACAAGGTGCAGTCGGCGGTGCGGATGCCCTGGCGGGCGGCGAAGGCGATGACATTCTGCTCCGCATGGCTGGAGAACAGATATTTGCGCGGCCGCTCGAACCGATCCGGGGTGTCCTTCACCCCCTTGGGCGGGCCGTTATAGCCGGTGAGGCGCACTTCGCCATCCGGCCCCACCAGCACGGCCCCCACCTTGGTGGTGTCCTTGGAGCGAATGGCCGCATGGGCGGCAAAGCCCATGAAATACTCATGGACATTGGGGCGTGGCGCCAGACGCGCGCGGGCCTCGGTGTCGCCGGCATCCATCCCGGCGCCGGCCTTGCGCGGCGCGGTCAGCTTCTTACCCGCCGCCGCCTCGGCGGCCTTTGCCCGCCTGGCGCGGGTCTCCTTGGCGGCGGCCACATCGAACTGAGCCTGCGGATCGGCGGGCGCCGGCGCACGGGCGGCGCGGGGCGGCGGGGCATCGGGATCGGGGATCTTCAGCCGCCCCTGCCCGCTGCAGGTCTGGCAGACAACCATCACCCCCTGGGCATCGGCGATCACGCCAGCGCCCTCGCAGGTGGGGCACCAGGAAAACGGGCTTCTTGGAACTTTGACCGGCATGGCAACTGGCTCCCGTGGTCCGCCACTGCCAGGATAGACCAAAGGCGGCGCGCGGCGACCGCCGTCGCCCAACGTGGTGAAAAAGTACCGTGCCGCGCGGCCGAAGCTAGGACGGCCGTCCGTGGGCGGAGGCGGGTTCAGGGGCCTGCCCATGCCCCTGCACCGGCGCCGGATGGGCGCTGACGCTGGCCCGCGCCGAGGCAAAGGCCAAAGCGGCGGCGGCAAAGGCCGCGAACCACAGCGCCCCCAGCCCCATATAGGGATAGATCAGGGCCCCGGCGAAGGCGCCGGAAATCAGCCCCAGCCACAGGCCGAAATAGGCCAGCCACGCGAAGCGCGGCCCGCCCATGAAGGCCATGGCCAGGCGCTGGCCCATCTTCACCAGGGTGCCGGTCATGTAGGTCAGGCCGATGGAGACCTCGCCATCGCGCTCGAACACGGTGTTTTCCATGCCCATGGCAAAAGCCATCAGCCCCACGGCCGGCCAAGCAAGCCCGAAGCCGTTGCAGGTCGCCGCCGCCGCCAGGGCCAGCGCCACCAGCATCAGCAGCACCACATGGCGGCGATGATGGGCAAACCGGCCCACCAGGGTTCCGAACACCACGCCGGCCACGAAGCTGGCGATCAGCCCGCCGGCAATGGACCAGTTGGCGGATTCGCGCACGCCCTCCAGCCCGACGCCGAGGCGTGTTGAGTTTCCGCTCATGAACGACACGAAGAAGCCGCCCAGCTCGATGAAGCCGAGCGCGTCCACATATCCGGCAAGGGCCGACAGGCACGCGGCCAGGACCCGCAATTTTACATTATAGCGCAGCACGCTGCGGCCTTAGCACATCGCTCCGCCCCGGTGCACCCCTCGGACCTGGTCCAAATGATCGCAGCCGTGGCGTCTGACGGCGCGGCCGCCACGGGTGCATTCCGAGGCAGGTTCGCCGCCCGCCGGCGGCATTGCGGACATTGGCGACGCTGAAACGATGAGAGCGCTTTGCGGCTCGCAGTGACATACGCCTTCGTACGCGCGCCATGATGATGTCGCCAGAGCTCGAATACCCCAGCGCGATCACCGCCGATGAGCCGCGCCGTTTGTCTCGAGGTGGCGTTCTATGTCCGCGCGATGCCGGAGAGCGCAAGGTCCCATGCCTGATCGAAATAACGCTCCTGCTGGTCCTCATCCGTGAACTGCACGTCGCCGAGCATCGATCGGATCATCGGCTTGATCGAAGTCGCATACAGAAGCTGATCGGCGATGAAATGGGGATCCCCCTCTATGGCGAAACCCGCGGCCTGCGCCGAACGCACCAGCGCTGCGAAGCGGATCATCACCGGATCGTCCGACATCGAGGCGGCACGCACCGCGCCTGAGGGCACGGCTTCGGCCAGGGCCACCCGGTTCAAGGCCAGCAGTTCCGGGCGCAGATTGATGGCGAGGAGCCTGCGTGCATAAGCGCGCAGGCGCGCCATGGGCGTGCCCTGCTCAGACATGGCCTCGTCGATCTCGGCAATCACGCGGGCGCGAAGCTGCTCCATCAAAGCCGTAAACAGGGCTGCCTTGGATGGGTAGCGCCGATAAATCGTGTCCTTGCCGGCCCCGCACGCAGCGGCGACCTGCTCCATGGTGGTTGCGGCAAATCCCTGCTCGGAAAAAAGGCGGGCGGCCGTATCGAGAATAAGCTGGCCCAGTTCCTCGGCGGCTTGTTTCGTCGGTCGACCGCCGCGCGAGCGGACGCTCTGCGCGAGAGATGCCACCGCAAGCGGCGGCGAATTATCTCTGCTCGCCAAGATTGCCCCAGCCCGACGGCTCGTCATCTGCATGCCTCACGAATACTGCGCGCTCCACACCCATCTTTAGAAGAAATACAATCTATTTCAAGAACCAAACGCAATCGTTCCGTTGCCAATCCGCCACAAGCTTGACCGGATCGCCCGTCGCCAGCGAATTTAACTGGACGATCACGTCCCGTTTTTGGTATCGCGAGATCATGGTCGATGGCGAGAGCGCGAGGCAGAGCATTACAATGCGAAAGCATGGCAGGAATATCGCACTATTTGGAACGACTATAAATATTATTGGTCTGGCGGCAGGATTTGCACACGCTCAGGACATTGTCCCACTGGATCCGATCGTCGTGCAATCCGACGGCGAACGCGGGCCGAACGGGACCATTGTTGCCCGGCGCGATGCCGCGTCCACAAAGACCGAAACGCCCATTCTCCAGACACCGCAATCGGTCGATGTCATCACACGCAAACAAATGGACGATCAGAACCCGCAGACCGTCGGCAACGCCATGCAATATACCGCAGGCGTGTTCATGCCCGATGCGAATACCCGCTTGGACAGCCTGTTTATCAGAGGCTTCGGCGGCTTTGGAACCTCCAGCACCTTCGTCAGCTTCCTTGATGGACTGAAATTGCCCCGTGGCCAGGCCTTCGGGCAGTTCCAGGTCGATCCGTTCCTGCTGGACCGGATCGATGTGCTCAAGGGGCCCTCGGCCGTGCTCTATGGTCAGGTCAGCCCCGGCGGCCTTGTGAACATGGTCAGCCGCGCCCCCAGCGCCACCCCCTACAACGAGATGCGGTTCGAGGTCGGCTCCTATGGCCGGGCTCAGATGGGGCTGACGACCCAGGGCGCGTTCGACGAGAAGGGCGTCTGGCAATACAGCCTGTCGGCGATCGGCCGCATGTCGGGAACGCCCTATGATGACGTGAACGAGGAGCGCATCGGCGTTGCGCCCGCCATCACCTGGCAGCCCGACGCGGATACGCGCCTCACGCTGCGGGCCTTTTACGAGAAAGATCCGGAAGGCGGATATTTCAACTCCGTTTATCCCACCTTCCTGGCCGCGCCTCAGTATCGCAGCTTTCTCAACCGCAGCTTCAACGTCGGCGACCCGACCTTCGACGGATACTCGCGCGAGCAGGGTGGCATCGGCTACTCTTTTGAGCATCGGTTCAACGACTGGCTTCAGATCCGCTCCAACACCCGCTACTCGGACGTCTCGACCGACTTGCGCGGCATCCAGATGTCCGGGGCCATGACATCGGACGGCATCTTGCCGCGTCAGGCGCTGATCTCGACCGAGCAGGCCGGCGGCATCTCCACGGACAACAGCGCCGTGTTCACCTTCGCGACCGGCGCGCTGAACCACAAGGTCATAGCGGGTATCGACTATCAGTGGTTCTCCAGCGACTGGACCTATCAGTACGGGCTCGCTCCGAGCCTGAACGTGATGTTTCCCGTCTACGGCCTGTCCCCGGGTCCGTTCGTCACCCTGATCGACAACACGCAGGATGTGCAGCAGACCGGCGTGTATCTCCAGGACCAGCTGTCGCTGGGCAACTGGAGGGCGGTCCTCGGCGTGCGCCAGGACTGGACCTCGCAATCCACCGACAATCATCTGGCCGGCGGCACCACGGCGGATCAGTCCGCCTCGGCGGCCACCTACCGCGCGGCGCTGCTGTACCTCTTCGAGAATGGCCTTGCGCCCTACGCAAGCTATTCCACCGCATTTGAGCCGGTGATCGGCGTCGATGCTTCCGGTCAGGCTTTCGTGCCCACAAAGTCAGAGCAGTTCGAGCTGGGCCTCAAGTATCAGCCCACCTTCATGAACGCGCTTTTCACCGCCTCCGCCTTCGACATCCGCCAGCAGAATGTGCTGACGTCCGGCCCGGTGCTCGGTTTTTCCGTGCAGACGGGAGAGATCCGCTCCCGCGGCCTGGAGTTCGAGGCGCGCGCCAACCTGACCGACACGCTCGAATTGATCGGCGCCTTAACCCTGCTCGATACCAAGGTCACCCAGTCGACCGTCGCAAGCTATGTGGGCAAGCGCCCGCAGGCGGTTCCCGATTATTTCGGATCCCTCTGGCTGAACTACAAGTTCACCGATGGCCCGCTGGGTGGCCTTTCGACCGGCGCGGGCCTGCGCGTGATCGGCCCGAGCTACGCCGACGACGCCAACGATATCAAGATCGACGGCTATGCTCTGGTCGACATGTCGCTGCGCTACGATCTGGCGCGACTCTCGCCCCACATGAAGGGAGCGACGGCGACGCTGGACATCCGCAACCTCGCCGATACGGTTTATTATACCAGCTGTACCTATGACATATATTGTCAGTATGGCACCGGGCGGACATTCCTCGCCGGTCTGCGCAAGACATGGTGATGGGCCCCCTGACCCGCAGGGGGATGCTTGGCGCGGCCCTGTCCTGCCTGCCCATCCTGCGGGCCGGGGCGAGCCCGGCCGCTGCCCTTCAGATCACCGATATGCGCAACCGCACGGTGATGCTGAAGAAGCGGCCGGAACGCATCATCCTGCTGGATGCGCGTGATGCCGTGAGCATCGCCCTGCTCGATCCGCAGCCCATGGCGCGGATCATCGGCTGGGCCGCCCCGGAGGTGCTCGACAGCGATGTGGTGCTCGCCGCGCTGAAAGCCATGGCGGGCCGCGATATTCCGGTGGTCGGGGGGCTCGCCCCGGGCAGCATTTCGGTGGAGGCCATCGTGGCGCTGAAGCCGGACCTGGTCGTCACCACCCGCCAGGTGGATGGCGCCAATGGCGAACTCTCGGCGCAGATCGGGGCGTTCGGCATCCCGGTGCTGTTCAGCGACACCACCAGCGCAGGCAATGGCAGAGCCGGCGGTGACACCGTCTCCGCGCTGATGCGCATGTGGGGTCGGGTGCTTGGCCAGGAGGCGCATGCCGAAGCGCTTCTGGCCTTCCTCGACATGCGCTTTGCACAAGTCTCTGCCTGCATTGGCCGGGAGCCGCCGCGCAAGGTCTACCTGGAAGTCCAGTCCACCTATGATGATTGCTGCTGGGCCGCGGGCGGCGCGGTCTGGGGCGAACTCCTCGCCCGGGCGGGGGGCCGCAGCCTCGATGGGGTCACCGCGCCCTGGTTTCAGAAGCTGCATGTGGAGCAGCTCATCGCCGAACAGCCTGCGCTCTATATCGCCTCGGGCGGTGCCTTTGCGCGCGGAACGCGGCCGGCGATCGCTCCCGGCCTGCCGGCCGAGGACGCACGCGCCAGCCTGAAGCCGCTGTCCGCGCGGCCGGGAATGGAGCTGCTGTCGGCGGTCAAGGAGCAGCGGGTTGGCGGCATCTGGACCGGGCTCATTGTCATTCGCCCGCTCAACATATTGTTCGTGGAGCGTGTCGCGACCTGGTTGCACCCGCAGGCCTGCCGCGCCATCGACCCCAGGCGCACGCTGCGGGAATTAAACCAGCGCTTTCTCGCAATGCCCGTCGATATGCCCCTCTGGGCAAGCCTCGACGAGCCCATGACCGACAACGAGTGAGGCCAGCCATGCTTTCAGCCCGCACCACCGTTCCGTTCCCGCGCATCGCCCTGTTTCTACCGGGCATTCTCGAGTCCCTCGCCGCACACGACATGCCCGTCACCGCCCTCAACGCGTCTTATCTGGCCACCTCGGCCTTTGGTGCGGTACGGCTGGTGCCCGGTCCACAGAGCCTCGCCATCGAGATCTCGGCGGCGACCGGGCCCGAATTGAACCGGGTGCGCTACTCGATCACCGGGCTCATTGGCTTCGTGGCCAAGAGCGAGGCCCTCCACATCGTCTGGGAGGGCGATGAAGTGGGGCGAACCTTTCCACCGGATCTGCGCATCCTCTCGGTCCGCCAGATCGAGGCGATCACGCCGCGGATGCGCCGTGTGATCTTCGAGGGGCAAGACCTGGCCCGGTTCGATACGCGGGACCAGATCCACACCCGCCTGCTGTTCCAGCCGGAGGATGCGACCTATCCCGAATGGCCGACGCTGGATGACGCGGGGCTGATCGCCTGGCCCGGCGGCGCGCAGCGACTGGGCTCCCGCGTCTATACTGTTCGCCATGTGGATCGGGCGGCGGGGCGGTTGTGGATCGACTTCTTCGACCATGGCGGCACCGGCCCCGGCACGCGATGGGCGCGCCGCACCCGTCCCGGCGACATTGTCGGTGCGCTCGGGCCTGCCGCCCATGGGCCGAAGCCGGCGCGGCGCATCCTGTTCGTGGGCGATGAGACCGGCCTGCCGGGTATCGCCCGCATGCTGGAAGAGGCCCCCGCCGATACGGAAGGGCTGGCGATCATCGCGGTAACAGACGCGGCCGAGCGCCAGCCCCTGCGCGCACCGGCCGGCGTGGAGGTGCGGTGGCTTCTGCGCTCGGCACCGGCGGAGGCTGCAGAGCGCGAGGTATTGTGCGCAGCGGTGCGAACGCTGGATTGGAGCGGAGATCTCGGCGACCTGTTCGTCTGGGTCGGCTGCGAGTTCCACGACTTCCGCGCGATCCGCCGCTTCCTGCGTGACGAGATCAAGCTGCCCGCCGCCCAGATCGTCGCCTTCTCTCACTGGCGTCGCGGCATGAGCGAGGAAGAGATCATTGCCGTCGGCGGCAATGCGGTCGCCGCATGAACGCGCATGCCCGCGGCCTCGATGAGCCGCCCCTCGCTCCCAAGGTGGCGATGTCGGATTCGGCCGCCGCCTATCGTCGGCGCACGCATCGCAAACAGGCGACGCTCGCCGTCCTCGCCGTGGCGCTTGTCGGCTCTGTCCTCTTTGACCTCGCGGTGGGTCCAGCGCGCTACTCGCTGGCGCAGATTGTCGCCGCGCTTGTTGCACCCGAGGCGTCGGCACCGGAAATCCGCGCCATCGTGTGGAGCATCCGGATGCCGACGGCGCTGATGGCGGTCGTGGTCGGCGCCGGGCTCGCCGTGGCCGGGGGACAGATGCAGACCATCCTCGCCAATCCTCTGGCATCCCCCTTCACCCTCGGCATTTCCGCCGCCGCCGGCTTCGGCGCGTCGCTGGCGCTCGCATTCGGCTTCGCCATCGTCCCCGCATTCGTGGACTATATGGTGCCGCTGAACGCACTAGTGATGGCTCTGCTGGCCGCTGGCGTGCTGCATGTCTTCAGCCTGCGGCGCGGCGCGACGACCGAGCGGATCATCCTGCTCGGGATTGCGCTCGTCTTCGCGTTCAATGCTTTGCTCACGCTGGTGCAATTCCTGGCATCCGAACAGGCCGTCGCGGCCGTGGTCTTCTGGACCATGGGGAGCCTGTCAAAGGTCACATGGCCCAAGCTCGGAATATGCGCGGCGGTGCTCCTCCTGGTACTTCCGGTCTTCATGCACCGGGCCTGGTCGCTGACCACCCTGCGCCTGGGCGAAGACAGGGCGGCAAGCCTTGGCATCAACGTGCGCCATTTGAAGCTCGAGACCATGGCGCTGGTGGCGATCCTGGCGTCTGTTCCCGTGGCCTTTGTCGGCACCATTGGCTTTGTCGGCCTGGTGGGGCCGCACATTGCCCGCCTCCTGCTCGGTGAGGACCAGCGCTTCTTTCTGCCCGCATCCGCACTGTGCGGCGCCCTGCTGCTGTCCACCAGTTCGATC
>CALRNP020000226.1:0-9124 GCA_943369575.1 Azorhizobium sp. AG788 | reverse complement strand
CAGGCCGGCGCCCACCAGATCCTTCATGGCCACGCCGCCGGAGTGGGAGCCGCCCCGCACCACATTGGGCGCGCCGCCGATGGTGGTGAGGCCTGAGGCATGGGCGGCGCGGGCGGCTTCGTCGGTGGTGGGGAATTCGGAAATGGTGCAGCCCGCCGCCTTGGCGTCGGCCACATGTTCCGGGGTGGTGTCGTCATGGCTGGCGAGCGCCACGCCCGCCTGCTTCAGCAGGCCGGCGAGGGTGTCGAAATTGGCCGCCACCGCCGCCTGCCCGCGCGCGGTGCGGGTGGCCAGTTCGTCGTCCACCTCGGCGCGGGTCTTGCCGATGCCCATGAGATAGGTGCGCAGCTGATCCACATTGCGCCACTGGCGGGCGCCGGGGGTGTGATCCATGAGCGATGCGAGGCCCAGCTTTTCCCGGCGCAGTTCCGGCTCGGCCAGCTCCAGCAGGCCGGGATCGGTCAATTCGCAGCGCAGATGGATGCGGTGGTCGGCGCGGAACCAGGGCGCGGTCTGCTCCACCGCGTCCAGCATCACCGTGAACAGCTCGCGGCGGGCGGACTTGGTTTGGTCGAAGCCGCCCGCGCAGATGGCGTCATAGACGGTGGTGATGCCGGCGGCGACCGTCTGGCCGTCATGGGCGAGCGCCGCGGCGCGGGCGTCGGGCCAGATCACCTTGGGGCGTGGCACGAAGTGGTTTTCCAGCGCGTCGGTGTGCAGATCGATCAAGCCGGGGCTGAGATAATCGCCCTCGCAGTCGAGCGCGGCGGGGAGCTGCGAGGCGCCTTCGGAGATATCGGCGATGACGCCGTCGCGCAGCACCAGGGTGCCCTCGACGATCCGGTCATCGAGCACGATCCGCGCATGGGTGAAGACGGTTTCCATGGCGGTCCCTTGCCTCTGGGGGGATGGGGCCGTCGGTCCGCGGGCGGCGTCGGGACGGCTTGAGTGCCGTCTCATAGCCGCGCCTCATGGCAAAGTGGTGAAGCAAGTTGTCGCGCGGCGCCCACGGATGCGGGCGCCGTGCTGGTCTGGGAAGATGGCTCAGTCGCCGCGGAACACCGGCTTGCGCTTTTCCAGGAAGGAATCGATGCCCTCCTGGAAGTCGTGGCTGGCATAGACCGCCCGGCGCATCTCCTGCAGGCGCTCGAACACCTGCGCCGCCACCGGCTGGTAGTCGGTGAGCACCCGCAACTGTTCCTTCACCACCGCCACCGCCAGCGGCGCCTTGGTGGCGATCCCCTGGGCGATGCCCATGGTGTAGGTCTCGAGCTCTGCGGCGGGCACCAGATGGTTGATGATGCCCCAGCGGGCGGCATCTTCCGCCTTCACCGGGGTGGCGGTGAAGAACATTTCCTTGATCAGATTCAACGGCAGGCGGCCGAGGAAATGCAGCAGCCCGGTGGTGTTGTAGGGCAGGCCGAGATTGGCCGGGGTGATGGCGAAGCTGGAGGTTTCGTCCGCCACCACCATGTCGCACGACAAGGCCATATCCAGCGCGCCGCCCCACACGGTGCCGTGGATCATGGCGATCACCGGCGCCGGGCAGGCGCGGATGGCCCGCAGCGCCCGCTCCAGCGGGTCGGCATAGCCGAGCGGATCACCGGCGCCGTGCTTCAGTTCGCGAATGTCATGGCCGGCGGACCACACGCTCATGCCGGGGGCGGCACGCACGATGATCGCCCGCACATTGTGGCCTTGCAGGCCCTCCAGCGCACTGATGAAGGTGTCCAGCAATTCCTCGCTGAGCGCGTTGCGCTTGGCGCCATTGTTGAGGGTCAGGATGCCCACCGGCCCGTCGAGGGCGGCGGAGACCAGGGGGCCGGCGGGCGCCGGCTTGGCCGCAGGGGCGGGGGCGGGAGAGACCGGGGTGTCGCTCATGCGCCCGCTCCCACGAATTCGGCCAGGATGGCGGCGCGGTCGGCATCCAGTTCCGGCGGCGGCTTGTGGGAGGTGGGCTCGGCGGCGCCGATCACCTTCACCGGATTGCCGGCCACCTTGATCTCGCCCGCCACCGGGTCCTGCACCGTGCGCACCATGCTGCGCGCGGCCACCTGCGGGTCAGCCATCATGTGGGGAATGTCGTTGATGGGTGCGCAGGGCACGCCGGCGGTGTTCAGCGCCTCCAGCCAGTCGGCCACCGGCTTGGTGACGAGGGTGGTGTTCATCTCCGCTTCGAGCGCGTCCATATGCTCGTGGCGCAGTTCGTTGGAGGCATATTGCGGGTTGGCCAGCAGATCGGGGCGGCCCAGCGCATTGGCCATCAGGCTGAACAGATGGTCGTTGCCGGCGGCGATGATCACCTGACCGTCGGCGGCGGTGAAGGCCTGGAACGGGGCGATGGAGGGATGCCGGGTGCCCAGCGGGCCGGGGATTTCCCCGGTCTTCGCGTAGACGGTGACATTGTCTTCCATGATCGCCACCTGGCAATCGAGCATGGCGATGTCGATCTTGCTGGCCACCCCGGTGGCGGCGCGCTGGTAGAGCGCGCCATTGATGCCGATGGCGAGATACAGGCCGGCGGTGATGTCACCCACGGAAATGCCGACCCGGGCCGGCGGCTGGTTGGGAAAGCCGGTGACGCTCATGATGCCGCCCATGCCCTGCACCACCATGTCGTACGCGGCGCGCTTGGAATAGGGCCCGCTGTCGCCGAAGCCGGAGGCGGCGCCATAGATCAGGTGCGGGAACTTGGCGTGCAGGTCGGCCCAGCCATAGCCCAGCTTCTCCATGGTGCCGGGGCGGTAGTTCTCGATCAGCACATCGGCCTTGGCGAGCAGAGCCTCGAACACCTTGCGGTCTTCCGGGGCCTTGAGGTTGAGCGCGATGCTCTCCTTGTTGCAATTGATGGAGGAGAAATAGAGCGACTTGCCGTTGGCGAACGGGCCGAAGGCGCGGGAATCATCCCCGGTGCCGGGAATCTCCACCTTGATAACGCGGGCGCCCATATTGGCTAGCGTCATGGTGGCGAACGGTCCCGCGAGGACGCGCGACAGGTCCACGACGGTCACACCCGCCAGCAACGCCCCAGGATGTCCCACCTGCATATCCATGCCCGCAACTTCCGCCTGTAAGTTTCAACCGGAGGGCAGTTTGGGCGGTAATATGCTAGCGGGTCAAGGTTGCGTTTATTTTCGCGCTGCAACAACTTAAGGGCGGTGCAGTAAGATCGATGGTTGGCAATATTTTCCCGCTCAAGCTGGCGGGGCCGGTTTGATGACCCGGTAGAGCTGGAAGCGGTCGCCGGCATAGACCAGTTCCAGCCGGTCGGAATCGGGATTGGGGTCGGCGGGCTCCGTGAACAGCATGTAGACATAGTCATAATGCTGCGGCCACATATCCCAGTAGCGCGGGCCGTCGACGGTGGCCTCGTCCTCGGTCACCATCAACTGGTCGCGGCTCGGCGGGGTGCCGTCCTCTGTGTCCACCCAATCGGTATAGGGCGGATGCACTCGCAGGATCTGCTTGCCGGGCACGGTGAAGGCGGTGGTCACCAGCGCCGAGCGCTCGATGATGGCGAGGCACGCGGCGTGCACCAGCCCCAGATCCACCGATTTGCTGCCGCCCCAGGGATCGGCATAGGCCACCAGCACCTTCGAGCCGCGCTTGATCTTGGCGACGGAGTCCTGGAACGCTACCGTCCATTGGGTCAGTTCATTCCAGACGAACTGCACCTCGCCCACCCGCACCGCCACCAGCACCAGCAGCATCACCGCAAAGCCGCGCTGGGCGATGCGGTGGCGCAGATCCACCTGGATGCAGGCGATCACCATGAAGGCGATGGCCACCGGCAGGCGCTGGTCGGCCATATAGGTGGCGAACACGGTGCGCGGCATGGCCAGATAGATGATGCCGCTCACCACCAGCACGTACAGCAGCCAGGGATGGGTGCGCAGCAGCCGGTGGCGGATCGCCCAGGCCGCCGCCAGGATGATGACGGCGGTGAGGGCGAAGGCCACATAGTCGTAATAGACGTTGATGACGAACTCGAGCCCGTCGATCTTGCCGCGCGGCTCCCAGTAATTCTCGCCCTTCAGTCCCCAGGTGGGGCTCATCAGCATCAGCGGCCCGATCACCGCGAACGGCAGGCCGGCGGCGACGAACGTAGCCAGGCGCGGCAGCAGCGGCTTCTGGTCTGGCCGGCGCTGGAGCAGGCGCATGAGTTCGTAGGACAGGATGCCGATGCCATACACGCCGGTCGCAAACAGGTGGCAGAAGAACAGCGCCAGCACCACCAGCAGCGCCACGGCGAAGCGCAGCGGCCAGGCCCGGTCGCGCAGCAGGATCCACACCGCCAGCCCGCACAGGGACAGGCCGATGCCGAAGATGTAGTTCATCACCCCGATGAGGAAGATGTTGTTGTAGAGCAGCGGGAAGGCCAGCAGCGGGATCACCGACCAGGCCCCGAACAGCGCCCGGTGCAACAGCAGCACGCCGAAGGCGGTGAGCGCGAAGCACATCAGGGTGTAGATCTCGCCGGCCACATAGATGTCGGCGAAGCGGTCCAGCACCGGCACCACCAGATCCATCATCAGGTTCGGCAGGATGCTCCATTCCAGGAAATAGAACCGCGCCAGATCGGGATCGCCGGGGGCGGCGATCACCTTCATCCGCGCCAGATGGTTCACGTAATCCGAGAGCGGCGGAATCGGATGGGTGATGATGGGAATGGCCACCAGCACGAAACAGGCGATGAACAGCAACGCGATCGTGCGGCGGGAGAAGTCGAGTGCCCTGCGGGGCGGCAGCTGGACTTTGGGCGACATAGGCCGGGGAGGTCCGTTCGAAGCGTGGGGGCCGGGCAGGCCAATAGCCGCCGGCAGGCCCTTCGCAAAGAGCTTTCATTGTGGTGGATCCATGACCCCACGCCGGGATCGGCAATTTCCCCGCGCGGGGCGCCTATCACGCTACCGCGAGCCGCGCCGGCGGCATCCCGCCTTTGGGACGCAGCCCGTGGGCCTTTCAGTCGGGCGCTGCCGGCCTTTCCCCGTAGCGGCGAAATCGAGTAGAAGACCCGCGATGGTCACGCCCTTCCGCCCCCAAGCGATTGGGCGCCGGCTATCTTTCCTTTGACCCGGCCGGCGTGCGGTTTGTCCTTGTTCCGCAAAGGCAGACGCCGCGATCGCCGCCCCGAGAGGCCCCTGCCATGAGCGCGTCGATCTCCGCCCCGGTGGCGGAAGCCCAACTTCAGGCCGAGGTGCTGGCCAAGGCCCTGCCTCACATGCAGATGTATGACGACGCCATCGTCGTGGTGAAATATGGCGGCCACGCCATGGGCGGCGAAGACGGTGCGCGCACCTTCGCCCAGGACATCGTGCTGCTGGAGCAGTCCGGCGTGAACCCGGTGGTGGTCCATGGCGGCGGGCCGCAGATCGGCGCCATGCTGGCCAAGCTCGGCATCAAGTCCGAATTCGCCGCCGGCCTGCGAATCACCGACAAGGCCACCATCGAGATCGTCGAGATGGTGCTGGCCGGATCCATCAACAAGCAGATCGTCGGCTTCATCAACGAGGCGGGCGGCAAGGCCATCGGCCTGTGCGGCAAGGACGGCAACATGGTGCGGGCCAAAAAGGCGACCCGCACCATCGTCGATCCCCAGAGCCATATCGAGGAAGTGGTGGACCTCGGCTTCGTCGGCGAGCCGGACACCGTGGACACCATGGTGCTCGACCAGATCCTCGGCCGCGAGTTGATCCCGGTGCTGGCCCCCGTCGCCTCGGCGGTGGATGGCGGCACCTATAATGTGAACGCCGACACCTTTGCCGGCGCCATCGCCGGCGCGCTTGGAGCCAAGCGCCTGCTGCTGCTCACCGACGTGCCCGGTGTGCTGGACAAGGACAAGCAGCTCATCCCCACCCTCACCATCGACCAGTGCCGCAAGCTGATTGCTGACGGCACCGTCTCCGGCGGGATGATTCCGAAGGTCGAGACCTGCATCTACGCGCTGGAAGCGGGCGTAGAAGGGGTCGTGATCATGGACGGCAAGGTGCCGCACGCGGTGCTGCTGGAACTGCTGACCGACCACGGCATTGGTACCCTGATCACGCGCTGATCCATCCGGCGCGTCGCCCCATCGGCGGCGCGCCGACCTTCCGGGGCCATGGCCGGTCCCGGCACCTCAGACCCCGCGGACCCCGCATGACGATTTCAGATCCAGCCGGCCTCGCTTCTCCCGCCCCGCGCGATCCCCCGCGCGGCTTCGATGCGGTGGAGACCTGGGTGTTCGACCTGGACAACACTCTCTATCCGGCCCAGCACGATCTCTGGGGCCAGATCGATGCGCGGATGCGGGACTATATTTCCGGGCTTTTGAACATCACCCTGGAGCAGGCTTTCGTCACCCAGAAGGACTATTACCGGCGCTATGGCACCTCGCTGCGCGGGCTGATGATCGAGCATGGCATCGACGCCCATGCGTTTCTCGACCACGTCCATGACGTGGACCTGACCACTCTGGAGCCCTCGCCGCGGCTGGCGGCGGCCATCGAGGGGCTGCCCGGCACCAAGCTGGTCTACACCAACGGCTCCGAGCGCCACGCCATGAATGTGCTGGAGAAGCTGGGCATCGGCGGCCATTTCGCGGCGGTGCACGACATCGTGGCGGCGGAGTTCCATCCCAAGCCGACCCAGGAGGCCTATGAGCGCTTCCTGCGCGCCCATGGGGTGGAGGCGCCCCGCGCCGCCATGTTCGAGGATCTGGCCCGCAACCTGGAAGTGCCGCATCGCCTCGGCATGACCACCGTCATGGTGGTGCCCCCGGGCGAGCGCATCGACACCCGCGAGAGTTGGGAGTTCGAGGGCCGCGAGGCGGCCTACATCGACCACGTCACTGAGGATCTCGCCGGCTTCCTGGAACGCCTCGGGCAATGACCGTGGCCGCGCGGAAGGCGCTGGCACGAACAGACGGGCATCAAGATGTCGCCGTGGGAGATGATCTCTCCTGGCTGCGCTGGATCCATGCCCCGGTGCTGGTGACGGCGCCGGACGGTCGCACGGTGCGCGCCGCTAACGGCGAGGCGGCCTGCCTGCTGGGCGTCGCGCCCACCGGCCTGTCGCTGCGCCAGGTATTGGGGACCTCCGCCGCCGAGCAACTGATGCCGCTGCTGACGGGCAGTGGATCCGTCGGCGCCTTGGCACTGCCGTGCGCGACGACGCTGGGCGATGTCACCATCACCTTTAAAGTCGAGCGGCTGCCGGTCGGCGGCGGCGCGGTGCTGACCCTGGATGTCTCCGACACCATGGCCGTGGCGCAGCTTCAGGCGTTGAACTGGGCGCAGACGCTGGAAACGGTGACCAATGGGCTGCCGGTGGGTGTTGCCATGTTCGACGCGCACATGAATGAGCTGTTCTCCAACCACCTGGCGCAGGAGATGGTGGGCTTCGTCGATGCGCCCGGCCGGCGGCACAATGACGATTGGTGGGCGCGCTTTTATCCCGATCCGACGACGCGTGATATCTGCAAGGCGCGCTGGCAGGCCAAGCGCGAGAGTGCCCGGACCGCGCCGGAGGGCTATGCCGCCAGCGAAGGCGAGGTGGCCTGCGCCGATGGCAGCAGCCGCGTGCTCCAGTTTCGCTTCCGCTTCATCGGCGACATCTTCACCACGGTGTTCTGGGACGTGACCGAGCATCGGCGCCTGCAGGAGGAGATGCGCCGCCTGGCCACCACAGACGACCTCACCGGCCTGCTCAACCGGCGTGGTTTCGCCGAAGAGGCGCGCGCCGCGCTGGCGGCGGCGGCTGACGGGCGGGCGCCGGTGTCGCTGCTGATGTTGGACGTAGATCACTTCAAGCGCATCAACGACCATTACGGCCACCCGCTCGGCGACCGCGTGCTGGAAGAATTCGCCCGCCGCTGCCGTCACTATCTGCGCCCGCAGGATCTGGTGGCGCGTCTGGGCGGCGAGGAGTTCGCGGTGCTGCTGCCGGCAACCTCGGCCAAGGCGGCCCATGCGGTGGCCCTGGGGCTGCTGGCGGCCATCGCCGGCGTGCCCATGCGGCTGGGGGCGGTGTCGCTGACCGTGGAGGCCAGCATCGGTGTCGCCTCCACTTCCATGAGCGGTGACCTCCTGGAGGACCTGATGGAGCGGGCGGACGGCGCGCTCTATACGGCCAAGGCCAGCGGCCGCAACCAGGTGGTTCTGGTCCCCACGGTGTTCTGATCGCTCACGGGTGGAATGCGACGGCGCTGTGGCTTTCCTCCGTCCGTCGGGCGCTTTAGGGATGGGGCCTGTTCGCGTGCCGCAGGAGCCTGCCGTGTCCGTTCGCTATGCCGTCTATCTCGCCCCGCCCAGTGATAGCGTGCTGTGGCGCTTCGGCTCCGCCGTGGTGGGCTATGATGCCGACAGTGGGCTGGAGTGCGCCCCTCCCGATCTCGCCGGCTTCGCGCCGGAGGACTGGCGCGTGCTCACCGAGGAGCCGCGCCGCTACGGTTTCCACGGCACGCTCAAGGCGCCGTTCCGGCTGGCCGACGGCGCCGACGAGGCCGGGCTGATCGAGGCCCTCTCGGCGTTTGCCGCCGGCCACCATGCCTTCGAGCTGCCGCCGCTGGAGGTGCGCGAGTTGGGGCATTTCATAGCGCTGGTGCCCTCGGCCCCGGTGCCAAGCCTGCTGGACATGGCGCAGAGCGCGGTGGAGGAACTGGACGGCCTGCGCGCCCCGTTGACCGACGCCGAGATCGCCCGCCGCCGCCCGGAGCGGCTGAGCGCCCGGCAGCAGGACTATCTGCACCGCTTCGGCTATCCCTATGTGCGCGAAGACTTCCGCTTCCACATGACGCTCACCGGGCCGCTGGAGGAGCCGGCGCTGGGCCATGCCGCCAATGCGCTGGCGGAGGCGTTCCTGGCCAGCGGCGCCCATCTGCCGCTGATGGTGGACGGCATCGCCTTGTTCGCTCAGCGGGCGGCGGGCGAGCGGTTCCGCATCATCCACCGGGCCGGCTTCGGCGGCTAAGGCGCCGGCCGGCGTCGTCGCGGCGCTGTCGCGTCACTGTCATGGCTCCGACGCATTTTCCGCCCGCCCGCCGATGCCTTGGCGGGCGCGTCCGGAGATCCGCCTGCCATGAAGCTCGGCCTCAGCCCCGCCATCGATCCCACCGCCAGCGTCAAGGGCTCGACTTTGTGCCGCT
>CALRNP020000225.1:0-9282 GCA_943369575.1 Azorhizobium sp. AG788 | reverse complement strand
GATCTGGTGAAGATCGCGCTCATCGCGGCGGCCGTTGCCCTGGTGCCGCAGAGCCTGACGCGCCGGCTGGGGCGGTTCCTGTGAGCGGGGCGGACGGCATCATCCGCCACGATTGGACGCTGGACGAGATCGTCGCCTTGCACCAGTTGCCGCTCTTGGAACTGGTGGGCCGCGCCAGCGCCGTGCACGGCGCCCATCACGATCCCAACCGGGTGCAGAAGGCCAGCCTGCTGTCCATCAAGACCGGCGGCTGCCCGGAGGATTGCGCTTATTGCCCGCAATCGGCCCATCATCGCGAGGTGGATCTCACCCGCGACCTGCTGATGGACCCCGAAGCGGTCATCGCCATGGCCGCCACCGCCAAGGCGGCGGGGGCCGAGCGCTTCTGCATGGGCGCCGCCTGGCGCGAGGTGCGGGACGGCAAGGCGTTCGACGCGGTCGTCGCCATGGTGGAGGGCGTGCGGGCGCTGGAGATGGAAGCCTGCGTCACCTTGGGCATGCTCAAGCCGCATCAGGCCGAACGGCTCGCCGCCGCCGGCCTCACTGCCTATAACCACAATCTCGATACCGGGCCGGATTATTACGGCGCCATCATCACCACCCGCACCTATGAGGACCGGCTGAAGACCCTGGCGACCGTGCGGGCGGCGGGCATCGATCTGTGCTGTGGCGGCATCATCGGCATGGGCGAGAGCGTGCGCGATCGGGCCGGCATGCTGCATATTCTGGCGGGCTTCACGCCCCATCCGGAAAGCGTGCCCATCAATGCCCTGGTGCCGGTGGCGGGCACGCCCTTGGCGCAGCGCCCGCCGGTGGACCCGCTGGATCTGGTGCGCATGGTGGCAACGGCGCGGCTGGTGATGCCCACCTCCACCATTCGCCTGTCGGCGGGCCGCTCCAGCCTCAATCGCGAGGCGCAGATCCTGTGCCTGGTGGCGGGGGCGAACTCGGTTTTCTATGGTGAGACGCTGCTCACTACGCCCAATGCGGGCATCGGCGAAGACGCGGAGCTGTTCGCGGCCCTGGCGGCGCAGCCGGTGGAACCGGGCGCGCGCCTCTGCGCCTGAATGGGGCCGCCCCACCGGGCGGCCCAATCCCATCCCTCAGCCGGCGAGGATGTGGACGCTGAACAGATTTTCGGCGTCGGTGAGCACTGCCTGCGAGGTCCAGCCGGCGCTCTGCGCCAGATCGATGAAGCCCTCGCGGGTATATTTATAGCTGGACTCGGTGTGGAGGTTCTCGCCCTCGGCGAAGCTGAACGCCCGTCCATCCAGATGCACCACCTGGGCGTGGCGGCTGACCAGATGCATCTCGATGCGGCTGGCGGGGGCGTTGAACACGGCACGGTGGCTGAAGGCCGTCACGTCGAAGTCGGTGCCCAGTTCGCGATTGGCCCGGTGCAGCAGGTTCAGATTGAAGCGGGCGGTGACGCCGGCCGCGTCATTATAGGCGGCGTGCAGCACGCGGGGATCCTTCACCAGATCCACCCCCACCACCATATGGGCGCCGGCGCCCAAGGAGTCGCTGGCATTGGAGAGAAAGCGCCGCGCTTCCTCGGGATCGAAATTGCCGATGGTGGAGCCGGGGAAGAAACCCACCAGCGGGCGCCCACGCACCGCGTCCGGCAAAGGGAAGGGCCGGGTGAAGTCCGCCGCCACCGGCAGCACATTGAGGCCGGGCACGTCGGCCCGCAGGGTCTGGGCGGCGTCTTCCAGGAAGTCGGCTGAAATATCCACCGGCACATAAGCCGACAGATCGCGCAGATGGCTCAGCAGCAGCCGCACCTTGGTGCTGGAGCCGCTGCCGAATTCCACCAGCGCCGCCCCCGCCGGCACCAGCGCCGCGATGTCGGCGGCGTGGCTGGTGAGGATCTCCATTTCGGAACGGGTGGGATAATATTCCGGCAGCCGGGTGATGTCCTCGAACAGTTCCGAGCCCGCTGCATCATAGAAATATTTTGGCGCCAGCCGCTTGGGATGGGCGGCAAGCCCGCGCGCCAGATCGGCGGCGAAGCTGTCGGATTGGGTTTCGGCCGCGGTGGAGGCGTCGGCAGGAAGCGGGGCGGTCTGCATGGGCTCTCTTCGCGGTCAGACGGTTTCGTCGGCGAGACGCAGTCCGGTGAACTGCCAGCGCTGATGGGGATGGAAGAAATTGCGATAGGTGGGACGGGCATGGCCGTCCGGCGTCGCCAGCGACGAGCCGCGCAGCACCATCTGGTTGATCATGAACTTGCCATTGTATTCGCCCAGCGCACCGGGCGCGGCGCGATAGCCGGGATAGGCGCCATAGGCGCTGCGGGTCCATTGCCAGACCACGCCGAAGGCGTCGTCCATCAAGCCCTGGCCGGCTGCCACCTCGAACGCCTGCTCGGTGGGCAGGCTACGGCCAGCGAAGCGGGCGAAGGCATCGGCCTCATAATAGCTGACGTGGCAGACCGGCGCCTCCAGATCCACCTTGCGCAGGCCGCCGAGGCTCAGCGCGTACCAGGCGTCATCCATCCAGTGCCAATAGAGCGGCGCCTCCCATTTCTGCGCCTGGCAGGTGGCCCAGCCTTCCGACAGCCATAGCAGCGGATCGAGATAGCCGCCGGCCTGCATGAAGGCGAGCCAGTCGCCATTGGTCACCAGCGGCGTGGCGATGCGGGTGGGCGGCAGCAGGATGCGGTGGGCGGGGCCTTCATTGTCGAACGCGAAGCCGTCGCCCTCATGGCCGATGCGGTGGATGCCGGCGGTGATCTCCACCTCATGGCCCATGCCGCTGTCGCGGCGGGCGCCGGGCATCTGCCAGTCCAGGTCATAGGCCGGGAACAGCGGGTTGTAGGAAAAGGCATGCAGGATGTCGGTGAGCATCAGCTCCTGGTGCTGCTGCTCGTGATTGAGCCCGATTTCCATCAGCGGGCCGAGGATAGCCAGCAATGCATCATCCGCATTGCTGAGCAGGCGCACGACGGCGGCATCCACATGGGCGCGATAATCGGCCACCTCGGCGGCGGCGGGGCGGGTGATGAGGCCGCGATTGGGCCGGTCATACCGGGGACCGGCGGAGACATAATAGGAATTGTAGAGATAAGCGAAGCGCGGGTCGAAGGTCACATATTCGCGATCATGTTCACTGAGGATGAATTGCTCGAAGAACCATGTGGTGTGCGCCCGATGCCATTTAATCGGGCTGGCGTCCGGCATCGACTGGATCACCTGCTCCTCGGCGGAGAGCGGGGCGGCGCGGCGCTCGGTCTCGGCGCGCACCGCATGGAACCGGGCGATGAGCGCCTCGGTTAATGCCCTGCTGCCGATGGAGCCGACGGAGGCGGGCGAAGGGTCGCGCAAGGCCATGAAGCTCTCCAAGGATCGACACAAGATACGCGCAATGCTGCCGCATAGATGGGGTGAAAATGATCGCTTCCAAGGGTCTTTCCGAGGGGCGGTCTCCCATCCGTGCCGCAACCGCCGGGACCGGCGCCGTTCTGCGCGCAGACCTGACGCCGCGCCGAGGGCGCAGAGCCGGGTCAACGCTCCCGCCCTCCCGCCTGTTCCGTAGGCAGTCTCGGCAAAGTATGGCCTGTGTTTGTGCTGGTGGCGCGGGCACAGGATTCTAAGATGACGAACGAATCACGAAAGGCGCGCCATGAAATCGGTGCCCAAGCCCCGCGGAACGCGCAGGGTCCAATATGCCGCCCTCCCTTATCGCCAGCGACAGGACGGGGAGATCCAGATCCGGCTCATCACCTCGCGGGAAACCCGCCGCTGGGTGATCCCGAAGGGCTGGCCCATGAAAGGCCTGTCGCCCAGCAAGGCGGCGGCGCGCGAAGCCTATGAGGAAGCCGGCCTGCTCGGCTCCATCTCCAGCGAGCCGCTGGGGCTCTATAGCTATGACAAGCGCCTGACCCTGCAGACGGTGCCGTGCGATGTCATGGTGTTTCCGCTCAAGGTGAAGCGCTATGTGAAGAAATGGCCGGAGCGCTCGGAGCGGTTCGGCTTCTGGTTCTCCGTGGAGAGCGCCGCCGCGGCGGTGCAGGAGGCGGACCTGCGCCTCATCATCCTGGCATTCGGCGAGCAGATGGCGGCGCGCTTCGCCGAGAAGCGCTCCCGCAGGCCCGAAGCCGAGCCGGCGGCGCCCGCCGACCTTTCGGCAGCGGCGGCGGATATTCCGGCCGCTAAGGCGAAGCCGGCAGCCAAGGCCAAGGCGGCACCGGCGAAGGCCAAGGCCCCGGCGAAGGCGAAAGCCGAGGCGAAGCCGAAGGCCGCCGCAAAGGCGCAGGCCAAGCCCAAAAACGCGGCCAAGGACAAGAGCGCGGCCAAGACGAAGGCAGCAGCCAAGCCCAAGGCGGCGGCGGCCAAGCCGAAGGCTGAAGTCAAGGCGAAGGCCGAAGCCAAGCCCAAGAGCGAACCCAAGCCCAAGGCTGCGGCGAAGCCCAAGCAGAAGCAGGTGGGGGAGATTATTGCCGAGGCGGCGGCCGAAAAGCCGGCGAAGGGCAAAGTGAAGCTGCCGCCTAAGGCCAAGGGTCAGCGCGTGGTGCTGGCGCAGACGCCCGAGGCCGATTGGGCCGAGGACGAGGCCTCCGCCCGCCTGCCGGTTCTGCCCGGCGTGAGCGTGCCGTCCACCCGCCACTGATCGATCGCTTGCGAAGGTGCCGCGCGCTCGCCGCGCGGCACCTCTTGGTGCGAAAGGCGTTGTACGGAAGCGGGCCGCTGCCGGCCCGCGTGTCGCCGCTCAGGCGTTTTCCAGCAGGAAGCCGAGCACTTCGCGGTTGAAGTCTGCCGGCACTTCCCAATTGCTGGTGTGGGCGGCCTCCAGCCCCACATGGCGGGCATTGGCGAGGCCGGCGGCCAGTTCATCGCCCTGGGCGGTGGTGGCGGCCATATCGTGGCGGCCCGAGATCACCAGCGCCGGAGCGGTGATGCGCCCGATCTCGCCCCGCAGGTCACCGTCGCGCAAGGCGGCACAATTGCCCATATAGCCCGCGTCCGGTGTCCGCCGCAGCAGGTCGCACAGGGATTGGGTGCGCCCCGGCTCGGCGGCGCGGAAGCCTTCGCTCACCCAGCGGGTGACCAGGGTCGGCGCCAGCGCCGCCAGCCCCTGTTCGGCCACCAAAGCGATGCGCGCCGCCCAGCCCTCAGCGGTGCCGATGCGGGCGGCGGTGTTGCACAACAGCAGCCGCCCCACACGATCTGGATGCGCCAGCGCCGCCTGCAGCACCACCATGCCGCCCATGGAGGTGCCCGCCAGATGCGCGCGCGGCACCTCAAGGTGATCCATGAGCTGGATGACGTCTTCCGCCAGCGTGGCGAAGTCATAATCCGCCTGCGGGGCGGGCGAGAGGCTGTGGCCGCGGGTGTCGAAGCGGATGACCCGGAAATGGGCGCTCAGCGCCGGCACCTGCGGAGCCCACAGATCGGCGCTGGTGCCGAGCGAGTGGATCAGCACCAGCGCCGGAAGCTCACGGGCGCCATCCTCGGCATAATAAAACCGCCCATTGGGCAGATCGGCATACGGCATCGGAAGGGCTCCGCCTTAGAGACAGAACCGACCAGGTTCTAACGCTGATCGGTCACTCAGTGTCTCGGGTGTTGATCGAGATCGGTTGGGCGCTAGATGAAGCAGCGGCCATCCACATAGGCCTTGCGCCAGCGGGTGATGGTCACCTGCTTGAACAGCCCGGCCTGGGTGAACGGATCGGACGCGATGAAGGCCTCCGCCTCCTCCTTGGTGGCCAGATCCACCACATAAAGCCCGCCGCCGGCATCGCGGCCGTCGTCCTGGAGCTTGGCGCCGCAGGCGAGCAGGAGATGCTTGTTCTCGTCCAGGAACGTCAGATGCGCGGGCCGGTGCTGCTGGCGCACTGCGGCGTGGTCGTCCTTGTCCCAGGTCTCGATGATGTAGGGCATGGGAACCTCCAGATCCGATGGTGGACGGGTCAGATGGCCGAGGGATGCCGGGCGAGCGGCGTCACTGTGATGGCCATGTAGGGAAACAGCGGCAACTTCGAGAGCAGATCATGCAATTCATCATTGCCGGCCACGTCGAAGATGCTGACATTGGCGTATTCACCGACCACCCGCCAGATGTGCTTCCAGCGGCCGTCCTGCTGCAGGGCTTGGGAATAGGCCTTCTCTTCCGCCTTGATGCGGTCGGCTTCCGCCTTGTCCATGTCGGTGGGCAGGTTCACGACCATTTCGACCATATAGAGCATGGGTTTGTTCCTGTGTTGGGATGTGGCGTGCGGGCCGGCCGGGCGGGGGCATCCGGCCGGCCCGGTACCGCCTATTGGCCGAGGAAGCCCCAGGCGATGACGGCGACGATGTCGATGGCGCCGATGACGAACATCATGATGACCGTATAGCCCATGATGTCGCGCAGGCGCAGCTTGGAGAGCGCCAGCGCCGGCAGGATCCAGAACGGCTGCACCAGATCATTCCAGGCATTGCCCAGCTGCACCGCCATGGCGGTCTGGTTCATGGCGCTGCCGAGCCGATGCGCCGCCTCGATCATGAACGGACCCTGGATGACCCAGTGGCCGCCGGCGGAGGGGGCAAAGAAATTGATGAAGAACGAGCTCAGCAGCCCCCACAGCGGCAGCGTGTGCACGGTGGAAATATCCGTGAACACGTTGGAAATGCTGGTGACAAGGCCGGAGGCCGCCATCACCGCCATGATGCCGGCATAGAAGGGGAATTGCAGCACGATGCCGGACACGGTGGAGATGCCGGCGCCGAGACGGGCCACATAGGCCGCCGGCGTGCCGAGCAGCAGGATGCCCAGGAACAGCATGATGAAGTTGACGATGTTGAGATCCAGCGATCCACCACCATAGAAATGCAGCCCCACATAGCCAACGCCGAGCAGGCCGGCGAACAGGCTGACCAGGCGGCTGTTGTTCAGGCGCTCCGCAAGGGTGTTCTCGGCGAACAGGCTCTTGGCGGCGGGCTTGGCCGGGGCATCGCGCAACTCGGGGGCGATCTCGATCACCGCCGCCGCGCCCTTGGGATGAAGGGCGGCATTGAGCAGCGGCAGCACGATGATGATCGCCAGCGAGGTCAGCAGCATCGGCCAGGCAAAGATGGTCTGCGACAGCGGAATGAGGCCCATGGTGGCCTCGAACGGATGCTTGGGCGTGGAAATGAGCAGCGGAATGCTGGCGGAAAGGCCGAGGCCATAGAGCGTGAAGCCGCTATAAGCGGCGGCGATGATGAGCGGGTAATGCACGCCCTTCACCTTGATCGCCAGCTTCTTGGCGACGATGCCGCCGAGCACCAGGCCGAAGCCCCAGTTGAGATAGCTGCCGATGCCGCCCACCAGAGTGGCGACGATGATCGCCGTGCGTGGCTCCTTCACCTGGGCGACGATGGCGTCCATGAAGCGTTCCACCACCGGGGCGGTGGCGAGCACATAGCCCATGGCCAGGATGACGACCATCTGGGTGGTGAAGGCCAGCAGGCTCCAGAAGCCCTTGCCCCAGGCGGTGACCATTGCGGTGGGGCTCTGCCCCTCCAGGCCGATGGCCATGGCGAACACCAGCAGGGTCAGCAAAATCACGATGACGAACGAATCCGGCAAGTATTTGCGCATCAGATTCGTGAAAAACTCGACGATCTTTTCCATGTCCTCACCTTAGGTATTGAATGGGCCGATCTGCGCCGGCTTTGGAATGAAGGGGCCGGGCGGGAGATCCGCGCCCGTTGGACCCTGGATCGCTACAGCGCACGTCCCTCGGCCGGTCTTGCCCGCCAGCGAGACAAGCACCGTCCGCCGCCATGGCGGCGCCGCGCTGCCATGGCGGCGGCGCGGTCGCGTGGCGTGTTCCGCAACGTTATGAGCGAATGCTCAGTCTCCGGGGGCCGGCGGGGCGATGCCGTGCGCGATGTCGCGCGGCGTGGCCCGATGGCCAGCGGCGCTGTGGGAGCGGAGACTAAGCGATGATGACGTGACCCTGCCGGGCGCGGCCCTCCTTCAAAACGCGCGCTCCTCCCGGAGCCAATTTGTGCGTTATTCGCACATTTGTTCATTTATCGCCCGAGAATAGACATGCGTCCCGGCCAGGGTCAAGCTCAAAGCCGGGTCGTGCGCGGGGGCGGCGCGAGCCTGGAACCGCTCTAGGGGCAGGGCCGGGGATGGGCGCGGGCAGCCGGCCTCATCTGCGCAAGGGCGCGTCCCGCGCCGGCTGCGGCGCTGTCCTTGGGAGAGCTTTCAGGGGGAGGGGGCGCCCGTCAGGTCCGTCGCGGGACAAGCGACAGCGGGGGCACGGGAGAAACTGAGTACGGGATCATCAAGGCCGTCGGGCGGCATTCGCCCTGCGGAAAGCGGCCCATGGCCCGCGTGGGCCATGGGCTGGCGAGGATCAGACCACGGCATCGCCTTCGCGCACCGGCTCGCCGCGCGAGACCCGCGCCATGTTGTCGAACATGCGCAACACGGTGGGGGCGAAGAAGTCCGAGGCATTGGCGGCCAGATGCGGGGTCACCACCAGGGTCGGGATGCCCAGCAGCGGGCTGTCCGCCGGCAGAGGCTCGGTCTCGAACACATCCATGGCGGCGCCGGCGATCTGGCGGCTGTGCAGCGCCGCGATCAGATCGGCCTCCACCACCACGCCGCCGCGGGCCACATTCACCAGGATGGCGGTGGGCTTCATGGCCGCGAACGCCGACTTGTCGATCATGTTGGCGGTTTCCGGCGTCAGCGGGCAGTGCAGCGACACCACGTCGGAGACGGCCAGGATCTCCGCCAGCGAGGCATGCTTGACGCCCAGGGCGGCTTCCTCGGCGGCGGAGAGGGGGGTGCGCTTGGAATAGAGCACCGTGCAGCCGAAGCCCTTGAGCACACGGGCAACTGCCGTGCCGATGGCGCCGAAGCCGACGATGCCCACGGTCTTGCCGGACAGCGTGTAGGTGTCGCGCGGCAGGCCGCCGATGCCGGCCCAATGGCCCTTCTGCAATTCGGCATGGGAATAAGCGACGTGGCGCAGGGCGGCCAGCATCAGGCCGAGGGTGAATTCCGCCACCGGAATGGCATTGCTGCCGGTGGTGCGGGCCACCTTGATGCCCAGTTCGCGGGCGGCCTCGATGTCGAGATTATCGACGCCCACGCCCCATTTGTGCAGCAGCTTCAGCTTGCGCGCGGCGCGCAGCACCTCGGCCGAGGCGCCCACTTGGCCGGCGATGGCATAGTCCGCCTCGCCGATGATCTCTTTGAGATGACCGTCGCCACGGGCGGTGGCGACGGTCAGCACGAAGCCGGGCGGCAGCAGTTCGCGCAATTTGTCGGCGCGGGCGGGGGGAAGCGGGTCAA
>CALRNP020000224.1:0-9318 GCA_943369575.1 Azorhizobium sp. AG788 | reverse complement strand
CCACCGACATCGCCTTCGGCCTCCAGGCCTGCCTGCGCGCCGGCCGGCTGTTCGATGCCGGCGAGCTGTCGCCGGAGACCATCTCCTACATCAAGCGCAACAATTGCGGCAAGGCGCTCGACATCGCCCGCGTCGCCCGCGACATGCATGGCGGCAACGGCATCTCGGCCGAGTTCCACGTGATGCGCCACGCCGCCAATCTGGAAACCGTGAACACCTATGAGGGCACCCACGACATCCATGCCCTGATCATCGGGCGGGCGATCACCGGGCTCCAGGCGTTCTTTTGATCGGCTGACAGTGGGTTAAGACGGGCTTCGGCGCCTTGCGATCGGTGCATCAGCATGGCTGAGGCATCGATCGCGAGGACGGCCTCGCCGGTGGTCCCGTCGGGCCGAAGCGCGCCGGATCAAACCGTGAAGGTGACGTCCGCGTCGCCGAGGTGCTCGAACCGGGCCACGCAGCGGTCGCCGGGCTTGAGGAACAGCATGCCGGTCCAGCTGCCGGTGGCCACCACCTGCCCGGCACGCACGCCCGTACCCGTGCGCATGAGCTCAACCAAGACCTCGGCGATGCCCAAGGGGTCGCCGGTGGGATGGCCGCCCTGCCGGTCCACAAGGCTTTCGCCGTTCACCTCCAGCCGCACATGCAACCGCGTGAGGTCCAGGTGTGACCAATCAATGGTCTGCGGCCCCAGCACCAGCCCGCCATTGATGATGGCATCCGCCATCTGCTCCAGCGGCGGACGGGACAGCGGCGCCTGGAAGCGGCTGGAGACCACCTCGATGGCCGGCCGCACGCAGACGCCCGCCGTGATTTCATCGCGCCCGTATGGCGTCGGCCGGGGTGGAAAATCGCGCATGAAGCCGAATGCGATCTCTGCTTCAACGCCCAGATGCGGCACCTCGGAACAAGCCATGCGCGCCGGGCTCTGGCGGATCATCCGGGCCTGGATCAGCGCGCGCTTGGGCGCGGCTCCTGCCGCCTTGCTGGCCTTGTAGCCGCCGATCTCCGTGCCGAGGCGGGCGGCCACCTGATCCTGGATCGCATGGGCCTCTTCCGGTCCGGATGGAACGGCGGCCAGCGCCTCGATGGGCACGCCGGTGCGGTACGCTGCCACAAGCGCCGCCACGGACGCATCCATTTCTTCTGGGCTCACGGCGTTGCTCCCACGCGGTGTTCAGCGCTCAAGCCGCGCCGGCGAAATGCGGGATGGCGGCGAGCAGGGTGCGGGTGTAGTCGCTCTGCGGCGCATCGAACAAGCACCGGCTGTCGCCCTGCTCCACGATGCTGCCGTTCTGCAGCACGATGGTGCGCTCGCACATCATGCGCACCACGTTCAGGTCGTGGCTGACGAACAGAAAGGCGAGGTCGTCCTCCCGTCGCAGCCGCTCCAGCAATTGCAGCGTCACCGCCTGCACCGAGACGTCGAGGGCTGCCGTCGGCTCGTCCAGCACCAGCAGGCTGGGCTGCACCGAGATGGCGCGGGCGATGCCGACGCGGGCCTTCTGGCCGCCGGACAATTGGTGCGGGAAGCGGTCCAGCAGGTCCGCCGGCAGACCCACCTTGTGGGCGCAGTCCAGCACCCGCGCCTTCAGTGCCGGGCCGGAGAGCGTGTCGAGCCGCCGCAGCGGATGGGCGATGGCGTCGAAGGCGGAAAAGCGCGGGTTCAGGCTGTCGTGCGGGTCCTGGAAGACGATCTGGATCTGGCGGCGGAAGGGCGAGCGGTGGAACTGCGCCGCGGGAATGCCGCTGATGGAGCCGCCCCTGAAGTTGATCTCGCCCTCGCTCGGGTCGATGAGGCGGCAGATCAAACGCGAGATGGTGCTTTTGCCCGAGCCGCTCTCGCCCACGAGGCCGACGCTCTCGCCGGCGGCGATGCTGAACGAGACCCCACCCACCGCGGTGATACCGGGGTCATAGCGCTTGATGAGGTTATGCACCTCCAGCAGCGGCGGCGTGCCGGCGGCGGGTCTCGCGCGGGGCTGCGCCGGGGGCAGCGGGATGTGATAGGCGGGGTCGGCTACCAGATCCTCCACCCGAGAAAGTCTGGTGGGTGAGGCGGAGACCAGACGCTTGGTGTAGGGGTGCTGGGGCGCGTGGAACAGCACGGCGGGCGCTGCCCGTTCCACGATGCGGCCCTGCTCCATCACCACCACGTCCTGGCAGTATTGTGCCGCGAGGCCGAGGTCATGGGTGATCAGGATCACCGCCATCTGGCGCTCGCGGGTGATGCGGGCGATGAGATCCATCACCGTCTTCTGGGTGGTCACGTCGAGGCCGGTGGTGGGTTCGTCGGCGATGAGCAGCGCGGGCTCGCAGGCGATGGCCATGGCAATCATGATCCGCTGGCACATGCCGCCGGAAAGCTCGTGCGGATAGGCATCGAGCCGCTTTTCCGGTTCGCGGATGAGCACGGTCTTCAGCAGCTCCAGCGCCTTTTCCCGCGCCGCCTTGTCCGACAGCGCGCGGTGCGCGCGCAGGGCGTCGGCGAGTTGCAGGCCCACGGTGCGGATGGGGTTCAGAGCCGCGCGCGGGTTCTGAAAGATCATCGAGATGGCGGCGCCATGGATGGCCTTCAGCGTCTTATGCGAGGCGCGGCTGATGTCCTCGCCCCGGAACATCACGCGGCCGCGGGTGATGCGTCCGGCGGCATCCAGAAGCCGCGTCACGGCAAAAGCCGTCACGGATTTGCCCGAACCGCTCTCGCCCACAATGCCGAGCGTCTGGCCGGGGGCGAGGTCGAGATTGATGCCCTTGACCGCCTCCACCGGCCCGCGCCGGGTGGAGAAGGTGACCGCGAGATCCTCGATGCGCAGAAGGGATCGGGTCATGTGCGCATCCTCGGGTCCAGAATGTCGCGCAGGCCGTCCCCCAGCAAGTTGAAGCACAGCACGCACAGCATCAGAGCCAGGCCGGGGAAGGCGACCAGCCACCATTTGCCGGTGGAGATGAAACGGGCGCCTTCGGCCACCATCACCCCCCATTCGGGCGTCGGCGGCTTCACGCCCAGGCCGATGAACGACAGGCCGGCGGCGTTCAGGATGGCCCAGCCGAGGTTGAGCGAGATCTGCACCGCCATGGCCGGCAGGATGTTGGGAAGGAGGAAGCGCAGCACCACGGAGAGGTGGCTGTCGCCGCAGGCGCGCGCGGCCTCCACCCAGCCGGCGGAACGGCGCACGTTCACCTCGGCGCGGGCGAAGCGGATGTAGAAGGGCAGGTTGATGATCGCGGTGGCGATGACGATGTTCTCCACCCGGTTGCCCAGCGCCGCCACCATGGCCATGGCGAGTACGAAAAGCGGGAAGGCCATCAGCACGTCCACGAAGCGGCCCACGGCGCGATCGAGGCGCCCGCCCGCATAGCCGCAGATGCTTCCGATCACCGCGCCGAGCGCGAAGGACAGCAGCACCGCCGAGGCGGCGATGGCCAGGTCGAGCCGGGCGGCCACGATGAGACGACTGAAGACGTCGCGGCCCAGTTGGTCGGTGCCCGCCCAATGGGCGGCGCTCGGCGCTTCCAGCGCATGGGCGACATCGGAGGCGATGGGATCATAGGGCACCAGCATCGGGCCAAAGAGGGCGACAAGCACGAGCAGGCTGGTCGCGAAGGCGGCGATGGCGGTAAGCGGGTTGCCGCGCAGCACGAAGGCGGCATGGCGTAGGGTGGCTGTGCTCATTCGACCGAAATCCGGGGGTCGGCGATGCCGTAGAGAACGTCGATCACCAGGTTCACGATAACGAAGATGAAGGCCATCAGCAGCACGAAGCCCTGCACCGGCGCATAGTCCGAGGCCAGAAGCGCATCAAGCGCATAAGACGCCACGCCCGGCCAGGAGAAGACCTTCTCGACCAGCACATTGGCGCCGAGCATGGTGGAGAAGACGATGCCGGTGATGGTGAGCACGGGCAGGATGGCGTTGCGCAGCGCATAGATGACGATGATGCGCCAGCGCGACAGGCCGATGGAGCGGGCCGTGCGCACGAAATCGCTGCCGAGTGAGGTGAGCATCGCCGCACGGGTGATGCGGGCGAGCGGTGCCACCACGAACAGGGCCATGGTGAAGGCTGGCAGGACGAGCTGGCTCGCGGCGGCACGCCAGCCCTCGAAATCGCCGGCGAGCGCGAAGTCGATCAGCAGGAAGCCGGTGGCGCGGGGCGGAAGGCTGGTGAAGATGTCCACGCGGCCCGTCGGGTCCGGCGCATAGCCGAGCAGGTAATAGAAGACATAGATCAGCAGCAGGCCCGAGACGAAGGTGGGCACGCAGACGCCCAGCGCGCACAGCAGGCGCACGCCGTGATCAATGGCGGAGCCCGGCCTCAGCGCCGCCACAATGCCGAGCGGTACCGCCGAGAGGAGGGCGATAAAGAGGGCGGCGAAGGTCAGCTCCAGTGAGGCCGGCAGGCGTTCCTTGAGGTCTGCCGACACCGGCTGCCCGGTGGTGAGCGAACGCCCCAGATTGCCCTGCGCCACATCCACGAGATAGCGCGCGAGCTGCTCCGGCATGGGCTTGTCGAGGCCCATCTGTTTACGGATGGTCTCGATCTCCTCCTTGCCGGCGGTGGGGCCGGAGGCGAAGAAGACCGCCGGGTCCCCCGGCAGCACGCGCATCAGGAGGAAGGTGAAGACGAGCACGCCGAGAAGGGCCGGAAGGGACGACAGAAACCGTCGTCCCGCCCGCCGCGCCGTGCTGGCGACCTGGCTCACTTGCGGCTCAGGTCGCGATAGTCCACCTGCCGGTGGAACTGGTAGGTATAGCCCTCGATGGTTGGAGCCATTACCGCGTCCTGCGAGGCCTGCCAGATCGGGATCTGCGGCATGATCTCGAAGTTGAGGGTGTTGAGCTCGCGGCCCATCGCCTCATACTTCGCCTTATCCTGCTCGAAGCGCGCGGCCTGCGCGATATCGGTGATCTGCTGATTGTCGAGCGAGGAATAATTCCAGCGGATATTGCCGATGTAGAAGTTGCGATAGAAGTAATCCATCGATGGCAGCCACGCCACGATGTTCTCGGTGAAGAAGGGCAGCTTTTTCTCGTTGATCAGCGTGGACATCTGGGCGTCGGGGAGCTTCTGGATCTCCACCTTGATGCCGATCTTGGCGAGGGACTCCTTCAGCAGCGCCGCCATGGGTTCGGCGATGTTCGCCTGTCCGACGTTGAAGGAGAAGGTGGTGGAGAAGCCGTCCGGCATGCCGGCGGCGGCAAGATATTCCTTCGCCTTGGCGAGGTCGAGCTTCACCGGCTGGGGAATGGGAAAGCCGCCAGAGGGCGCCTTGCCGTCGGCCCAGGTGGCGCCATAGAGCGGGAAGCCGCGACCGAACAGGGCCGCCTTGAACATGTCGTCATAGGGCAGCGCGTAGGCAATGGCCTTGCGCACGTTCACATTGTCGAACGGCGGGATCTTATTGTTGAAGGAGATGAACGAGATCGCGTTGTACTGCGGGGTGGAAATCACCTTGAGCTTGCCCTTGGCTTCCAGCGCCGCGGCATCCGTGGGCTGAAGGTCGATGACGATGTCGGCGTCGCCGCGCTCCACCAGATTGGCGCGGGTGGAGGCTTCCGGCACGGTCTGCACGATGAGGCGCTTAAAGGCGGCCTGGCTGTTGGCGGAGCCACGGTTCCAGGCATCGTTGCGCTTGAGGATCACCTGCTCACCAGGCTTGAAGGTCTCGATGACGAAGGCGCCGGAGCCTGCGGTGTTCTCCTTCAGCCAGTTCTGCGCCCACGGGTCCTCAGCCGTGGCGTGGGCCTTGGCGACCTTGGAGTTGAAGATCACCGGATAGACGGTGGCAAGGTTCGGCAGGGCCAGTTTGTCGGGCTTCGGCAGCGTCACCTCGACGGTGTACGGGTCGATCACCTTGAACTGGTCGGGGCTGGTGAGCGAGCCGGTCAGCAACTGCGCCTTGGCGAGCGAGTTGGCGGTCACCGCCCGGTCGAGAGACCATTTGACGTCTTCCGCCGTTACCGGCGTGCCGTCCTGGAACTTGGCATCCTTGCGCAAGTGGAAGGTGATCTTGAGTCCATCCGGGCTCACGTCATAGCTCTCGGCGAGTTCGCCACGCACCGTGTCGAGGTCGAACACCCACTTGCCGTTGAGCTGCTTGCGGCCGAAGGAGACCAGACGGTCGTAGGTGCTGAGACTGACCGCGAAGGCTTCGCGGGTCGAGCCCGGCATGGTGGGATCGAGCGTGTTCACCACGGCGCCCGTGACATAGCGCAGGGTTTCGGCGCGCGTCTGGGCCTGCGCGGCAGGCGCGGAAATGCTGACGGCCATGAGGGCCGCCGCGCCCATGAGCCACTGGCGGCGTGTGGGCTTCAGGAACATCTGGATCATCGGCAAGCTCTCCTCGAAGGGAACGCGGGCGGTGCGGCGCTGGAGGACGCCGTCATCAATGTATGCAAGTGGTATGCCGTTGGTGTTCACGCTTCCGGCTTGCGCACCACGGCCTGCGGCACGTCATAAGCCAGGAAGGAGGCCCATAGCCGCTCCACGTCGCTGGCGAAGAGCCCGCGGGTGAGGCCGTGCACCAGCTTGGGAACGGCCGTCGTCATGGCGTTGATGGACGATCCAGAGGCGCCAAAGCTCATGGTGGAGGCGATGGAGAACAGATGGATGTCGGAAAGCCATGGTGTCTCGCCTGCGGTCTTCTCCACCAGCGCATAGTCGTCGGCGAGATAGGGGAAGGCTGCGAGCCGTTCCTCCCGTTCCGGCTCCGGCGGCACATAGCGATCGGCCCAGGTGGCGATGTTATGGGCAAAGCGCTTCAATTCCGCCCGCGCGGCAAACTCCATGCTGATGCCCGTGCCGGCGATCACATAATCCGCCGTAAAAGTGCCGGCTGCCGTCGAGAGGACGGCGCGGCCGTTGGTCTCCACCGCAGCGTTGATGCCTGCATCGGAGTGCAGGTGGAAATTGGCGTGCCGCGCGCAGCGGTCATAGGTTGCCTGTGGGAAGCCCTCGCGCAGGCGCAGGGCTGCGCACATGAAGCGCCAGCGCCAGACATCGGGCAGATCGCTGAGATGGCGCATGAAGCCGCGGAATGTGAGCCAGCGATAAGGCTGCACGACCT
The DNA here is from genome assembly GCA_943369575.1 of Azorhizobium sp. AG788. Taxonomy (GTDB): domain Bacteria; phylum Pseudomonadota; class Alphaproteobacteria; order Rhizobiales; family Xanthobacteraceae; genus Azorhizobium. Next base: position 2,247 of record CALRNP020000224.1, on the reverse strand, counting down.
GAGGCTCGAAGCGCCGGCAGAGCAGGTGGACCTCGGCCGCCCCAGCCTCAATGGCGGTCGCGGCATTGTCGAAGGCGGAAGCGCCGGCACCTACCACGACGACCGTCTTCCCCTTGAGGGCGGCGAAATCGATCATCTCGGAGGCGCGGGCGCGCAGGTGCTCCGGCAGGCGATCGAGCGGTGCTGGGAGGGTCCAGCCGCCCATGCCTTCCTGTCCGGTGGCCAGCACCACCTTGCGGGCATAAATGGTCTCCACACCCTGCGGCGTGTGCACCGTGAGGGCAATGAGGCCATCGGCGGGGGCGATGTCGGTCACATTGCACAGATTGCGGACGGGCAGCTCCAGCACGTCGCGATACCACAGCAGATAGTCGGCCCAGAGTTCCTTGGGGATGAGGTCCAGCGCCTCCCAGCTTGACGTGCCGAAGCGGGCTTCGTGATAGGCCTGATAGGTCAGGCTCGGGATATCGAGATCGGGGCCGGTGAAGTCCTTGGGGCTGCGCAAGGTGCGCATGCGGGCATAGGTGCGCCACGGCCCTTCGAGGTCCCGCGGGGCCTGATCCAGCACGAGGATGTTATCCACCTTCGAGCGCTTGAGGCCGAAGGCGGTGGCAAGGCCGCTCTGTCCTCCGCCGACGATCACCACGTCATAGGCCGTTCCGCCGCCGGGGGCAGGGTGGGGCTCCAGCCAGGGCATGTGCGGATGAGCGATGCGGATGAGGTCGTGGCGAACCTGCTGTTCCAGGGCCAGCAGTCCGTCCGTGGTTTCGTATGCGTGAGTCATGAGGCAAGCCATCCGCCGTCGACCGCGAGGGTCGTACCTGTGATGAAGGAAGAGGCATCGCTCGCCAGATAGAGCGCTGCTTGAGCGATCTCGTCGGCGGTCCCGAACCGGCCGAGGGCGTGGCGCTGGCGGGAGGCTTCGCGCGCGGCATCCGGATCCGCCTGCCGACCGAAGCCGCGGGCGAGCATGGGGGTGTCTATGGCGCCGGGGGCGATGGCGTTCACGCGGATGCCGTCCGCGGCGAAGTCCAGCGCTATGGTGCGGGTCAGGCTGAGGATGGCGCCCTTGGCGGCCACATAGGCGCTGTTGCCGCGTCCGCCCGCCAGGGCGAGCTGTGAGGAGAAGGTGACGATGGCACCGCCGCCGCGCGCCTTCATGGCCGGGATGGCGGCGCGTGCCCACAGCCAGGTGCCGCCCACATTGGCGCGGAACACCGCGTCCCAATCCTCGGGCGTGGTGGTGAGCACCGTGCCGCCAACGGACATGCCCGCCGCCGCGATGAGAATGTCGATGCCGCCGAATGCCGTCACCGTGGCCGCAGCGGCCGCTTCGACGGAAGCGACGTCGCCCACGTCGCCGGGCAGAGCCAGCGCCGTGCCGCCTTGGGCGGCGATGGCGTCGGCGGTGGCGGCGAGGGCCTCGGCGTTCCGGTCCACCAGCGCCACCGATGCGCCTGCCTGCGCGAACCGCAGGGCGGTGGCGCGGCCGATACCGGAGCCTGCGCCGGTGAGGACGGCGATGCGGCCTGTAAGCGTCATGAGGCTTTCCCGTCCTGGAACATCTGCCGCCGCGCCAGATCCGCGGCGCTGTCGGCGCAGCCGAAGCGGGCGCTCCAGCCGGTGTCGGCGGCGAGGCGCTGGACGGCGAGCGGGGCGCGATCGGTGTCGGAATACAGGTCGATGGTGGCGGTCTCGTCCGCACCCGCCAGACGGCAGGTGAAGCCGGGCAGGTGCGCCGCGAGCGCCTGACCCCAGTGGAGTGCGCTCCAGCGCGTGCCGGTGGAGACGTTGTAGACCGGCGCGTTCCAGCGCGCCGCGCGTGCCAGGGCCAGCACGGCCTCTGCCACGTCCGGCGCATAGATCCAGTCGCGCAGGCCGGGGCGGGAGAGGCGGGCGGGCGCCCCGGCCCGTGCGGCCGCAAGCATCTGCGCCTGTGGGCTCAGCGTGTCGCGCACGCCGGTTGCCCGCTCCCAGGGGCCGAAGACGGCGCTGAGGCGTACGCTCGCCACCTCCAGGCCCCACACGTCGCCCAGCCGCTCGAGAATCCGTTCGGAGGCAAACTTGGTGATGCCGTAGAGGCCTTTGGGATCGCAGGCGGTGGTCTCGTCCAGCAGGTCGCAACGGGCGGCGGCGGCCCCGTATGCGGCGGCGGACGACAGGTTGATGATCCGCCGCGCACCGGCCGCACGGGCGGCGGCGAGCAGGCCTGGCAGGGCGCCGAGGTTCACCGCGAGGATGGTGTCG
>CALRNP020000223.1:0-9400 GCA_943369575.1 Azorhizobium sp. AG788 | reverse complement strand
GCTGGGCCTGTCCGGCATCAGCGCCGACAGCCGGGTGCTGCTCGAGAGCCCGGCACCGGAAGCCCGCGAGGCGCTGGACTACTTCACCTTCCGCATCGCCCGCGAAACTGCGGCTTTGGCCAACACCTTATCCGGCCTGGATGCTTTGGTGTTCACCGCCGGTATCGGCGAGCACCAGCCGTCGATCCGCGCGGCGGTGTGCGCCCATTTGGAGTGGCTCGGCGTCAGCTTGGATGCCCAGGCCAATGCGGCCAACGCCACCCGCATCAGCGCCCCGGACAGCCGGGTCGCCGTGTTCGTCCTGCCCACGGACGAGGAGCAGGTGATCGCCGACGAAACTTTCTCCATCCTTCACGCCCCGGAGCCCACGTCATGATGCCGATCGTCGATCTCGCCGGAAAGCGGGGCCTGATCATCGGCATCGCCAATGAAAGCTCCATCGCCTATGGCTGCGCCCGCATGCTGCGCGCCGCCGGGGCCGAACTGGCGGTGACCTATCTCAACGCCAAGGCCGAGCCCCACGTGCGTCCCCTGGCGGAAGCCCTGGACGCCTCCATCATCGTCCCGTGCGATGTGCGCATCCCCGGTCAGCTGGAAGCGGTGTTCAAGGAAATAGAGAGCCGCTGGGATGGGCTGGACTTCGTATTCCACTCCATCGCCTTCGCCCCGCGCGAGGATCTGCATGCCAATCTGATCGATTGCTCAGCGGACGGCTTCGCCCAGGCCATGGATGTGTCCTGCCATTCCTTCGTGCGCGCGGCCAAGCTGGCGGTGCCGCTGATGCGCAACGGCGGCAGCTTGCAGACGGTCAGCTTCTATGGCGCCGATCGGGTGGTGGAGCATTACAATCTCATGGGGCCTGTGAAAGCGGCGCTGGAGGCGGTGGTGCGCTATCTGGCGGTGGACCTGGCCCCGCGCCGCATCCATGTGCACGCCCTCTCCGCGGGGCCGGTGAAGACGCGGGCGGCCTCCGGCATCGACCGCTTCGACGAATTGCTGGACAAGGTGCGCGAGCGGACCCCGGCCAATCAATTGGTGACGGTGGAGGAGATCGGCCGGGTGGCGGCGCTGCTGGCCAGCGAGGCCGGCGCACCGCTGAACGGCTCCGTCACCTATGCCGACCACGGCTTCCATATCGTCGCTTGAAACGCGAACGGCCCCGTGTCGTTGCGGACCGGGGCCGTTGTCAGGAGCCAGCGTTGCTCAGGCTGCCGTGCGGTCGAAGATGCTGGCGCCGCGATCGGCGGTGCCGACGGCGGCGCGGAACGGCGCGAACAGTTCGCGGCCGACGCCGATGTGCGAGGACGACAGGTCTTCCACCGCCACCGGCCGCGCCGCCCATTCCGCCTCGTCCACCAGCACGGTGAGATGGCCGTTCACGCCGTCGAACCGCACCATGTCGCCGTCCTGGATCTTGGCGATCGGGCCGCCATTGGCCGCTTCCGGGGTGACGTGGATGGCGGACGGCACCTTGCCCGAAGCACCGGACATGCGCCCGTCAGTGACCAGCGCCACCTTCTGCCCGCGATCCTGAAGCACGCCCAAAGGCGGCATCAGCTTGTGCAGTTCCGGCATGCCATTGGCCTTCGGCCCCTGAAAGCGCACCACCGCCACGAAGTCGCCGGTGAGGCTGCCGGATTTGAACGCCGCCTGCAACGCCTCCTGCGAGTGGAACACGCGGGCGGGCGCTTCGATGATGTGGCGCTCGGGCGCAACGGCCGAGGTCTTGCTCACCGCGCGGCCCAGATTGCCGTCCAGCACCTTCAGTCCCCCGGTCGGCTGGAACGGGCGCTCGATCGGCCGCAGCACCGCTTCATCGCCGGACGCCGAGGCGCCCTCGCGCCAGGCCAGTTGGCCGGCGGCGTCCAGCATGGGCTCGGCGGTATAGCCGTTGAGGCCGGTACCCCACACCGTCTCCACATCCTCATGCAGCAGCCCCTGCTGCAGCAGTTCGCGGATCACGAAGCCCATGCCGCCGGCGGCCTGGAAGTGGTTCACGTCGGCCTTGCCATTGGGATAGACCCGCGCCAGCAGCGGCACCACTTCGGCGAGATCCGAGAAATCGTCCCAGGTCAGCGTGATGCCCGCCGCCGCCGCCATCGCCACCAGATGCAGGGTGTGATTGGTGGAGCCGCCGGTGGCGTGCAGGCCGACCACGCCGTTGACGAACGCCTTCTCATCCAGCATCCGGCCGATGGGGGTGTAGTGGTTGCCGAGCGCGCTGATAGCCAGCGCCCGCTTGGCGCCTTCGCGGGTCAAAGCATCGCGCAGCGGCGTGTTGGGATTGACGAAGGAGGCACCGGGCAGGTGCACGCCCATGATCTCCATCATCATCTGATTGGTGTTGGCGGTGCCGTAGAAGGTGCAGGTGCCCGGCCCGTGATAGGACTGGGACTCCGCTTCCAGCAGCGCATCGCGCCCCACCTTGCCCTCGGCGAACAATTGCCGGATGCGGGTCTTCTCGTCATTGGGCAGGCCGGAGGTCATGGGGCCGCCGGGCAGGAACACCGCCGGCAGATGGCCGAACGACAGCGCCCCGATCACCAGCCCCGGCACGATCTTGTCGCAGATGCCCAGGAATACCGCCGCATCGAAGGTCTGGTGCGAGAGCGCCACGGCGGTGGAGAGCGCAATCACCTCGCGGGAGAACAGCGACAGCTCCATGCCGGCTTCGCCCTGGGTGACGCCATCGCACATGGCCGGCACGCCGCCGGCCACCTGCGCCACGCCGCCGGCCTCCCGCGCCGCGGCGCGGATCAGGTCGGGATAGCGCTCATAGGGCTGGTGGGCGCTGAGCATGTCGTTATAGGCGGTGACGATGGCGAGGTTGCCGCCCTCACCCGCCCGCAGCTCGGCCTTGTCGCTCACGCCGCAGGCGGCAAAGCCGTGGGCCTGATTGGCGCAGCCGAGCGCCCGGCGGCGGGGGCCTTCCTCGCCGGCGGCGGCGATCTGCGCCAGATAGCGCTGGCGCGTGGCGGCGCTGCGCTGGGCGATGCGCTGCGTGACCTCGCCGACGCGGGCGTTGAGAGTGGCTTGGATGGCCATGGCGTGCCTCCTGGCTGGGCGTTGCGGGCGGCGGACACCACCGAGCCCGTCTCCCGACAGCGCCCTTTGGCGCTGCGAGTCTGGTTCATCCTATCTATGTCGGGGTGCGAAGGGGATGCGCAAGCCGTCGCCCAACGGCACGCCCGTCAGGTTCTGTGTGGCACGCCGGTCATGACAGTCCCATGGAACTGCCAGTTGCCACCGCCCGGATCATCGGGCGGCGGCCGGGTGAAAGGGCGCTACTCCGCCGCCGCCGGCCGTTCCAGCGGCACCACCGCGCCATCGGCGGGATGGGCGTGGTCGGCCACCGTCTTGCCGCGCCAGCGGGCGATGCGGGCGGTGAGCCGGGCCATGTACAGATACACCACCGGCGTGGTGTAGAGGGTGAGGATCTGGCTGACGATCAGGCCGCCGACGATGGCGAAGCCCAAGGGCCGGCGCAGTTCCGAGCCGGTGCCGGTGCCCAGCATCAGCGGCAGGCCGCCCAGCAGTGCGGCCATGGTGGTCATCATGATCGGGCGGAAGCGGGTGAGGCAGGCCTCATAGATGGACTGCTCCGGCGCCATGCCTTCCTCGCGCTCTCGCTGCAAGGCGAAGTCGATCATCATGATGCCGTTCTTCTTGACGATGCCGATCAGCAGCAGGATGCCGATGAGCCCCATGACGCTGAGGTCGAAGCCCGAGACATAGAGGATCAGCAGCGCCCCCAGCCCCGCCGACGGCAAGGTGGAGAGAATGGTCAGCGGGTGGATGAAGCTCTCATAGAGCACGCCGAGGATGATGTAGACCGCCACCAGGGCCGCCGCGATCAGATAGGGCTGGGTGCGCAGGGAATCCTGGAACGCCTGCGCCGTGCCCTGGAAATTGCCGATCAGCGTCACCGGCTTGCCCATCTCCAGTTCCGCCTGTCGGATGGCGGCGACCGCCTCGCCCAAGGCCGTGCCCGGCGCCAGGTTGAAGCTCAGCGTCACCGCCGGGAACTGGCCCTGATGGCTGATGGAGAGATAGGCGGTTTTGGTGGTGTCCACCTTCACGAAGGCGGAGAGCGGGATCATCTCACTGGTGCGCGGAGACTTGACGTAGATCTTGTCCAGCGAGCTGGAATCCAGTTGCAGCTTGGGATCCACCTCCAGCACCACGTGATATTGCGACAGCTGGGTGAAGTATTGCGCCACCTGCCGCTGGCCGAAGGCGTCATAGAGCGTGTCGTCAATCACCTGCGGCTGGATGCCGAAGCGGGCGGCGGTGTCGCGGTCGATGGCGAGCGAGACGGTCGGGGCGTTGGTCTGCTGGTCAGTGGCCACATCCTGAAGGCCGGGGATGGAGCGCAGCTTGGCGAGGATCTTCGGCGCCCATTCGTTCAGTTCGTCCAGATTGGCGTCCTGAAGGGTGTATTGATACTGGGTGCGGGCCGCCCGTCCGCCCACATTGATGTCCTGCGACGCCTGGAGGAACAGCGATGCCCCCGGCACCTTGGCGATCTGCGGCCGCAGCCGGTTGATGATCTGGTCGGCGCTGGCGCTGCGCTCGTCGCGGGGCTTAAGGTTGATCCACATGCGCCCGGTGTTGACCGTCTGCGACCCGCCGGTGGCGCCCACCGAGCCGGCGACGCTTTCCACGTCCGGATCCTTGGCGACGATGGCCATCAGCGCCTGCTGCTTCTGCGACATGGCCGCGAAGGAAATATCCTGCGCCGCCTCGGTGAAGCCGGTGAGAAAGCCGGTGTCCTGCTGCGGGAAGAAGCCCTTGGGGATCGCCACATAGAGCGCCACCGTGGCGGCCATGGTCACGAACAGGCTGGCCAGGGTGATCGCCTGGTGGCGCAGCACCCATTTCAGGCCGGTGTCATAAGCATGCAGCATGCCGTCGAAGAAGGCTTCGGAGGCCATGTAGAGGCGCCCGTGCTTCACGCCGTGCTCGCTCTTGAGGAACAGCGAGCACATCATGGGCGTGAGGGTCAGCGACACCACCACCGACACCAGGATGGTGATGGTCACCGTCACCGCGAACTCGCGCAGCAGGCGGCCGACGATGCCGCCCATGAGCAGTACCGGAATGAACACCGCGATCAGCGACACGCTGATGGAGATGATGGTGAAGCCGATCTCGCCCGCGCCCTTGAGGGCGGCGTCCATGGGCGAGAGCCCCTCCTCGATATGGCGGTGGATGTTCTCCAGCATGACGATGGCGTCATCCACCACGAAGCCGACCGCGATGGTCAGGCCCATGAGCGAGAGATTGTCCAGGCTGTAGCCCAGCACATACATCACCGCGAAGGTGCCGATCAGCGCCATGGGCACGGTGATGGACGGGATGATGGTGGCCCATACGTTGCGCAGGAAGGCGAAGATCACCGCCACCACCAGGCCGATGGTCAACAGCATGGTGAACTGCACGTCCTCCACCGAGGCGCGGATGGTCTGGGTGCGGTCGGTGAGGATGTCCACCGAGATGCCCGGCGGCAGCGAGGCTTCCAGGCGCGGGATCATGCCGCGCACCCGGTCCACGGTGTCGATGACATTGGCGCCCGGCTGCTTGAAGACGATCAGCTGAATGCCGCGCTTGCCCTTCTGCCAGGAGGCGAGGCGCATATTCTCCGGCGCGTCGATGGCGGCACCGATGTCGCGGATGCGCACCGGGGCGCCGTTCTTATAGGCGATGATGACGTCGTTCCAGGGCTGGGAGGCCAGCAGCTGGTCGTCCGCATAGATGGTGAAGCTCTGCGCCGGGCCGTCGAAGCTGCCCTTGGGCGAATCCACCGTCGCGGCGGCCAGCACCGAGCGCACGTCCTCCAGGCTCAGGCCCAGCGCCGCCAATTTGGCCGGGTCCACCTGCACCCGCACCGCCGGCTTCTGCTCGCCGGTGATCGCCACCTGGGCGATGCCAGGGATCTGGCTGATCTGCTGGGCCAGGATGGTGTCGGCTAGATCATCCACCTTGGTGATGGGATAAAGCTGCGACTGCACCGCGATGATGAGAATAGGCGAATCCGCCGGATTAACCTTGCGGAAGGTCGGCGGGCTGGGCAGGTTCTTGGGCAATTGCCCGGAGGCGGCGGTGATGGCCGACTGCACATCCTGCGCCGCCGCGTCGATATTGCGGGCCAGATCGAACTGGATGGTGATGGAGGCCACGCCCAGCGCACTGGACGAGGTCATCTGGGTCACGCCGGCGATCTGGCTGAACTGGCGCTCCAGGGGCGTGGCCACCGATGAGGCCATGGTCTCGGGGCTGGCGCCCGGCAGGCTGGCGGAGACCTGGATGGTGGGGAAATCCACCTGCGGCAGCGGTGCCACCGGCAGCAGCGGATAGGCGACGGCGCCCACCAGCACCATGGCCACCATCAGCAGCGTGGTGGCGATGGGGCGGCGGATGAAGGGGGTGGAGATGCTCATGCGGGCGTCTTCGTGCTGGCGTCGCTGACCGGGGCGGCGGCGGGCGGCGGCGGGGCCGCGCCGGTGACAGAGATGCGGGCGCCCGGCGTCAGCTTGAGCTGGCCGTCCACCACCACCTGCTCGCCGGCCGTCAGGCCGCTGGCTACCACGCTCATGCCGGCCTTGGTCGGCCCGAGGGTGATGGTGCGCTTCTCCACCGTGTTGTCAGGCTTGATGACATAGACGAACAGGCCATCGGCGCCGCGCTGGACCACCTGGGCGGGAACGGTCACCGCCGCGGTGAGCATGCGGACCTGCACCTGGACATTCACGAACGCGCCGGGCCAGAGCTTGAGATCGTCATTGGCGAAGGTGGCCTTCACCCGCAGCGTGCCGGTGTTGGAGTCGATCTGGTTGTCGATCAGTTCCACCTTGCCGGTGCCCAGCTGGGTGGTGCCGTCGCGCTTGAAGGCCAGCACTTCCACCGGCCCGCTGTCCATGGCGGCGACCAACTCATCCAGGCGATCCTGCGGCATGGCGAAGATGACCGAGATCGGCTTGAGCTGGGTGATCACCACCAGCCCGGTGGTGTCGGTGGTGCGCACGATATTGCCCTGGTCCACCTGCCGCACGCCGGTACGCCCGGCGATGGGGGCGGTGATGGTGGTATAGCCCAGCTGGACCTGCGCATTGTCGATGGCGGCCTGGTCGCCCTGCACCGCCGCTTCATATTGCGCCACCTGGGCGTTCTGGGTGTCGAGGGTCTGCTGGGAGGCGGCATTCTTGGCCACCAGGGTCTTGTAGCGCTCCTGGTCGATCTTGGCGTTGGTGAGCTGGGCCATGTCCTTGGCCTTGGTCGCCTGCGCCTGGGCCAGGGAGGCCGCGTACGGGCGCGGATCGATCTGGGCGAGAAGGTCGCCGGCCTTCACATCCTGGCCTTCGGTGAAGGAGACCTTCTGCAACTCACCGTCCACCCGCACTTTGACGGTGACGGTGTTATAGGCCTGCACCGCGCCGATGCCGGTCACATAGACCGGAACGTCCTGGGTCTGGGCCGTGCCGGCCACCACCGGAATGGGCGCGGGTGCCCGCGCCTGCCGCACCTCGGGGGCCGGCGCGGCAAAGCCGAAGCGCCACGCCAACCCGCCACCGACCACCACCAACGCGGCCACGATCCAAACGGCACGGCGCATCGACTTTTATCCCCGGAACATGGCACCTGCAGCTTCAACACGCTGCACCGCACAAACCCTGCGCCGTTCCGGTGAAGCTCACGAAAGCGTGAACAGATGCGCCAGCGCAGGGTTTCGCTTTCCCATGGGTTCAAACCAGTAAGCCGCGGCGAAAGGCCTGAAGAACTCCGCCAGCCGTGCGGAAGATTGGCCTTAATCGGGATATGGGATTGAGGAGGAATGCACCATGGTGGCAGTCTGCGACCTGGGGCCGGATCGAGTTCCCGGATGCGTGAGCCAAGCGACGAGGACCTCATGGCGCGGGTCGCCGGAGGGGACGAACCCGCATTCCGGGTGCTCAGCGACCGCTACGCCGTCCGGGCGGTGGCGCTCGCACGCCGTTTCCTCGGCAGCGAGGCCGATGCCGAGGAAATCGCCCAGGAGGCTTTGCTCCGGGTCTGGCGCGCCGCCCCGCGCTGGCAGCCCACGGCAGCGTTCGGCACCTGGTTCTATCGCATCGTGGTCAACCTCTGCCTCAATCACCGCCGCCGCACGCCATTCGCGGCGCTGGAGGAGGCCGGCGAGCCGGTGGACCCCCAGCCCGATGCCCAGGCCCGGCTCGAACGGCGCGACGAAACCCAGCGCCTCGCCGCTGCCATTGCCGCTCTTCCGCCGCGTCAGCGTGCTGTGGTGCTGCTCACCTATTGGGAGGGCCTCTCCAACAGCCGCGCCGCTGAGGTCCTCGGCACCTCGGTGGGCGGGGTCGAAACCCTGCTGGTGCGCGCCCGCAAGGCGCTGCGCGGCAGTCTCGGAACGCGTGTTTTCTCGGGAGACTAGATCATGAGCCGGACAGACAAGGCCCCGCCGGCCCCCCGCGCGCTCTCCCGCGCCGAATTGGAGCTGGCTTTGGTGCGCCATGGCGCCGACATCACCGCCTGGCCGCCGCAGGTGCGGGCGGGCGCCAGCGCCCTGTTCAAGGCCGATCCTGCCGCCCGCGCGCTGCTGAGCGAGGGCCGGCAGATGGACGCGCTGTTTCACCGCGCCCTGTCCGGTCCGCCGTCCGAGAGCGATGTGGCGGCCGCGGGACGGGTAGCGGCGCGGCTGGCCGCCCGCCCCCTCCCCGCCCAGGCGGGGCGGATGCCGGTTCTGCCCGGCTGGCTGCTGGCGTTCGATTTGCGTCCGGCCTGGCCCAGCATCGCCGCTCTGGCGGGAATGGCCATGCTCGGCTTCCTCATGGGCTCCCATGCCTTCGGCCCCGGCGGCTTCGATCCAAGGTTTGCGTCTCAGCGCGTGACCGTGGCCGATGCAGACGTGAGCGCCATCATGTTCGAGCCCGACCCGTTGGCGGAGACCGGACTATGAGCGGACTGAGCCTGCGCCTCCCCGTCCTGCCGCCGCAGCGCCTGCTGCTGGTGGGCTCGCTGGCGCTCAACCTGTTCTTCGTCGGCGCCGCCATCGCCCTGGCGCTGCAACAGGCCCCGGCGCCCGCGCCACCGCCCGATCGCAGCCCGGCCGCCCGGATCGACCGGCTGGCGGCCACCCTGCCCGGCCCCGATGCCAAGGTGCTCTATGCCCAGTTCCAGGCGGCGGAGCCGGCCATCGAGATCGACCGCGCCGCCAGCCGCCGCGCCCAAGAGGATGTGCGCCGGGCGCTGACCGCCGACACGTTCGACCCCGCCACCGCCGATACCGCGCTCTCGGCCTTGCGCGATGCCCGGCGGGCGGTGTGGCGCACCCTGCACGGCGCCTTGCTGCGGGCGGCCACAGACATGTCGCCGGAAGGCCGCGCCCGCCTCGCCGACTGGTTGC
>CALRNP020000222.1:0-9448 GCA_943369575.1 Azorhizobium sp. AG788 | reverse complement strand
CGGACACATCCAGCACCAGCAGCACCGGCAGGCCGAGGCGCGCGGCAATGTCGGCCCCGGCGCCGGAGCGGCCGGGCATGCCGGGCACGCCGTCGAACAGGCCCATGGCCCCTTCCACCACCAGCAATTCGCCGCCGGCGGACGCCATGGCGGCGAGGTGGCCCAACAGATCCGGTGGCATCGCCCAGCTGTCGAGATTGAGCCCCGGCCGGCCGGTGGCGGCGGCGTGGAAGGCGGGGTCGATATAATCCGGCCCGGATTTCGCCGCGCGCACGGCGACGCCCCGCCGCGCCAGGGCCGCCAACAGGCCGAGCGTCACGGTGGTCTTGCCGGAGCCGGACCGGGGCGCGGCGATGAGCAGTCCGCGCGGGGTCATCTGGGGGCGCCTTGGTGACGGCGCGTCGCGCCCGGCCTATGAAGGGCGCCATGAATGGCGACGTGGACCCGTCCGAGGATCCGCCCGAGGGGCATTTCGAAGAACAGCCCGACGGCGCTGCCGGCGCGGCGCTGCGCCGGGGCTGGACCACGGGCGCCTGCGCCGCCGGTGCCGCCAAGGCGGCCTTCGCCGCGCTGCTGACGGGTGTGTTTCCCGATCCGGTGGAGGTGGAACTGCCCAGCGGCGCCCGCCCGGCCTTCGCGCTCGCCACCACGGCCCTGGATGCGGACAGCGCCAGCGCCGGCATCGTCAAGGATGCGGGCGACGATCCCGATGTCACCCATGGCGCCTTGGTGCGGGCCACGGTGCGGCGCGGGGCGCCCGGCAGCGGCGTCACGTTCCGGGCCGGCGAAGGCGTCGGCACGGTGACGCGCCCCGGCCTGCCGATCCCGCCGGGGGAGCCGGCGATCAATCCGGTGCCCCGGCGCATGATCGCCCAAGGCATCGCCGAGGTGGCGCATCAGGCCGGGGTCGCCGCCGATGCGGAGGTGGAGATTTCCATTCCCGGCGGCGAAATGCTGGCCAAGCGCACCCTGAACGGGCGTCTCGGCATCGTCGGCGGCCTGTCGGTGCTGGGCACCACGGGCATCGTGATCCCGTTTTCCTGCGCCGCCTGGATCCACTCCATCCATCGCGGCGTCGATGTGGCCCGCGCCATCGGCCTGACCCATGTGGCCGGCGCCACCGGCTCTGCCTCCGAGGCGGCCATTCAGGCGCTGCATGACCTGCCCGAGACCGCGCTGCTGGATATGGGCGATTTCGTCGGCGGCACGCTGAAATATCTGCGCGCCCATCCGGTGCCGAAGGTGACCATCGCCGGCGGCGTCGCCAAGATGACCAAGCTGGCCCAGGGCCTGCTGGATCTGCATTCCAAGCGCGGCAGCGCCGATCTCACCGCGCTGGCCCATCTGGCGCTTGAGGCCGGCGCCGATCTGGAATTGGCCGACCGCATCGGCTCCGCCAACACCGTGGCGTTGGCGTTCCAGGAGGCGGCGGCGGCCGGCATTGCCTTGGGCGATGTGGTGGCTGAGCGCGCATGGGCCACAGCGGCGCCGGTGCTGCGCGGCTCCGGTTCGGCGCTGGAGATCGTGGTGTTCGACCGCGACGGCGCCCTCATGGGCCGGGCGGCGTTCCGGGCGGTGGACTGAGCGGCTCATTCCGCCATCCCGCGAAAGCGGCGGACATAATCCACGTCATAGAGCGCGCTGTCGCGGAAGTCGGCGGCGCTGAGCGCCCGGCCCACCAGGATGAGGGCGGTGCGCGCGATCGGGTCCGCCGCCACCTGGGCGGCGATGGTGGTGAGCGTGCCGCGCAGGATGCGCTCGTCCGGCCAACTGGCCTTCACCACCACCGCCACCGGGCAATCGGCGCCATAGAAGGGGGTCAGGTCCGCCACCACCTGGTCCAGCGCGTGGATGGCCAGATGAATGGCCAGCGTGGCGCCAGTGGCGGCGAAGGCGGCGAGGCGCTCGCTCTCCGGCATGGCCGAGGCGCGCCCCGACACGCGGGTCAGCACCAGGCTTTGCGCCACCTCCGGCACGGTGAGTTCGCGCCCCAGTGCGGCGGCGGCGGCGGCGAACGCCGGCACGCCGGGGGTCAGGGTATAAGCGATGCCGTGCCGCTCCAGCCGGCGGATCTGCTCGGCCACTGCGCTATAGACCGAGAGGTCGCCGGAATGCAGGCGCGCCACATCCTGCCCTGCGGCACTCGCCGTCACATATTCCTGTTCGATGCGGTCGAGATCCAGCGGCGCGGTATCGACGATGCGGGCGTTTGGGGGGCAATAGGCCAGCAGCTCCGGCGAGACGATGGAGCCGGCATAGAGGCACACCGGGCAGCGGGCGATGAGATCGCGGCCGCGCACGGTGATGAGGTCGGCGGCGCCGGGGCCGGCGCCGATGAAATGAACGGTCATGCGGTCTTTCCGCTGCGCGCCAGGGCGCAGGTGACGGAGCCCAGCGCCAGCCGGGGGCCGAGCAGATGCGAATCGGGGCCGGCGGCGGCCAGAGCGGCGGTCTCCGCCGCCGAGGGCACGCGCAGCAGCGCCACCACCCGGTCTGAATGGGTCTCGGTGCGGTCGGCCATGGCCTCCAACTGGCCTTGCGGCACCAGCACCAGGGGCAGGCCCAGTTGGGCGGCAGCTTCCGCAATGCCGACCTCGCCGCCTTTAACCGCCGGGGTAGCCACCACCTTCACCGCCTCGCGGGTCAGGTCCACCCGCTCCAGCGCCGCGTCGAGGGCGGCGAGAACGTCGGCGGCGCTGACGCCGCGTTTGCTGCCGACACCGGCGACGATCATGCTGGATTCTCCACCGCCTGGGGATCTGCCATGGCTTTGACCATGCTCCACTGGGTCACCGGCATGGCGGGGCGCCAGCCGGTCATGCCCTTCACCGGGACCGCGCGCGACACCGCCATGCGGATCAGGCTGCCGCCCCATTGCTGAAAATACGTAAGAAGGACCGCTTCGGTTTCCAGCGTCACCGCATTGGCCACCAGCCGGCCGCCGGGCTTGAGCGCCGCCAGCGCCCCCTCCATGACGCCGGGCTCGGAGCCGCCGCCGCCGATGAAGATCACGTCCGGCCGGGGCAGGCCGGCGAAGGCGTCCGGCGCGGTGCCTGTCACGATATCCAGATGCGGAACCCCCAGCGCCAGCGCGTTCTGGCCGATGCGTTCGGCGCGGGTGGGGTGCCCCTCGATGGCGATGGCGCGGAGCGAGGGATGGGTCAGCAGCCATTCGATGGCGATGGAGCCGGCACCGGCGCCCACGTCCCACAGCAGTTCGCCGTGACGCGGGGCGAGCGCCGACAAGGTCATGGCGCGGATCTCGCGCTTGGTCAGTTGGCCGTCATGGGCGAACATCTCGTCCGGCAGACCGCAGGTGAGCGGCAGCACCGGCGCCTCGGGCGCGGCGGCGATCTCCAGCGCCACCACATTCAGCGGCCCCACATCCTTGAGATCGAACCCGGCGGCCTCCACTGACCGCACCCGCTCGTGCGGGCCGCCCAGCGCCTCCAGGACCGTCAGCCGCGTCGCGCCGAAGCCCAGCGCGGATAGCAGCGCCGCCACCTGCCGGGGGCCGTCGCCGTCGGAGGTCAGGGCCAGGACGCGGGCGCCCGGCTGAAGGGCGGGGCGGATACGGCCGATGTCGCGGCCATGCAGCGAGACCTGCTCCGTCTGCGCCAGCGGCCAGCCGAGGCGGGCGGCGGCGAGGCTGAAGGCGGAGGGGGCCGGGATGACGCGCATCTCCTGCGCCGGCACGTGGCGCGCCAAAGTGGCGCCCACCCCATGCAGGAACGGATCGCCGGAGGCCAGCACGCAGACCTTCTGCCCCCGGGCGGCCAGCACGGCGGCGATGCCGTCGGCGAACGGGCTCGGCCAGGGCGTGGCCGTGCCGGTGATGAGATCGCCCGCCAGCGCCAGATGGCGGGCGCCGCCGAACACCCGGTCGGCGGCACGGATCAGGGCGCAGGCGGCGGGGGAGAGCCCAAGCGCACCGTCTTCGCCAATGCCGACGATGGACAGCCAGGGCATCGCTGCGGCAGTGTCCTGCGCCATGTCAGTCCCTCTGCCGTCCGCTGCCGTCGTGCCTGCCGCGTCCATCCCGCACCGCATCCTCATTCTGGGGGGCACCGGGGACGCCCGGCTGCTGGCCGCGCGACTCGCGCACACCCCGAATCTCGCGCTTATTGTGTCCCTCGCCGGCCGCACGGAAAACCCCGCCGCCCAGCCTGTCCCCGTGCGGTCCGGCGGCTTCGGCGGCGTGGACGGCCTGAAGGCGTATCTGGAAACCACCGGCATCGCGGCGGTGGTCGATGCCACCCATCCTTATGCCGCCGCCATGTCCGCCCATGCGGCGCAGGCGTGCCGGGCTTTGGGCGTGCCGCTGCTGGCGCTGCGCCGCCCGCCCTGGACGCCGCAGCCGGGCGATCAATGGCAGGAGGTGGATGACGTGGCGGCGGCGGTCGAAGCTCTGGGCGCAACCCCGCGCCGCGCCTTCCTGGCGCTCGGCCGCAATGAGGTCCGCGCCTTCGAGGCCGCGCCCCAGCATGCTTATGTGGTGCGCAGCGTCGATCCGATCCTGCCGCCCTTGGACGTGCCGCACGCCGAGTATCTCGTTGCGCGGGGACCGTTCACGCAGGAGGGGGATCGGACTCTGCTGTCCGCACACGGCACCGAGGTGATTGTCGCCAAGAATAGCGGCGGCGCGGCCACCTACGGCAAGATGGCGGCGGCGCGGGATCTGGGCCTGCTGGTGATTTTGCTGCGCCGGCCGCAGCTGCCGGAGGTTCCGTCCGTCGACGGGCCGGAGGCGGCCGCCATCTGGATCGAGCGGATGTTCGCGCCGGAGCATCCGCCCGCGCCTCACAGGGCGGATCGCGGCGAATAGACCAAAGGCGGCAGGCCGGGCCGCTCCACCAGCCGGGTCTGGGCCGAGCCGATGAGCACGCAGGTGGCCATGTCGGCGATGGTGGCATCCGCATCGGCCAGGGTGGCCAGAGTGATGCGCTCGTCCGGCCGCCCGGCGGCGCGGCCGAAGATCACCGGCACGGTGCCGGGTAAGCTCTTGCGCAGCAGCTCGAACGCCGCCCCCAACTGCCAGGGCCGCGCCCGGCTGATGGGATTGTACAGGGCGATGACGAAGCCCGCGTCGGCGGCGGCGGTGAGGCGCTTTTCCACCAGCGGCCAGGGCTTCAGATTGTCGGACAGCGACAGCGCGCAGAAATCATGGCCCAAGGGCGCGCCGACCCGCGCCGCCACCGCCAGCATGGCGGTGATGCCGGGGATGACTTCGAAGTCCACGGCGCGGAAGGCATCCGGCCCCTTCTCCATGGCCTCGCACACCGCAGCCGCCATGGCGAAGACGCCCGCATCGCCCCCGGAGACCACGCCGACGCGGGCACCGGCCACCGCGCGCTCCAGCGCCGCGCTGGCGCGGTCCAGTTCCTCGCGATTGTCGGAGGCAAAACGCGCTTGGCCCGCCCGCTCCGGCACCCGGGCCAGATACGGGCCATAGCCGTAGAGTTCATCGCAACCCGCCAGCGCCTCCAGCGCCTGCGGTGTCATCTGCCGGGCGGCGCCGGGGCCGAGGCCGACGACGATGAGCCGGCCGCTCACGCGGTGCCCTCCCAGCCGGGCACCAGCACGATGGCGAAATAGGGCGCCTTGTCGTCGGGCCGGTCCGCCAGGGGCATGACGAAGCCGTCGCTCATGGTGCCGCGCTCCGCATAGAGCGCGCGCGGCAGGCGCCCGGCGGCGGCCAGCGCCCGGCGGATCTTGGGCAGATTGCGGCCCACCTTCATGATCACCGCCGCATCCGCCTGGGCGAGGCGACGGGTCAATTCCTCCTCGCTGAGGGTGCCGGGCAGCACCATCAGCACGTCGTCGCCCTGGGCGATGGGGGCGCCCGCCTGCGACCAGCAGCCGGACATGCCGGTGACGCCGGGGATGACCGTGGTGGGAAACCGATGGGCGAGGCGCACATGCAGATGCATGTAGGAGCCATAGAACAGCGGGTCGCCTTCGCTGAGCACCGCCACATTGCGCCCGGCCATGAGATGCTCCGCCACCCGTGCGGCGGACTCGTCATAGAAGGCGCCGATGGCGAGGCGATAGGCGGTGTCGTGGCGATGGATTTCCGTCGTCACCGGATAGAGCAAAGGCAGTTCTTCCGCGCCGGGGCGGAAGTGGGCGCTGGCGATGCCGCGCGCATGGCTGTTGTTGCCGGCCTTGGCGAAGTGGGCGATCACGTCCGCCGCCCCCAGCGCCCGCACCGCTTTCAGGGTCATCAGTTCCGGATCGCCCGGCCCAACGCCCACGCCGATCAGGTGTCCGATGGCGGCGTTCACAGGCCGGCCCTCGCCAAGGCGTTGAGCGCGGCGGCGGTGATGGCGCTGCCACCGAGGCGCCCGCGCACGATGGCGAACGGGATGCCGCGCGAGTCTTCCGCCAGCGCATCCTTGGATTCCGCCGCGCCGACAAAGCCCACCGGCATGCCGAGGATGGCGGCGGGGCGGGGGGCGCCGGCGTCCAGCATCTCCAGCAGATGGAACAAAGCGGTGGGCGCATTGCCGATGGCCACCACCGCGCCGGCCAGATGCTCGGGCCACAGATCCAGCGCCGCCGCCGAGCGGGTGGTGCCGGTGCGCGCCGCCAACTCCGGCACGCGGGGATCGCGCAGGGTGCAGATCACCTGGTTCTTGGCCGGCAGGCGGGCATGGGTGACGCCATGGGCCACCATCTGCGCATCGCACAGGATCGGCGCGCCCGCCTGCAACGCGCCGCGCGCGGCGGCCACGAAGCCGGGACCGAACACGAAGTCGCGCGCCGCCTCCACCAGCCCGCAGGCATGGATCATCCGCACCGCCAGATCCGCCTCGTCCGGCGAAAAGCGGCTGAGGTCCGCCTCGGCGCGGATGATGGCGAAGGAGCGCTCATAGATGGCGGTGCCGTCGCGCACATAGTCGAACACGGGTGCGCTCACGAGGCAGGCTCCAACACGGCGAACTCCAACAGCGCCGGCCCCGGTGCATCCGGGGGCGACAGACGGGTCAATGCCTCGGCGCTGGTCTCGCCGGTCCGTCGCGCGGCGGCGAGGGCCGCGGCGAAGCGGGCGAGGGTGGGCAGCAGCGCGGCAACCGTCTGGTGTGGCTGCGTTGCGTCGCCCGCTTTGCCCTCTCGCACGAGCGCGACCGTCTTGTCCATGGCATCGGGCGCCACGCCCACCAGGGTCAGGGCCGCCGTGGCGGGGTGGGCGCAGCCCTTGGGGCAGCCGGAGACATGCACCTCCAGCGAGCCGTCGAGGATCGGCGCCAGGGTCGCCGCCACCTCCGGCGCCAGCGCGCGGGCCGGGATATGCGCTGAGGCGCAGGCCGGCGCGCCGGCGCAGGCGGCGACGAAGCGGCGGGGGTCATCCGCGCGGGTGAGGAAGCCAAGGGCGGCGGCGGCGGCGCGCAACTCGGCGGCGCCGATGGCTGTGAGGCCGGTGGTGAGTAGCACCCGCCCCGGCGCCGGCCGCAGATCGCGGGCGCCGGCCGCCTGGGCGGCGGCCACCAGGGCTTTCAGGGTGGCGACGTCCCCATGGCCGAACGGCAGGCCGATGCCGAGCGCCACCGTGCCATCCACCAGCGGGAAGCTGGCGATGGGGGCGGGGGCCGGGTGGGGTTCGGAGGGGGGCGGGGCGGGCATTGTCGAGGCGCCCTGGGGGGCGGTTTCCTCCCCGTGCGGCGGAGCCACCGCAAGCTGATGCTGAAGCCCGAGCAGGTCGGTGGTGCGCAGGACATCCGCCATGCGCGCGGCGGGGCCCATTTGTGCCAGTTGGTCCAGCAGATCCGCCACCACGGCGACGAGGCGCGTCTCCGGCAGGTGGCCGAGGGGGCGGGCGGTGGCGGCGTCACCGGCGAGGGCGATGGCCCAGTGCGACGCGGCGGATGGGGCGGCGGCTGGTTCGAGCGTCAGGCGGATGTCGGCCTTGAGGGCGGCCAGCGAGATGGCGCCGCCGTCATCGATCACCACCGACACCTTCGGCCCCAGCCGGGCGGCGAAGGGGGCGATGGCGGCGCGGATCTGGAGAGCCAACGCGCGGGCATCGCTGCGGGCGCCGGCCTCCAGCCCGGCCAAGGGCGAGACATCCAGCGGCACGCCCTCGCGGGCGGTGATGCCGAGGGCGTTCACGGCCTCGTTCAGCGGGCCGACCGTCTCCGGTCGCAGGCCGCGCAGCTGCAGGCTGCCGCGGGCGGTCACCTCCAATATGCCGTTGCCGAACGCCAACGCGGCATCGCACAGGCCAATGAGGGCCGCAGGGGACAGCGCGCCATCCACCGGCACCAGGCGCACCAGCAGGCCGTCGCCGGTGGCCATGGGGGCGGTGAGCGCCGGGCAGGCGCCGCGACGGGAGGGGGGCACGACGTTGGTCATTCGGCGGCCTCCGCGCGGAGAGCAGCGAGATCCGCATCGATGTCATTGCGCCGGGCGTGCCACAGGCCGCGCCTGCGAGCGTCGGCGAAGCGGGCGGCCATGGCGGCGGCGGCCTGGGGGTTCTGGTCCATCAGGAAGGCGCGCACCGCCTCATCGCCCAGATAGGCGGCGTGGAGCGCATCCAGCAGCGAGGGATCCACGCGCCCGGTGGTCTCGGCGAACGCCACCAGCCGGTCCACGGTCTCCAGCAATTCCGAGGCGCCGCGCGGGCCGTGGCGCATCTGGCCGGCGATGAACACCTGCGACACCCGCCCATGGACGATGCGGGCCAAAGCCGTGCCGAGATCCCGCGCCTTGGGGCGCTGCGGATCGCTGGTGTCCAGCACGATGAGATCGACATTGCGCCCCAGCGCCTGGGCGGCGGCGGCGAACCCGCCGATGAAAGCGCTATCCGCGCCGCCGTCCAGCAGGTCGCGGGCGGGATCATCGGCCCCATGCAGCAAGGCATCGGCGGTGGAGACCCGCGCGGCAAAGGCGCCGGGGGCGGGCCGGGCCGCGCCATCGGCGCCGCCATAGCTGTGCGAGGTGTGGTCCAGATAGATCTGGCCGAGGGTGGCGCGCTCGGTGAAGGCGCCGCGCGCCAGATGGTCCTCGATGCCGGCGCCATAGGCCCCCGGCGCGGCGCCGAAGATGCGGGCGGGATCGGCCTCGCCGCGCTCCGCCAGCGGGTTGTCGTCGCCTTCATCGGGGCGGGCGGCGACGGCGCGGGTGGCGGCGTCGAGCAGCGCCACTTGCGCGGGGAAGATGTCGCGGAACAGGCCGGAAATCCGCCAGGTCACATCCACGCGCGGACGGCCGAGAACCGCCGGCGGCAACACCTCGATGCCGGTCACGCGGCCGCTGGAGGGATCCCATTGCGGCCGGCAGCCCATGAGGCTGAGCCCCTGGGCGATCTCCTCGCCCCCGGTGCGCAAGGTGGCGCTGCCCCACAGATCGATGACCAGCGCGCGGGGATAGTCGCCATGCTCCTGGAGATAGGCGCGGATCACCTCGTCGGCGGCAAGGCGCCCCAGGTCCAGCGCCGTGGGGGTAGGGA
>CALRNP020000221.1:0-9581 GCA_943369575.1 Azorhizobium sp. AG788 | reverse complement strand
GGTGCGCCTGGAGACGGCAACCGGCGGCGGACTGGTGGTGGAGGTGCGCCTGCCGGCCGCCGCCGGGACCATTGGCCCCGACGAGGGTGAGGAAGACCTCAGGCGTGCTGCTCATTGAGCGGAGCGGGGCGCCACTTCACCAGCCGGTTTTCCACCAGCGTGATGATGTATTCCACGATCAGCGCCAGCACGGCGAGGATCACCATAGCGGCGAACACGCCATTGGCGTTGAACGCGCCCTGGGCGGTGGAGATCAAGAGCCCGACGCCCTTCTTGGCGCCGAGAAACTCGCCCACCACCGCGCCCACCAACGCAAAGCCGAAGCTGACGTGCAGGCTGGCGAGGATCCAGCTCATGGCTGAGGGCACGATCACCGTGCGGGTGATCTGGAACGGCGAGGCACCGAGGATCTGGGCATTGGCGATCAGCGCCCGGTCGGCCTCGCGCACGCCCTGGAAGGCATTGGCGAACACCACGAAGAACACCATCACCACCGCCAGCGCCACCTTGGACGCCATGCCGAGGCCCAAGGCGATGATGAAGATGGAGCCCAGCACCACGCGGGGGATGGAATTGGCCACCTTGATATAGACGCTGAACACTTCGGCCAGCAGCTTGTTGCGGCCCAGCAGGATGCCGCAGGCGACGCCGCCGATGGCGCCGATGAAGAAGCCGAGAATGGTTTCTTCCAGCGTCACCACGATCTGCTCCCACAGCGGGCCCTGCGAGGTGCCCTCGGTGATCCAGACCCAGATCTGGTCGGCGATGCCCGAGGGGCTGGCGAAGAAGAAGGGATCGATCACCCCGGTTTCCGCGCCCAGTTCCCAGCCGCCCAGCACCACCACCAGAATGGCGATGCGCAGGAAGATGATGAAGGCGTGGCGGCGGCGCATGGCGGCCTGGACGGAGGCGGAGGCCACCGCGATGGCGGGGTTCTCAGTGGGTGCGGCTTGCGCGGCGAGGGGTTCGGCTTGAACGGTCATGGCTGGATCCTTGTTCAGTGGGCGCCGGCCATGGCGCGTTGCTGGCCGAGCTGCACTTCCTCGCGCAGGTCGTTCCAGATCTCGCGGGCGATCTCGACGAATTGGCTGTCGTAGCGGATCTCCGACATCACCCGCGGCCGGGGCAGATCGATGTGGTAGACGCTCTTCACCGTCGCCGGTCCGGCGGTGAGCACATAGACCTTGTCGGCCAAGGCAATGGCCTCTTCCAGGTCATGGGTGACGAAGATCACCGAGGCGCCGCAGCCGGCCCACAACTCCAGCAATTCGTCCTGCATCAGGGTGCGGGTCTGGATGTCGAGGGCGCTGAACGGCTCGTCCATCAACAGGATCTTGGGCTCGTTAATGAAGGTCTGGGCCAGGGCCACGCGCTTGCGCATGCCGCCCGAAAGCTGGTGCGGATAGTGGCCCTCGAACCGCGACAGATGCACCTTGGCGATCCATTCGCGGGCCTTTTCATAGGCTTGCGCCTTGGGGACGCCGCGATAGAGCGGTCCGGCGGCCACATTGTCGATGACGCTGCGCCAGGGGAACAAGGCGTCGGTCTGGAACACGAAGCCGATGTCGCGGCTGATGCCCTCCACCGGCGCCCCCATGAGGCGCACCTCGCCGGCGCTGGGGCGGGCCAGGCCGGTGACCAGGTTCAAGGTGGTGGACTTGCCGCAGCCGGTGGGCCCGACCACGCAGGCGAACTCGCCGGGGGCCACCGACATGGTGAAGTCCCGCAGCGCGGTCATCATCTTGCCGTCCGGGGTCACGAACCGGCGGGTGACATTGACCAGCTCGATGGCCGGCGGCCCGGCGAGCGCGGGGGCGGATTGGTGTTTCACGGTCGCTAGATTTTGCATGCAGGTCTCCCTCCGCCGCCCGGCACGGCGACGGTTGCTGAAGGCAAAGAGGAAAGGGGGGAGGGCGCTGCCGGGGCGGCGGCGCGGGAGCTGGGTCCGGCCCGGTTTCAGCAACCGGACCGGATCATGATCAGAGGATCAGTTGGTGGTGCCGAGGCTCTTGGCGGCGGCGTCCACGAACTCGCTGGTATAGGTCTTGGACAGGTCGATCTGCCGGCCCTGCACATTCTTGCTGAAGGCCGAGAGCACCTTCAGCACCGTCTCCGGCCCGCCATTGGGCATGCGGCCATCGGGCGTATACTGCGCCTTACCTTCGGCGAGGCCCTTGATGTACAGCTCCTTGTCGCCGGCGTAATAGTCCTTCGGCATCTTGTCGGCGATCTCTTCAGCGCTATGGCTGGCGATGTAGCGCATGGTCTTCACCAGAGCGTTGGCCAGCTTCTGGGCGTCGGCCTTGTGGGTGTCGAGCCAGTTGCGCTGCACATAGAGCGAGGCGGCGGGGTAGGGGCCGCCGAGCGCGGCGGTGGTCTGCTCAGGCGTGCGCAGATCCACCAGGATCTTGGCCTCGCCGGTCTTGAGCATGCGGGCGACGGTGGGCTCGGTGGTCATGCCGGCCTGGATCTGGTCCTGCTTCATGGCGGCGATGAAGGTATTGCCCGCGCCCACCGGCAGCAGCGCATAGTCGCCGGGCTTCAGGCCCGCGCGCACCGCCAGATACTGGCTGAGGAAATCGGTCGAGGAGCCGAGCCCGGTCACGCCCAGGGTCTTGCCCTTGAAATCGGCGGGGGACTTGATGGCGTCGGCGTGCTTGGTGGACACCAGTTCCACTTCGCCGGGGGCCTGGCTGAACTGGACGATGGACAGGATGAACTTGCCCTTGGCCTGCAGATCGATGGTGTGGTCATAGAAGCCCACCACGCCCTGGGCGGCGCCGGCCAGCAATTCGTTCTCCGCTTCCACCCCGGCGCGGGAGTTCAGCAGGTCGACATCCAGGCCCTCATCCTTGAAGTAGCCCAGCTGCTGCGCCAGCATGGCGGGCAGATAGATCTGCTTTTCCATGCCGCCGACGATGATGGTGAGCTTGTCGGCGGCGGCCGCCGGGGCGCACAGGCCGGGCAGGGCGGCGCCGGATACGGCGAGGGCCAGCGACAACGCGAGCGGACGCAATGCCGCCTTGGATGCACGGATCATTCTCTTCTCCTTGGCGCGCGCACGGTGGCGCGGTTTCCTCAAATCTCGGTGCATTGCAATCCGCGCGGTCAGCATGGATCGGACAGCACTCTTGGCCAAGCTTTCTCGGCTCTTGCGCCAAGCAGTACGGGCGCGAAGCTTTCAGTTGGCTTTCATGGTTTGGCGATGGCGCGCCTTTGCGCGGATTTCAGATCCCCGCCCTTGCTCTCCAGGGCTCGGCGCGAGCTTCGCCCGGCATCCGTTTGTGCCGCTCCTCGCCTTGGCTATGGTCCGGCAAGCGAGCGCCCCCTTGTCAGCGCCGGTTATAGTTTGATACACTTTCCCATAGGTCAGGTTGTATTTCTGGCTATGTAGATTTTATCCAGGCCGACATGAGGTCGTCCTCTCCCGAAGCCCCGCTCACATGATGTGATCTCGCGGCTTCTCTTGCTTGGGCGGGGCACATGGTTGCGAGCGTTGGGTCGTCCTACAATGTGCTGACGCTGTTTCAGGCCGGCACCGACAGTCCATCTGCCCCGAAGCAAGAGGCGGTGGACGCCATCATCGAGAAGGTGCGCCAGCTAAAGGCGGAATCGAGCCCGGCCTACGTGCAGGCGACGAGCTTCGCCACGGATGCGTGGATCAGCGGTTCGGAGGAAGGTGAGGCGGTGACGGAAGCGGAGACTAGCCAAACGGCAAGTGACGCTACGGCTACAAATTCCGGATCTGGGTCCAGTATCACCATGATCGGATCGTTTGATAGCCTCTTTAGGGCTGTTGCACGCTATAATGATTGGCTGACATCTCAGGATGGTGTTCAAGCCTCATTGGACTCGTATAAAGCTCAATTGAGCAGCGCCACTGACTCTGGGCAACAAGAGAAATTGACGGGCATCGTTAAAACGATTGAAGCTCTCATTCCGAGAAATGCTGAAAAATACCAAGAGCTTGGGCGGCAGATTTCCGCTTATCAGTCACAAAATGGCTATTCGATTGCAGGAAATCTCGTTGAAATGCAGGATGATGGCACCTTCAAGATCGGGGTTTTCTCGGTTTCATCAGATGGCAAAAAATATTATGAACATGATGGCTCCGGTACTGCGGTGCAGTACAATAATTCTGGCGTCGTCCGTACAACGTATGAATTGGCCGCAGGGACCAACACGGATACCGGCGTTGGCTTCTGGTAATGGCGGCCACGACGAAGGCATCCCTTGCCGATAGGCATTATAGTTTGATACACTTTTCCATAGGTCAGGTTGTATTTCTGGCTATGTAGATTTCATTCCAGGCCGACATGAGGTCGTCCTCTCCCGAAGCCCCGCTCACATGATGTGATCTCGCGGCTTCTCTTGCTTGGGCGGGGCACATGGTTGCGAGCGTTGGGTCGTCCTACAATGTGCTGACGCTGTTTCAGACCGGCACCGACAGTCCATCGACCGCGAAGCCGGAGGCGGTGGACGCCATCATCGAGAAGGTGCGCCAGCTAAAGGCGGAATCGAGCCCCGCGTACGTGCAGGCGTCGAGCTTCGCCACGGATGCGTGGATCAGCGGTTCGGAGGAAGAGGCCTCTTCATCGGTCGCTGAGGTGACAGCGACGGATACGACTGCAACGGTGACGCAGGGGGCGACCGCCGAGCCGAAGACGATCATGATTAGCACCGTCGGTATGCTGATCAGCGCGGTCGCCAATTACAATGATTGGCTGACATCCCAAGATGGCGTTCAGGCTTCGCTCGACTCCTATAAATCGCAATTAGCGTCGGCAACCGATGCGAAGAGTCAGGAGCGTTTGACAAAAATCGTCAATACGATCCAATCATCGATTCCAAAGGATGCAGAGCATTATCAGGAGTTGGGGCGTCAGATCTCGGAATTTCAATCTAAAAATGGTTACGATGTTGCAGGTACGCTCGCTGAGCAGCAAGATGATGGAACGTTCAAGATTGGCGTTTTCGTCGTCTCGACGGAGGGCAAGACCTATTACGAACACGATGGTTCAGGTACGGCCCGAGAATACAACAATGCGGGTGTCCTTCGTGCAAATTATGATCTCGCCACAGGGATCGCTACGGATACCGACGCAGGATTTTGGTAATAGCTGCCGCGCCACCGGACAGCCGGTGATATGGGCCTTGGCCGCCACATGCGTCTTATTCGCAGGTGCCGTTGCGTAAGTTGGCTTGCCCGGCGCGCGGGGGCTGAACACCGCTCTCACAAGCCGCCTCGGAAGCCCGGCGCACCGCCGCCCGGGGCTTGAACGACCAACGCCGGGCGTGAGCCCGGCGTTGGCATGTGCTGCGTCAGAGCGATCGGAAATCAGGCGGCGGGCATGCCCGCGTCCACCCAGGCCTTGGTGTCGGCCAGAGCGGCGGAGAAGCGGGCGAACAGTTCGTCGATCTGCGGCGCGGTGATGATCATGGGCGGGCAGAAGGCGATGGAATCCTGCACCGCGCGCAGGATCAGGCCGTGGGCCTGCGCCCGCTCCACCAGATACGGCCCCACCTTGCCCGGCGGATCGAACTTGGCGCGGGTGGCCTTGTCCGCCACGATCTCGATGGCGCCGATCAGGCCAACGCCGCGCACCTCGCCCACCAAGGGATGATCGGCGAAGCTCTGCAGCTTGTCCTGGAGATGCACGCCCATGGCGCCGGCATTGGCCACCAGATCGCGCTCCTCGATGATGGCGAGGTTCTCCAAGGCCACCGCGGTGGCCACCGGATGGCCGCTGGCGGTGAAGCCGTGGCCGAAGGTGCCGAGCCGCTCGGACTGGTCCGCCACCGCCTGATAGATGGCATCGCTCATCACCACCGCCGCCAAAGGCTGGTAGGAGGAGGTGAGCTGCTTCGACACCACCAGCATGTCCGGCTGGATGCCGAAATATTCGCAGGCGAACATGGTGCCCAGGCGCCCGAAGCCGTTGATGACCTCGTCCGCCACCACCAGCACGTCATAGCGCCGGCACACCGCCTGCACCTTCTCCCAATAGGTGCGCGGCGGCACGATGACGCCGCCGGCGCCCATGATCGGCTCGCCGATGAAGGCGGCCACCGTCTCGGGGCCTTCGGCCAGGATGGTGGCTTCCAGCTCGGCGGCGAGGCGGTCGGCGAAAGCCTCCTCGGTCTCGCCCTCTTCCGCGAAGCGGTAGAAGTGCGGTGAGGTGACATGGCGCACGAAGGAGAGCGGCAGGTCGAAGCCGCGCTGGTTCACCTGCAGGCCGGTGAGGCTGCCGGAGGCGATGGTGATGCCGTGATAGCCGCCGTTGCGGGCGATGAACTTCTTCTTCTCCGGCCGGTTGAGGGCGTTGTTATAATACCAGACGAACTTGACGACGGTATCATTGGCCTCGGAACCGGAATTGGTGAAGAACACATGGTCCAGCCCGTCCGGCGTCATCTTCACCAGCTTCTCGGCCAGCTCGATGGAGGGCTCGTGCGACTTGTGGGTGAAGGTGTGATAGTAGGGTAGCTTGCTCAGTTGCCGGGTAGCGGCATCCACCAGCCGCTGCTCGCCGAAGCCGACGCCCACGCACCACAGGCCGGACATGCCCTCGATATATTCCTTGCCCTCGTCATCGAAGACATAGATGCCTTCGCCGCGATCGATCACCAGCGGCCCCATGCGCTCATGGCGGCGGGCGTTGGTATAAGGGTGGATCTGGTACGCGACATCGCGGGCATGGAGCGAATTGGCCAGCGGGGACATGGTCAGCTTCCGATCATCAGGTTTGCGGCGACGGGCTTTGGCACGGGGCCGGGTGGATTGCGGGAAATGCCATAAAAATACGGGAAGGATGCGGCGGCAGCGGCGACTCGTCGTCCCCGCGCCGGGCGGCGCCAGAGTGGTCCCGCCGGGCGCGTCGGTCCAGATGCGTGGGGCCGGATCGTGCTTTCCCCCCGGCGCTGTGACCTGCCGGCCTCACTCAGGTGCCATCGATGCTCGTACATTGGGCAATCGGCGCGCCCTCGGCCTCAGGTCGGGCCGGCGGCGGGCGGCAGCAATCCCTCCGTCGCCAGCTTCGCCCGTAGCACCCGCGCCAGCTCCGCCGCGCCGGGGGTATCGGAATGCACGCACAGGCTCTGGGCGCCGACCGCCACGGTCTTGCCGCCGACGGTCTCCACCATCCCCTCCCGGATCGCCCGCACGCAGCGGGCGGCGGCCGCCTGCGGGTCGACGGCGGGGTGCTCGCGGGTGATGATCAGGCTGCCGTCGTCGGCATAGTCGAGGTCGGCATAGAATTCGCTCAGCATCTGGTGGCCGCGGGCGGGGTAGATGGCCGCGTGCAGGGTGCCGGCCATGCCCAGCAGGGGCACCTTGAACACGTCGGCGGCATCGCAGATGGCGTGGGCGACCTCCTCCTGGCGGGCGGCCATGCCATAGAGGGCGCCATGGGGCTTGATGTGGCTGAGCGGGACGCCCTCCGCGTCGAGGAAGCCCTTGAGGGCGCCGATCTGGTAGATCAGGCAATTGGCCAGCTCGGCGCGGCCGATCTTCATCTCGCGGCGGCCGAAGCCCTGGAGGTCCGGCAGCGAGGGGTGGGCCCCGACGCGCACCCCATGCGCCTTGGCCAGTTGCACCGTCGCCCGCATGTGGTTGAAGTCGGAGCCATGGAAGCCGCAGGCCACGTTGGCGAGGTGGATCGACGGCATCAGCCCGGCATCGTCCCCCAGGCGCCAGATGCCGAAGCTCTCGCCCATGTCGCAATTGATGAGGGCCATCTTCTGCTGCCTCCCGCCGCCTGGTTTTGTGTCGCATCCCGCACATGGCACAGTGCGTGTCTGAGACAGTGGCGTGTCAATTGGGGAATTGCGGGGCCATCGGGGGATGGCACAGTGTGAATGTCACACCGGCGCGGGCCGCTCTTCCGCCGCAGCGCCACATGGCTTAAGTCCCCCGGCAACATCCTCAGGTCCGGCCCGCATGATTCGTCTCGACAACATTGGCAAGCAGAATGGCAAGCAGATCGTCTTCATCGAGGCCTCCGCGGCCCTGCTGAGGGGCGAGAAAGTCGGCCTGGTCGGCCCCAATGGCGCTGGAAAGACGACGCTTTTCCGGATGATGACCGGCCAGGAGCCGCCCGACGAGGGCCAGGTCTCCACCGACCGCGGCATCACCATCGGCTACTTCAGCCAGGACGTGGGCGAGATGTCCGGCCGCAGCGCCTTGTCCGAGGTCATGGACGGCGCCGGTCCGGTCAGCAGCGTCGCCGCCGAGCTGAGGGAACTGGAGGCCGCCATGGGCGACCCGGACCGGCTGGACGAGATGGACCAGATCATCGAGCGCTATGGCGAAGTCCAGGGCCGGTTCGAGGAACTGGGGGGCTATGCGCTGGAGGGCCGGGCCGCCGAAGTGTTGGCGGGCCTGGGTTTCAGCCAGGAGATGATGGACGGCGACGTCGGCAAGCTGTCCGGCGGCTGGAAAATGCGCGTGGCGCTGGCCCGCATCCTGCTCATGCGCCCCGACGCCATGCTGCTGGACGAGCCGAGCAACCATCTCGACCTGGAAAGCCTGATCTGGCTGGAGTCGTTCCTGAAGGGCTATGAGGGCGCCCTGATGATGACCTCGCATGATCGCGAGTTCATGAACCGCATCGTCACCAAGATCATCGAGATCGACGGCGGCTCGCTCACAACCTATTCCGGCGACTACGAATTTTACGCCCAGCAGCGCGCCCAGGCCGAGAAGCAGCAGCAGGCGCAGTTCGAGCGCCAGCAGGCCATGCTGGCCAAGGAGATCCAGTTCATCGAGCGCTTCAAGGCCCGCGCCTCCCATGCGGCCCAGGTGCAGAGCCGGGTGAAGAAGCTGGAGAAGATCGACCGGGTGGAGCCGCCCAAGCGCCGCGAGGCGGTCTCCTTCGAGTTCCAGCCGGCCCCCCGCTCCGGCGAGGACGTGGTCAGCCTCAAGGGCGTCCACAAGCGCTACGGCAGCCGCACCATCTATGAGGGCCTGGACTTCCACGTCCGCCGGCGCGAGCGCTGGTGCGTGATGGGGGTGAACGGTGCCGGCAAGTCCACCCTGCTCAAGCTGGTGACCGGCTCGACGCCGGCCGATGAGGGCACCGTGGCGCTCGGGGGCAGCGTCAAGATGGGCTATTTCGCCCAGCACGCCATGGAGGTGCTGGACGGCGACATGACTATTTTCCAGCAGCTGGAATATTCATTTCCACAGGCCGGGCAGGGTTCCCTTCGCGCACTGGCTGGTTGCTTTGGCTTTTCCGGCGACGACGTGGAAAAGCGCTGCCGGGTGCTTTCCGGCGGCGAGAAGGCCCGTCTGGTGATGGCCCAGATGCTCTATGATCCGCCGAACTTCCTGGTGCTGGACGAGCCCACCAACCATCTGGACATGACCACCAAGGAGATGCTCATCACGGCGCTCGCCAGTTATGAGGGCACCATGCTGTTCGTCTCCCATGACCGCCACTTCCTGGCGGCGCTCTCCAACCGGGTGCTGGAGCTGACCCCGGACGGCATCCACCAATATGGCGGCGGCTATACCGAATATGTCGCCCGCACCGGCCAGGAGGCCCCCGGCCTGCGCAGCTGAGCGGCGGCGGCGACCCGCC
>CALRNP020000220.1:0-9642 GCA_943369575.1 Azorhizobium sp. AG788 | reverse complement strand
CGCGCGGTCGGTGACTTCGTTGGAGCGGGCCAGGCGGCTGCCGATCTCGCGGGCAGAGGCGGAGAGTTCCTCGATGGCGGCGGCCACCGTCTGCACGTTGGTGGTGGCCTGATTGGCGGCGGCGGCCACGGCGGTGGCCTGGGCGGTGGTTTCCTCCGAGGTCTTGGTCAGGGTCTCGGCGGCGCGCTGCAACTGGGTGGCGGCGGAGGCCACCGTATCGACCACCGCGCCGACGGCGGCCTCGAAGGTGTTGGCCATGGTGTGCATGTCGCGCTTGCGCTGCTCGGCGGCTTCCCGCTCGGAGGCCTCGCGCTGGGCACGCAGGCGGTCGGCTTCCGCCAGGCCGTCGCGGAACACGGTGAGGGCGCGGGCCTGGTCGCCCAGTTCGTCCTGGCGGGTGGCATAGGGGATGGCGGCGGCAAGGTCGCCGTTCGACACCTGCTCCATGGCATCGCTCACATGCTTGATCGGGCGGGCGACGCCGAACACCGAATACAGCGCCGAGCCGATGGCGGCCAGGATGGCGACGATGGAGAAGATGAGGATCTGGAGCAGACCATCGGAGAGCGCCTTGGCGGAGGCGGCATCGGCAGCGTTTGACGCCTCGGCGGCGCCGACGGTGGCGGCGTCGATCAGGCGCGTGGCTTCATTGATGGCTGGCAGGGTGCGCTGGTTGAGGATGGTCTGCTTGGCCTGCACCTGGGCGATGCCGTCGCGGACCGCTTTCATATAGTCGTCGAAGAAGGTCCGCACCGACTTCACTGTGGCGGCGATGAGCGGATCGTTGCCGGCGGCCTGGGCAACCGAATCCAGGGTGGCGCGACCGGCCTTTTCGTTCATCTCGATGATCGGCAGTTGCTTGGTGTCCTCGGTGGCGATGAAGCGCCAGGAGGACAAATTGATCTGTTGCAGCTTGCGATCGAGCAAAGCGAGGTCCGCCACGGCATTCTCGCCCTGGCGCGAATTCAGGTCCAGCAGGGCGGCCTTGGCATCATCCAGGGCGCTGTCCCAGCGCACGGTGATGCCGGTGCGCTGGTCGAACGAGGCCAATTCGGCCTTCTGGGCCTTGGCCACCTCGGCCGTGGCGGCGCCGAACTCGGCGAAGGTCGCCTTGATGCGGCTGTAGGTCTGGACTGTCTCGGGATTGTTGGACAGCGTGGCAGCCTCGTCCAGCAGACTGCTGGCCTTGGCCACGTCGGCGGAGACCTGGGCCATGCGCGCGTCCACCTGATTGATGGTGAACGCCATACGGATGTCCTTGGCGTTGACGGTGATGATGCTGAGAAGCTGCTTGGCCTCCCAGGTGCGGGCGGTGATCTGGTCCTGGACCCGGGTCGCCACTTCGGCTTCGTTGATCCGCCCCGCTGCGATCTGACGGCTAAGTATTACGCCACCGGAGAGAAGTACCAAGATACCGGACACAATACCCAATTTGAGGCCAATGCCAAGTTTCAAAGCAGCCATGTCTATGCTCAATCCGATGCGGGGGGTCAGAAAACCAGCAAAGCAAATGGACTCAGGCTTGCGCCAACCTTGCTGTGATCACGATTAGGCATCTTATTGCCACATTATGCAAACACGGAGTTGCATCATTAGGACATCAGAATGACGGCGGTGCGTCTATTCTTTGGATTGCATTAATGCTGCATTGCACCAAAAAGTAGCGCCTGTCTGCGCGCAGGATGCAGGCGCGCCGGCCGGTGAGACGTCCGAGAAGAAAAATATGATCTCTGTCCTGGGCGCCGCTGGCCGGCGGGCACCGGCCAGCGTGCGACTCAGGCCCGTTGTGGCGCGCCCGCGGCAGCCATGCGGCCGGTGAAAGCGACGAACAGCCCGCAGCCGATGCCGAGCGCGGAAATCAGCAGCAGATAGTGGGCGTGGGCCAGCGGATCCACCTGCAACGCCAGCGTCACCGCCAGCGGCGTCAGGCCACCAAAAATCGCATAGGCCACGTTGTAGGAGAAGGACACGCCGGTGAAGGCCACAGCCGGCGGGAAGGCCCGCACCAGCAGATAGGGCACGGCGCCGATCACCCCCACCGTCAGGCCGGCGAGGCCATAGAGCGGCATCAGCAGCTCCGGCCGCGCCCCCACCAGGGTATAAAGCGCATAGGTGGCCGCTCCCAGCGCCACGCCGCCCACCGCCAGCACCCGCCCGCCGCCGAAGCGGTCGCACAAGGCCCCGGTGAGCACGCAGCCCACAGACAGGAAGAAGGTGGCGACGCTGTTGGCTTCCAGCGCCACCGGCGCCGAGATGCCGTAGCGGGTCTGCAGCAGGGTGGGGGTCATGAGGATGACCACCACGATGCCGCCGGTCAGCACCCAGGTGAGCAGCATGGAGATGATCACCGCCGGGGTGTGGCGATGCAGCACCACCTTCAGCGGCAGGTCGGCTGCCAGTTCACGCCGGGCCTTCATTTCCTTGAACACCGGGGTCTCCTGCAGCCAGCGACGCAGATAGACCGAGATGAAGCCAAACACCCCGCCCAGCAGGAACGGAATGCGCCACGCATAGGCCAGAATGTCGGCGGGGGTGAAGAGCGTGTTGGTGGCGGTGGCCACCAGCGAGCCCAGAAGGATGCCGGCGGTGAGGCCGCAGGTGAGGATGCCGCAGGCCAGGCCCACATGCCGGCGCGGCACATGCTCGGACACGAACACCCAGGCGCCCGGCACTTCGCCGCCGATGGCCGCGCCCTGCAGCACCCGCATCAGCAGCAGCAGCACCGGCGCCGCATAGCCGATGGTGGCATAGCTGGGCAGGAAGGAGATGCCGAGCGTCGACAGCGCCATCAGGAAGATGGACAGCGTGAACATGCGCTTGCGGCCGAGCGTATCGCCGAAATGGGCCATGACGATGCCGCCCAGCGGCCGGGCGAGATAGCCGGCGGCGAAGATGCCGAACGCCTGCAACTGCACCAGCCACGCCGGGATCTCCGGCGGGAAGAACAGGTGCCCCAGCACGGTGACGAAATAGACGAAGATGATGAAGTCGTAGAACTCCAGCGCCCCGCCCAGGGCTGAAAGCACCAGGGTGCGGATGTCGTTGCCGGTCAGCGGATGGCGGTCGCTCGCCACCGGGGTCGCCACCGCCGGGCGCGGCGCACTCGCCAGCGGAGCAGGCGCCGGCTTGCGGCGCGGGGCAGATTTGGGGGCGGACGTGGAGGATGGTTTGCGGGGCGGCATGGCAAAACTCTGATGCGCTTAGCGCGAAGGGATCAAGGTGTGCTCGTCCGTGCCCGGTTGCAGCGCAACATTCAAGCTGGAAATCGCAAAATGGCGACATTTCACGCATGGCGGACCCGCGTTAAACGCAAGCTTCGCAAACCCGGCCGCCTGCGCCGCGACGGTGCAGCCCAGTGCCCCCCTCCGGCGTTTATGCTAGGTGAACCCTCTTGCTCGGCAGGCGCGATGGAAAGCGGCTGTGCCGAGGCTGATTAAGGTGCCGTCCCATGGTGCATTGGTCCATCTATCTGCTGATCCCGCTGGCCCT
Organism: Azorhizobium sp. AG788; assembly: GCA_943369575.1. GTDB lineage: Bacteria > Pseudomonadota > Alphaproteobacteria > Rhizobiales > Xanthobacteraceae > Azorhizobium. The sequence continues at coordinate 6,153 of CALRNP020000220.1, read as the reverse complement.
GGCCAGCGTCGCCGGGGTGCTGATCCTCGGCCTGGCCAACCTGGCCTCCGGCGGCTCGCCGCAGCGCTCGCAGAAGCTGATGCAGTTGCGGGTGTTGTTTCAGTTCGTGGCCGTGGTCATCATCATGGTCACCATTTACGCCATGCGGCACTGACGGGGTATCGAGACCAGGGCCATGGTGAAGCTGAAATGGTGAAACTGAACAAGATCTACACGCGCACCGGCGACGACGGCACCACCGGCCTCGGCAGCGGCGAGCGGGTGCCGAAGTACGACCTGCGGGTCGCCGCCTATGGCACCATCGATGAAGGCAATGCGGCCATCGGCATCGCCCGGCTGCATCTGGCCACCCAGCCCGAGGTGGATGCCATCCTGGCACGGGTGCAGAACGACCTCTTCGATCTCGGCGCCGACCTGTGCGTGCCGGAGCGGCCCGATGCGCCGCCGCCGGCCTATGAAGCGCTGCGCATCATCCCCGCCCAGGTGACCCGGCTGGAAGAGGATATCGACCGGCTGAATGCGGAACTGCCGCCGCTACGCTCGTTCATTCTGCCCGGCGGCTCGCCGGCCGCGGCCCACCTGCATCTGGCCCGCACCATCATCCGGCGGGCGGAGCGGGACATGGTCGCTTTGGCGCAGGTGCCGGGCGAGGTGGTGGGGGCGGCAGCGATGCATTATGTCAACCGCCTGTCGGATCTGTTGTTCGTCGCTGGCCGCTACGTCAACGGCCATGGCGCCGCCGATGTCCTGTGGGTTCCGGGGGCGAATCGCTGAGGCGGACGCAGCCGACCCAAAAGTGTTAAAAAACCTATCCTATCGTTACGCGGCGTTTTTCCGCAGTGACACGATAGGACAAGATGTGCGACCGACTCTGCCCCTGTGAACCATGGGGATGCCATGAGCGTGCGCCAGCAGATCGTCCCGGTCATTCTCGCTGGCGGCACCGGAACACGCTTGTGGCCGCTCTCGCGTCCAAGCCTTCCTAAGCAATTTCTGGCGCTGGCCTCTGACCACACGCTGTATCAGGACACGCTGCTGCGGGTCGCGGCCGGCCCGGTGTTCCATCCGCCGGTGGTCATAACCGGGGCGGAGTTCCGCTTCTTCGCCGCGCGCCAGGGGCGCGAGATCGGCATTGAGCCCACCGTTCTGCTGGAGCCGGCGCGCCGCGACAGCGGACCGGCCCTGCTGGCGGCCTCCGCTTATGTGCAGGCCCGCTATGGCGCCGATACCCTGATCCTGGCCTTGGCGGCGGACCATGTGGTGACCAATCCCACGGCCTTCCTGGCCTGCGTCGAGGATGCGGCCATGGCCGCGAGCGCCGGCCATATCGTCACCTTCGGCATCCAGCCCCGCTCCGCCAGCACGGCCTATGGCTATATCAAGTGCGGTGCCCCATTGGACGGCAGCGCCGCCATGCAGGTGGCGCGCTTCGTGGAGAAGCCGGATGCGGTCACCGCGCAACGCTATGTGGCGGACGGCTATCTGTGGAACTCCGGCAATTTCCTCTTCCCGGCCGGCCTCATGCTGCAGGAAGGCGAGCGCCTGGAGCCCGACACCACCGCGCATGTCATCGCGGCGGTCGCCAAGGCTCAGGACGATCTCGGCTTCCTCGCCCTGGATGCGGAGGCATTCGCCGCCGCCACCTCCAAGTCCATCGACTTCGCGGTGCTGGAGCATACCAATGCCGCCGCGGTGGTGGCCGGCGACTTCGGCTGGTCGGACATCGGCGCCTGGGACGCGGTGCATGAAGTGAACCCGGCGGATGCCGCCGGCAACGTCACCCACGGGCCGGTGACGCTGGCCGACAGCCGCGATTCCTACATCTATTCCGACGGCAAGCTGGTCGCGGGCATCGGCCTCGACGGCCTCAGCGTCATCGCGACCGACGATGCGGTGCTGGTGATGCCATCCGACCGCAGCCAGGATGTGAAGGCGCTGGTGGCGAGCCTTTCGGCCGCGCGTCGCAACGAGGTCAGCGAGCATCTGAAGATGCACCGGCCCTGGGGCACCTACCAGACCATCTGCCGCGGCGACCGCTTCCATGTGAAGAAGATCGTGGTGGAGCCGGGCGGCAAGCTGTCGCTGCAGAAGCACCATCATCGGGCCGAGCATTGGGTGGTGGTGCATGGCACCGCCGAAGTGACGCTGGGGGAGACGATCTTCACCCTCAACGAGAACGAATCCACCTATCTGCCGTGCGGCAGCGTCCATCGTCTCGCCAATCCCGGCCGCATCCCGCTGGAATTGATCGAGGTGCAGACCGGCTCTTATCTCGGCGAGGACGACATCGTGCGCCTGGAGGACGTCTACGCCCGCGCCTGATACGCGGTCAGCGGGCTCCACGTCCGCAGGCGGCCCGGCTTGCGGTCGCGCGCCCAAGGCGCCAGTGTCCCGGCGCGGGTCCCAGCCATGACGCGCGCCACGGGGGCGGATGAGTATGCGGTTTTTGAGTGCGCCGGCGCCCATTCTGGAAGAGAGCGGACCCGGCTGGTTTGCCCCCGCCCGGCCGCGCCCGCATCCCCAGCGGCTCAACGCCCTGGAAATGATCTTCGCCGCCAAGCGCAACCTCATCTCGCTGTGGCAGGCCAGCGACTACAAATCCACCTCCGGCCAGATGCGCATCTTTGGCCGCCAGGTGTACCTGGCCAATTCGCCGGAGACGGTGAAACACGTCATGGTCACGCGCCACGACAATTACGAGCGCAAGAGCCCGCAGATGCGGCGCGCGCTGGAATATCTCCTCGGCGACGGGCTGTTCATTTCCGATGGCGAGACCTGGAAGCGGCGCCGCCCGCTGGTCAGCGACATCGTGCACAAGAACCGGGTGCCGACCTTCGGCCTGACCATGGAGGCGGTGACCCTGGCCATGGCCGAGCGCTGGCGCGCCCGACCCGCCGGGGAGACCTTCAACGCCTTGAGCGAGATGGCGGAACTCACCGCCGAAATCATCGCCCGCGCGGTGTTCGGCAATCATCTGGGGCCGGAAGCGGCGCATGAGGCCGTGGACGCCTTCACCCGCTACCAGGGTCTGATCGACAATTTCAACCTCGGCTATTTCCTCGGCGCCGACGAGGGCCTGCCGGTGTTCCGCGGCCCCCGGCTGCGACGCTCCGTGGCGCAACTGGACCGGGTGATCGGCAAGGTGGTCTCGGACCATCTGTCCGGCCACGGCGACCACAATTCCATGATCGATCTGCTGGTGAAGCGCCAGCAGAAGAGCCCGGACCTGGGGCTCGACGTCTCGGCCCTGCGCAACGAGGCCGCCACCATCTTCATGGCCGGCCACGAGACCACGGCGGCCACCCTGACCTGGGCCTGGTATCTGATCTCCAATGCCCCCTGGGTCGAAGATGCGGTACTGGCGGAACTGGCGCAGGTGTGTGGTGACCGTCCCCCCACCGTGGCCGACGTGCCGCGCCTGGACTGGTGCCGCGCCGTGATCGAGGAGACGCTACGGCTCTACCCGCCCGTCCCCATTCTGGCCCGCCAGGCCAAGGCTGCCGACCGAATCGGCACGGTGGACATCGATCCGGCGGCGCTCATCGTCGTGGTGCCCTGGCTGCTGCATCGGTCTGTTGGCCTGTGGGATCAGCCGGAGCGCTTCATGCCGGAGCGCTTCCTGAAGGACCGCCCCACGCCTTATACCTACATTCCTTTCGCCGTCGGCCCCCGCATCTGCGCCGGCCTGGCGTTCGGCCTGACCGAATCGATCCTGTGCTTTGCCATATTGGTGCAGCAATTCCGCATTCGGGTGGCCGCCGGGGTAAAGGTCGAACCCGCCAGCCGCCTGACCCTTCGGCCGGCGGGCGGATTGGCGGTCACGGCGGCGGTGAGGTGAAGGGGCCCCTGCAACGGGCTTTTCGTCTCATTGCTCGAGCTCGCAGGGGAGGTTCGTTGACAATGCTGACCGCGTCAGGAGACATGCACTCCATGGTTGCGAATACACACAGGCAATATGCATCGGGTCCATGCGGCGCCCCGATTTCGCGAGACAAATGAGATGCGGGTGGACCAGGCGGCATACCTCCCGACCCTTGGATGCCGCTCACCCTCTATGCTAGAGGCGTGACTAAAATACCTCGCCTAGGTTTCGGTGCGGTCTCGTCGTAATATCAGGTGGTCATGTAATGACATTGTTCCAGAGATTGAACCCGTTTGCCGATGCCTACCTTCGTGCAGCCGACGGGGCGCGAGACGAACGGGATTGGGCCAAGGCCGCGTTTCTTTACAAAAAATACCTCCAGACCCGACCTCAGTCGGCGCCCATCTGGGTTCAGTTGGGACATGCGCTCAAGGAGAGCGGGGATCTCGAGAATGCTGAGCGAGCATATGCGAGGGCACTTACCCTTGCTCCGGCCGACCCCGACTGCTCACTCCAGATGGGGCATCTTCTGAAGATTACGAATCGGCTTCCTTTGGCCATTGAGCACTATCGTCGGGCCTTGGAGCTGAATCCGGGTCATGAGGGGGCGCTCATCGAACTGGAGGCAGTCGGCGCCGGCACGGCGCCGCCTTTCTTGGCGGAAATCAGTCAGAGCGACTATGCCGGTGATCTGCAGCGGGTCACTGAACGCCTCAACACCATTGAGGCGAGCATTGCACCCACGTTGAACCGGATCCCTCAAATCCTCGAACTCACGTCCTCTCTTCGGGCGGTGGGTTTCGAAGCCGTGCGCCAGCAGCGCATGACCGAATCGCTTGTATCGCGCATTACCGAGCTTGAAGACGAAAACCGAACGCTGCGCGTGCAATTGGCTGACGGCGCCGCCTCGGTGCTCGCCGCATTGGATGCGAATACCTCGGCACTTCATGCGGAAGTGGAGGTCTTGCGTGCTGCGCTCGAAGCGCAGTCGAGCGCAGTTTCCGTGGTCGCTGAACTGGCCGAGGCTGACCGGACGCAGCAAGCGGCGCTAACTCGCCTAGACGAAAAGCTCGCGGCAAGCGCGGACGTTGCCTCTACCCAGGCGGGGGCGCTTTCGAAGGTCGGGCGGGACCTGTCGACGGCCCACAATATCCTGAATGCCACAGAGAGCCGCATTGCGGCTTGTGAAGTGCGTCTGGGTTCGATCATCGCGTCTGCACCCGGAGACTTGTCTGTCAACCTGGAGCCTCGCATCCTCGACTCTGAGGCGAGGATTGGTCGCAGCGAGCGGATGTTGGAGTACCTGGTCAATCGGCTGGAATTTGTTCGCCGGGAGGTTCTTTATGAATTTCGACATGGGCCGGGCAAAGATCCAGGGCGCAATCTGTCGATCAACCCGCATATCGTTGACGGCCAAAAGTTCACCCGCCATGTGGAATTGGGCTTGAGATTGAATATTGGGTGCGGCCATATCCCGATGGAGGGCTACATCAACTTGGATCGGCGCGAACTTCCGGGGGTGGATATCGTTTGCGAGGCAGAGGATATCCCGGTCGAGATCGGAACAGTTGAAGAAATTCGATCATCGCATCTTCTTGAACATTTTCCGCAAGAGCAGCTGGTTCGCACATTGCTTCCCTATTGGGTAAGCTTGCTTCGTCCCGGGGGGCGTTTCGTGGTGATCGTTCCCGATGGCGAGGCGATGATATGCGCATCGGCAGCCGGCTCATATCCTTTCAAAGAATTTCGTGAAGTTTTCTTCGGTGCCCAGGATTATGATGGCGACTTTCATTACAACATGTTTACATCCAGCTCTCTGACTGAAATTCTCGAGGCGGCGGGTTTGATATCCGTGGAGGTATCTGCCTCGGGCCGCCGCAATGGTGCGTGCTTCGAAATGGAGTTGATCGCTCGTAAACCCTTAACGTGACCATTCTGCAGTATAAATTGGCAAGGTCAGGCACTGATCTGAGCGTCGGGCAAAATCCAGGCCCGCATCCTGGAGCAGAGGAATACGATGGTCGTCATATCGGGAAGCCGCATAATTGATACTGCAGCCGAGGAGCGTTCGAGCTCGCCGGAACTGCGTGAATTTCACGACAAGCTGTTTGGTGAGGCAGAGGGCGGCGCGGGCGAGATCTATGGGTCTCCTGACGACTGGTCGCCCGTCAAAGCGTCCGGCCACTACCGGCGCATGCGTGTCCTGAGCGAATTCGATCTGGGACCCCTTGACGGAAAGACGGCTGTGGATTTCGGCACAGGGCCGTGGGGCTTCGCGTGCGTCTTCCCGA
>CALRNP020000219.1:0-9675 GCA_943369575.1 Azorhizobium sp. AG788 | reverse complement strand
CGGGCGTGGCTCCTACCGCATGCCCTCGCCCCTCCTCGCGGTGCCGCCTGCGCTCCTGTTCATGGGCACGGTGCTTTTCCTCGTTCTGGCGAAGCCCAATCTCACCCCCTTGATCGACGCCTTGCCCATCGCATTGCGGGAGCCTCAGGGCCGCTCGCTGCCCTCGGCCCTGACGCCAATCTGATAGTCGAAGACGAGCTTTCCTCCATGCCAACCCGTCAAGGCCGTCATGCCGGCTGCCACCAGCGAGAGTGCGAGCCCTACCGGGAGCACCGCGCCCTGCGGATCGCCAATGCGGATCATCCAGTTGGTACCGAGAATGGAAAGCAGCATCACCGCGAGGATGAAATGAGTCCAGCTGGCCGAGCGGTTGCGGATGCCGCGCACCAGCAGCAATTCAGCTGTGCCGGTCATGCCGGCCAGCACGCCCAGCGCGAAGGCACCGAAGATGGCGTAGCCCGCCGCATCGGACCAGAAGGTGTTGCCCGTCCAGGCATAGAGCAGGTCGGCGCCGAGGGTGCAGAAGGCCAGTGCGATGGGGAATGCCACCAGCATCGCATGCAGCGGATGGCCGGCAATGGCGATCTTGGTCTCCGTGTCCTCCAGGGCGCGGCGCTCTTCGAGGGGATCCAGAAGGTGGGTTTCGTCAGTCATGCGCCCTGCTTGGTTTCCGGCCTGGTTCGGAACGGGAAGTGCGCGGGCATCCTTGCGGTTCCTCTCCTGCTTGCCGCATGCGGCGGTCCGCTCTCCACCCTCGCGCCGTCCGGCCCGGTGGCGCAGGACGTGGCGCGGCTTTGGTGGGGAATGCTCGCCGCGGCGGCGGTGCTGACCCTTCTTGTGCTGGGGCTCGTGGCGCTGGGTTTCGGCCGGGCGCGGGCTGTCCCGGAGCGGCGCTGGACCTTCGGCCTCGGCGTATGGTTCTCGCTCCTGATCCTCTCCTTCACCCTCGGGGCGGCCCTGTTCGTGGGCGAGCGGATCCTGCCCCATGGCGCCGCGCTGGAAGTGCGCGCCCATGCGCGGCAGTGGGCCTGGAGCTTTAGCGCCCCGGCCGGCGGGGCCGACGTGGCGGGCGTGCTGCACATCCCCTCCGGCCAGCCGGTGGACGTGCTCATCACATCTCAGGACGTGATCCATTCCTTCTGGGTGCCCCAGCTCGGCGGCAAGATGGACGCCATTCCCGGCCGCGAGAACCGCCTGCGCATTCAGGCGAGCCAGCCCGGCACCTATGAGGGCCAGTGTGCTGAATTCTGTGGGCTGGAGCATGTCACCATGCGCTTCCGGGTGATCGCCCACGACCCGGCCAGTTGGCCGCCCGCGTCGCTGGAGGTGCCGCAATGACCGAGCCCGCCTTTTCCCCATCCCGCAACCCGCCCCGCCGCGCCTTGGCGCTGCACAGGGAGCTGAACCTGGTGTGGGCGAACGGCCCGGGGCTCTGGGGACAGGTGACCAGTCTCAGCCATTCCACGCTCGGCCTGCGCTTCATGGGCACAGCCTTCATGTTCTTCGGCATTGGCGGCCTGCTCGCCATGCTCATCCGAGCGCAACTTGCGACCCCCGGCAGCGCTTTCCTCGACACCCCCCTCTACAACCAGATCTTCACGATGCACGGCAGCATCATGATGTTCCTGTTCGCCATCCCCATGCTGGAGGGATTGGCCATGTATCTCCTGCCGAAGATGCTGGGCACGCGGGACCTCGCCTTCCCCCGCCTCTCCGCGCTCGGCTATTGGTGCTACTTGCTGGGAGGCATGATCCTCATCGGGGCGCTGCTCTCGGGGGCGGCGCCATCCGAGGGCTGGTTCATGTACACGCCGCTATCGGGCCGTACCTATTCGCCCGGCATCAATGCGGATGTCTGGCTGCTGGGCGTCACCTTCGTGGAGATTTCCGCCCTCGCCGCGGCCATCGAGCTGATGGTCTCCATCCTTCGGCTGCGGGCGCCGGGCATGAAGCTGACACAGATGCCCCTATTCGCCTGGTACATGCTGGGCACGGCGGCGATGATGCTGGCGGGCTTTCCCCCGCTCATCCTGGGTTCGGTGCTGCTGGAAATGGAACGGGCGTTCGACTGGCCCTTCTTTGATCCCACGCGCGGTGGCGATCCGCTGCTGTGGCAGCATCTCTTCTGGCTGTTCGGCCACCCCGAGGTCTACATCATCTTCCTGCCGGCGGCGGGCGTGATCTCCACCATCATTCCCGTGCTCTGCCGCACGACCATCGTGGGCTATGGCGCCATCGTCGCGGCGATCCTGGGCCTTGTTTTCCTCAGCTTCGGACTGTGGGTCCACCACATGTTCACGGTGGGCATTCCCCATCTGGCGCTCGCCTTCTTCTCCGCCGCCTCCATGCTGGTGGCGGTGCCCACCGCAGTTCAGATCTTCGCCTGGATCGGCACCATGTGGCAGGGTCGGCCGGAACTGAAGCTGCCGATGCTCTACATCCTCGGCTTCTTCCTCACCTTCGTGATGGGCGGTCTCACCGGGGTGATGCTCTCTGTCGTGCCCTTCAACTGGCAGGCGCACGACACCGCGTTCGTCACCGCACACCTGCATTACGTGCTCATCGGCGGCTTCGTGTTTCCCATGCTGGCGGGCATGACATGGTGGATGCCGATGATGACCGGCCGCCGGCACATCAAGGGGCTCGGGGAAGCCGCCTTCTTCGTCATCCTCATCGGCTTCCACGGCACCTTCTTCGTGATGCATCTCGCCGGCCTCATGGGCATGCCCCGGCGCATTCCCACCTATCCGGACAATCCGGAATGGGTCTGGCTGAACCTCACGTCCTCGCTGTTCAGCTTCATCATGGCGATTGGCATCGCGCTGTTCCTCATCGACATCATTCTCCAGGCGTGGCTCGGACAGCGCAGCGCGCGTGATCCGTGGCGCGCGCCGGGCCTTGACTGGGCGCTGGCGCTGCCGCCCCGCAACTACAATTTCGCCTCTCTTCCAGGTCCGGATCTGCAACAAGCCGGCGCAGGCGCGGCCATGCTCGCTCTGGCGCGCGGCGAGGGTCTGCTGCCCGGTGCGCCGCGCGGGGTGCGGGAAATCCTCGTCACCACCGTGGGGCGGGCGCGGCCGGAGCATGTGGCGGTGCTGCCCTTCAACACGCCGCTTCCTTTCACCCTCGCCCTCGCCATCTGCGCCTTCGTGCTGCTGATGCTGGCCGGTCTCTATACGGCCGCGCCGCTGGCGCTGGTGCCCGTGATCGGCCTCATCTGGATCTGGGCGCGCAGCGTGCCCGGCGACGGGCTGCGCGGGCCGATCGAAGTCGCCCCGAATGTTCGCCTGCCCATTTTCAGCGAGGCGCAGGAGACGCTGACCTTTAGCGGGCTGCGCTGCCTCCTGTTCGCGGACGGCACTTTCTTCGCCTCGCTGGTGTTCGGCGTCGCCTTCCTGTCCCTCGTCTCGCCCGGCCCGAGCGCGCCGGACTGGCAACCCGACGCTGCGCTGGCGTCGTTGATCATCGGCGCGGCGCTGCTGCTGCTCGGGGCCGGCGCGCTGCTGACGGGCGTGGCGCTGAGGCGTGTTCAGGCGGGCAAGCGGGCGCTATGGCCCCTTGCACTCGGCATCAGCGGCCATCTCGGCGCGCTGGCCCTGCTGGTTGCATTTGCGCTCTCGCAGCTTCCTGATCCATCCCGCCATGCGGGGGATGCGCTGCGCGCGGCTCTCATCGCTTATGTGGCGTTGCACATGGCCGTGGGGCTGATCTTCAGCGCCTTCGCGCTGGATCAGGCCCGCCGGGGAGATGCCGCGATCGCGGGCGCGCTGCGGAACGGGCGGCTCTGGCAGCACTACACGCTTGCCATTGCCGCGTTGTCGTCCGCCGTGGTCTGCGCGCAGGAGGCCATGGCATGAGGCCCCGGCGGGGCATCGTCTGGCTCGGATGGGTTCTCGCAGGCCCCACCCTGTGGGCGGCCGTCTTCGCGGCCGTGTATGGCCTGCACGGGCTTGGTTGCGCGCTTGGCTGGCCGGCGCTCCCCCTCGGCCCCTTCAGTCTGCATCGCGCCGTGATGGTGGTGGCCTGGATCGCTGGCGTCATCGCCGCCGGGGCCCTGCTCCTGCGCGCGCCGACCGGGCAGGAGCGGGAGAGCTTTATCGTCCGTATCGGCCTCTGGATCGGCCTCGTGGCGACGCTCTTCACCCTCGCGCCTCTCCTCGCCGCATCCAGTTGCTGACGTTGCCGACATTGCAAGGCCGCCGGAACATGGCGCTACTGATCGATGATCTGCATTTCCGGACGGGGCATCGGTAGCCGCCTCGTTCGGCGAGGGGCTCACCAGGCTCAGGGCTCAGGGCTCACGAATCAGAGCCAGCAGATGACTGTTGCGGCGATGGAGATGTTGAGAAGATGGTGTGGGCGCAACGGTCATAGCGTGTAGCGATACGGCGCCAGTCCGTGAGTTTGGGTGAACCGCCCCGCGCTCTCCTCCCAACGAAGGGCCGGGTCTCGTCGGGGACCGGGATGCCCTCGCCGATCAAAATTTGTTGTCGGTGATCTGCGCGCGGAATTCCCGATCGTCCCACTATACCGTGACGAGGCGTTCGACGCTGGCGGTCGCGTCGTCTCGGAGGCGTTCAACACATTCAGCGGGGCGTCGGCGGCAGGCGGAGCCCCGTAGGATAAACTGCTTCTGGGTCAGCTAAAGCTCCACGGCGGGTCACAACCCTGCCAAGACAACCAACCAGCTTTCAGCGCGGAGCCAACAATGGCGCCGACCACCCATACACCAACCCAGCATGTGATTGCAGTGGCGCACCCGAAGGGATTCGAACCCCTGGCCTCTGCCTTCGGAGGGATTACTGGTAGCTCCGTCGAGATTGCGAAGGAGCGCGCGATGACACGCTATCATACTGCTTTAAAAAAAGAATTTGAGACACTCCCTAGCCGAGGTTATCCTTCTTCGCGCTACGATTTTCGCCCACCTGCTTACGTGGTGCTTACGCGAGACGTGGCGCGCAGGTCGGAGAAACACCATGGCTAAGCTCACAAAACGGGCCGTCGATGCCGCAGAATCCGGCGCCAAGGATTACGTGATCTGGGACGACGAGCTCCCTGGCTTTGGCCTGCGCGTGTTCACGTCTGGCAAGCGAAGCTATGTCCTTCAGTACCGGTCGGCGGGTAGATCACGCCGGTTCACGATCGGACTGCACGGGGTATGGACACCGGAACGCGCGCGCCAGGAAGCCAAAGCCCAATTGGGTCGGATAGCGCAAGGCGATGACCCTGCCGAAGAACGGCTGCTCGATCGCAAGGCGCTCACGGTCAAGGAGCTCTGCGCCCTCTACTTGGCCGACCTACAAGCGGGTCTCATCCTCGGAAAGGGTGGGCGCCCCAAGAAGCACGGCACGATCGTCTCTGATCTTGGCCGTATCCACCGTCATATCGTTCCCCTCCTCGGCCCGCGTCGCGTCAGGGACCTTACGAAGGCCGACATCACGAAGGCCATGAAGGACATAATGGCGGGAAAGACGCGCGTCACGGTCAAGACGAAGAGCCTGCGCGGCAAGTCCATCGTGCGAGGCGGTGTCGGCACAGCCACGCGGACAATCGGCCTGCTGGGCGGCATCCTCACCTATGCGGTTGAAGCCGGGATCATCGAAACAAACCCCGCACATGGTGTCCGGCGGCCGAAGGACAATGTGCGCACCCGCCGGCTGAGCGAAGCCGAATATCGCGTCCTCGGCGACCTGCTCAAGACGGCGACCGAGAACGAGAGCTACCGAATATCGGTCGAGATCATCCGCCAAATCGCGCTTACCGGATGCCGCCGCATGGAGATGGTCACGTTGCGATGGGCGGAAGTCGATACCGATTCGAGCTGTCTCCGCCTGATCGACAGCAAGGAGGGAAGCTCCGTCCGGCCCATCGGGCTGCCCGTGGTGGAATATCTGGAGAAGCGCCGGAAGGAGGCGGTCGGCAATTACGTCTTTCCCGGCCGGGGCGGAGAGAATGCGTTCGGCAGCTTCCCCAATCACTGGAGGAAAATCTTCGAGGACTCGCCCCTGGCCGATGTCACCCCGCACATCCTGCGCCATAGCTTCGCCAGCGTCGCGAACGATCTTGGGTTTACGGAGGTCACCATCGCCGCCCTGGTCGGCCATGCGAAGGGATCGGTCACGAGCAACTACATCCACACGCTCGACACCGCGCTGATCATGGCAGCCGATACGATCTCCGGCTACATTCAGGGACTGCTGGACGGAATCGAGTTCAAGCAGACCGCCTACGCACTTGATCGGGGTTCACGGAAGGCGGCATTGGCCCGGTTTCTACACAGGGCCGCCGGTGATGAGGATTCGGAACAGGACCAAAGCGAGCATCTCGCTGCATGAGTCGGTCCACTTCCTCAGAGCATCCTGCGCCCCCTCCTGATAACGGGCCAAAGCGAACTTCACTATGGAGAAGGCGCGTGGGGCAACGTCAGGAAGGCACGCGCTATTTCACGAAATGCTCGAGGATCGCGCTGTAAGGCGTGAAGCCGACACGCAGCCAGAAAACCCGCCCACCGGGATTATTCTCAATCGCTTCGAGAATGATGCGGTCGCCGCTGCGGAAGCGCGTGGCGGCCAATGCATCGAATGCCGCCTGCCCCAGCCCGTCGCGACGATAGTGCCGCACGATGTAGAATTGGCGCAGGAACACGCGCTCGCCATCGGGATCAGACGGCTCCGGCTCACGGCGGTGCGTGGCATAGCCGACCACTTCGTCGCCGATCAGAAAGAGATCGACGTTCCAGCCCTCCTCATCCACGAACCGGCGGAACCGCTCCTCCATGAGCGCAATGGTCATAGGATTGCGATGGCCCTCGTCGTCGGCAAGCTCCCGGTTCATGCGCGCCAGCAGCGGAAAATCGCCGCGCGAATGGGGACGCAGCAGGACCTTGCCCGCAAATCGGGAAGGCGCAGGCTCACTGTTCAGATCGGGAGATATCGGCCGCGGCAGGCTGTCGCCGTGTGGGCCGAGATACTGCAGGACAAGATCACGCTCGTCGAAGATGTGGGCCTTCAACACCGCGAGCAGCCGCGGGGCGTTGCGCGTGCGCACCGCATCGAGAATGGCCGCATGGCTGCGTGCGGCCGCCTGAAGCTGCTCCGGGTCCGGATGCATCATGAGATGCACCAGCCGCAATTCGGTAGCCAGCCGCGTGAAGGTCTCCGCAATACGCTCATTATGGCCCGAGCGGCATAGTGCGGCATGAAAGGCGACATCCGCCTCGATCATGCGGCCCGGCGCGTTGGCCATTGCCGCGGTTTCGGTTTCACGCAGGGCCGTTTCCATGGCCGCGAAGTCGGCGGGCTCAACCAGGCGGATCGCCTCTTCCGCCGACGTGCACTCGATCATGATCGCGTGGTGTCTGCCCCAACCGTGCTCTTCCTTTAGAAAACGCCTTAGAAGGCGATATTGAATTTTACGTCAAAGCCGTTCTGGCTTAGGCCGTCGCCAAATTGCCCGGCATAGGTGACGTCCAGCTTGGCATTGGCCTTCAGGGCGATATCGAATCCGGCCTCGATCACGGCCGCATCCTGCGCGATCGGTACCCCCTGCACCGTGAACGGCACGGTGCCGAGGAAGGACTGGGTCGCAGTCGGGGTGATGTCGCCGAAGGTATGCCTCCAGCCGATGGTCCCGTTCAGGGTCGCGCCGATATTGCCGAGCGCGATGGCCTTCTCGACGCGCAGGCCAAGCGTGGTGAAGGCGGTGTCCATTCCGGTGCCTACATCCGTCAGGGCTGCGGCACCACCGGTTTCGCCGAAGCCGCCGGTGTGCAGCCCCACATAGGCGAGGTTGGCGTAGGACTCGAGAACCGCGAACGCCGTCTCGATCCGGTAGCCGAGTTCGCCGAAGGCCTGGAAGGTGTTGGCGCCATAGTCCGCCGACAATTGGTTGACAAAGCTGGGGAAGAGGACGCTCCGCGTCGTCTCCACGCCATGCCAGCTATAGGCGAGGCCCGTGCGCAGCCCGATGGGTCCCCACTGGTTGCCGCCATAGAGGCCGAGGTGCCAGTTTTCGCTGTTGCCCGAAGCGTTTCGGGCATCGGCATCAAAGGCCGTATAGCTGTATCCGCCCGCCAAACCGATACGCCAGCCGCCGGCCAGGGCGGTGTCGGCGCCCATCACCACGCCACCGGTGCTGTTCGACAGACCCGCGGCATTGGCGTTGCCTGCCGTCTCGCCCCAGGCGCCGAACCCAGTCATCCAGAGTGCGCTGCCGCTGGTGGTGGCCGCAGTTGGCAATGCGGACGTGCCGTCGTTGATCGCCTTGGCGGCTGCCCCACCGGATCCAGCGGCGGCATAGCTCATCACCGGCGCACTGGAGGCGCCGACAGCGCCCTGGGAGGCCCGCAGCCGGCCCATCATCGCATTGCGCATGAAGCTGCTCTGCTCGACCAGCACGCCCTGGACAGAGGCGTGAATATCGCCGGATAGCTCATCAAAGACCTGACGCGCCTGCGCGCCGCTGGTGAGCAGCAGCAGGGCGTTGTAGAGCCCCAGCGCCGGGCCGACCTGCGGAAGGCCGTCGAGGCTTCCCGCCGTCGCCAACTGATTGGGGGTGAGCGCCACCTGCCTGAACAGCACGGGCGCCGGCGAGGGCGTCGGCGTTGGAATGGGAGTCGGTGTTGGGGTGGGCGTGGGGTCCGGCGTGTCCTTGGTGGCGATGCTGACGCTGACCCCGGTCGTTCCGCCGGTCACCCCGACATTGAGGAAGATGGAATCGGTGACGGCGTTGGCGAAGCTGCCGGTGATGCCGCCCGCCGCCGTCAGGATCGTATAGCTCTGGCCGCCCCGATAGCTCGTCTGCGGATCGAGGGCGATGACCTGCACCGTGCCGCCGTTCAGGATCGCCTGTCCGGTGGCATTGATCCGGTCGCTTGTGCCATTGCCGGCGATTTCCACCGCATAGAGCGAGCCGGCACCGAAGGAGATGTTGCCGTTGACGTTCAACGTGCCGATGGAATTGCCCGGCGCAACCCGGCCGCCGCTGAGCACCGATGTCTCGCCCACCGTGCCAATGCCGCCCAGCGTGCCGCCGGAGAGCACGTTGACCGGCCCGCCCAGCGCTCCGTTCACCGCCAGACGGCCGCCGGTCACCGTGGTGGTTCCGGTGAAGCCGGCGCTGTTGCCGGTATAGTTCAAGGTACCGGCGCCCGACTTGATCAGGCTGCCGGTGCCGTAGATGACGTTCGCCACCGTCACATCGGTCGGCTGGCTGAAGGTGAGCGTGGCGCCGCCTTGCAGCCCGATGCGACCATTGAGGCCCGATGTGGCGTTGGTGAAGGTGAGCACGTTGGTGCCGCCGGTGAAGGTGACCGCATCGGCCTGGGTGATGCCGTCACCGGATAGGCCGCCGGTGATGGTGCCGCCATTGATGAGCGTGAGCCCGTTGCCCACGATACCCGCGCCGCCGAGGCCGGGCGCACCATTCACGCCGGTGCCGGTGCCGGTGAGTTGGCGGCCGCCAAGTCCCGCCGCGCCGCCTGCCACACTGCCGGTATTCGTGAACGTCGCGCCGGTGCCGGAGAACAGCATGCCGGTTCCGCCGTCGCCCGCGCCTCCGCCGTTGAAGCTCGCAAAAAATGTGCTGCCGCCACTGCCCCCGTTGCCGCCCAGGATGGTGGCGCCGCTGGCGAAGGCGCCGCTGCCGGCGACCACGGCGCCATAGCCGCCCGCGCCT
>CALRNP020000218.1:0-9745 GCA_943369575.1 Azorhizobium sp. AG788 | reverse complement strand
CGAGGTGGAGAAGCGCCTAGAATATCTGCGCGACAAGACCCAGATCAAGAAGGTGGGCATCCTGCATGACCCCACCCCCTACGCCAATCTGCAGAAGAGCGTGGCGGAGAAGGTGGCGGCCAAATATGGCATCGAGATCGTCGCCATCGAGCAATATAAGCAGGACGATGCGGATCTCTCGGTGCAGATCAGCAAGATGCGCGCGGCGGGTGCCGGTGCGGTGCTCAAGATCGGTCTCGGCGGCACCACGCTCACCGCCGCCAAGAACATCAAGCAGCTGGGCGCCGACATGCTGCTGATGACCAGCCTGGAAGACCTGGCGGTGTTCGGCCCGGTGGCCGAGGTGCTGGGCGACAAATTCTTCTTCGTCGCCTCGCCCTCGCAGGTCTATGACGCTTTGCCCGAAGGCCCGCTGAAGGCCGAGATCACCAAATTCCTCGGCCCCTGGAAGGCCAAATATGGTGATCGTGACCCCAACTGGGCCTCGCGCGGCTGGGATGGGCTGATGCTCACCGCCACCGCGGTGGAGAAGGGCAAGTCGTTCGAGGGCACGGCCGTGCGCGATGCCTATGAGGGCATCACCGGCTTCCAGGGCACCACCGGCGTCTACAATTTCTCCCCCGAGGTGCACCAGGGCATTACCATCAACCCGTTCGTGCTCGCCACCATCGTCAACGGCAAGATCAAGGTGGTGCAGTGAGCATGGCGCTCGCTCCGCAGCGGGAGGCGGCCTCCGCCGCGCCCGCCCCCGGCAGCGTCCCCATGCTGGAGGCGCGCGGGCTGTCCGCGCGCTACGGCCATGTGGAGGCGCTCCATCCCACGGACCTGTTCGTGGGCGAGGGCGAACTGGTGGCGGTGCTGGGGCCCAATGGCGCCGGCAAGTCCACCTTACTGCGGGCCATACTCGGGCTGGTGAGCAATTCCGGCAGCGTGCATCTGCGCGGCACGGCGCTGCCCCGGCTCGATCCGGTGGCAGTGGCCTCGCGCGGGGTGGTGCTGGTGCCGGAAGGGCGCGGCATCTTCGGCCCCATGAGCGTGGCGGAAAACCTGGAGCTGGGCGCCTATCGGCTGAAGGACCGGCACGAGTTCCAGCGCCGCCACGAGAAGGTGATGGCGCTGTTTCCGCGCCTGAAGGAACGCCTCACCCAGATCGCCGGCTCCATGTCCGGGGGCGAGCAGCAGATGCTGGCCATCGGCCGGGCGCTGATGGCAGGACCGCAGGTGCTGCTGCTGGACGAGCCCTCCCTGGGCCTCGCCCCGCGCGTGACCGGAGAAATCCTGGAGACCCTCGGCCGGCTGAATGGCGAGGGCCTCTCGATCATCCTGGTGGAGCAGAAGGCGCCGCTGGCGCTGCAACTCGCCAATCGCGCCTACCTGCTTTCGGTGGGCCGCATCGTCGCCACTCTCGATCCACGCGAGATCACCTCTTATGACGAGCTCGCTCAGCATTACTTCGCCTGACGCCAAACCCCGCCACGGCCGCCGCAACTGGCGCGCCGCGCTGCCTTATGCGGCGGTAGCGGGGGTGGTCGGCTATGCCGCCTTCGCCGGCGGCTATCCCGCCACGGTGGTGTCGTTCGCGCTCATCTATGCGGTGTTCGTGATCGGGCTCAATTTGTTCATGGGCTTCGCCAATCAGGTGTCGTTCGGGCAGAATGCGTTCGCGGCCATCGGCGGCTACACCTCCGCCGTGCTCACCGCCACCTATGCCTGGGAGCCGCTGCCGGCCATGGCCGTGGGCATGTCGCTGGCCATCGCCGCCGCCTGCGCCATCGGCTATCCCACCTTGCGGCTGAAGGGCCATTATCTGGCCATGGGCACGCTGGCTATCGGGCTGATCGTCTATGAGATCACCGTGGAATGGCAGTCGGTGACCCAGGGCTACATGGGCCTGTCCGGCATTCCGCCCATGGGGGCGTTCGGCTATGAGATCACCTCTGATCGCGGCCAGTTGCTGATGCTGGCGGGCGTGGTGGCGGGCGCCACCTTCCTCTCCGCGCGCCTGCGCACCTCGCGCATGGGCCGCGCGCTCTCCGCCGTGGCGGGCAGCGAGGAGGCGGCGCGGGCGCTGGGCATTCCGGTGGCGCGCTACAAGCTGTTGGCCTTCATTCTCTCCGCCGCGCTGGCCTCGCTCTCGGGCACGCTGTTCGTGCATGTGGTGGGCTTCGTCAGCCCCGAAGTGTTCGGCCTGCACATGGTCATCCTCACCTTCACCATGCTCTATGTGGGCGGTATCGGCACCATCGCCGGCCCGGTTGTGGGCGCGCTCATCGTCAGCCTGCTGCCGGAGACCTTCCGCGGCTTCAAGGACTATCAGGACCTCGCTTATGGCGCGGCCTTGATCGTGATGCTGATCTACGCCCCCAAGGGCCTGTCCTCCCTCTTTGCCGCGCGGGGGGACAAATGAGCCGCCTGGTTCTGGAAAACGTCACCCGCCGCTTCGGCGGACTGGTGGCGGTGGACGATGTGAGCTTCTCCGTGCCCACGGACGGCGTCACGGCGGTGATCGGGCCCAACGGCGCCGGCAAGACCACGCTGTTCAGCCTGATCTCCGGTTTCCTGCCCCCCTCCTCCGGCCGCATCCTGTTCGACGGCACGCCGATCACCGGTCTGGCGCCGGAGAAGGTGGCCGCGCGCGGGCTGGTACGCACCTTCCAATTGGTGAAGCTGTTCGAGGATCTCACCACGCTGGAGAATGTGAAGGTGGGGCGCCATCTGCACACCAAGGCCGGCCTGTTCGCCGCCCTCGCCCGCACCTCCGCCGCCCGGCGGGAGGAGCGCGAGGTGGAGGCGCGGGCGCGCGATCTGCTCGCCTTCGTCGGCCTTGCCGCCAAGGCGGATGCGCACGCCTCCGGCCTGTCCTATGGCCAGCAGCGCCTGCTGGAGATGGCTCGCGCACTGGCCGCCGATCCGCGCCTGGTGCTGCTGGACGAGCCGGCAGCGGGGCTGAACGGGGAGGAGTCCGAGCAGCTCTCCCGCATCATCCGCCGCATCGCCGAGACCGGCACCACCGTGCTGCTGATCGAGCATGACATGACCCTGGTGATGAACACCGCCGACCGCGTGGTGGTGGTGGATTTCGGCCGCAAGATCGCCGAGGGCACCCCGGCCGAAGTGCGCGCCAACCCCGCCGTGATCGCCGCCTATCTCGGCGGCACCGAAACCGCTCCCACCCGCAGGACGGAGGCCGGCCGTGGCTGACTTTTCCTATATTCCCCAGGTGCTGGTTTCCGGGCTCGGCATCGGCTGCGTCTACGGGCTGATCGGCATCGGCTTTTGCGTCATCTACAACGCCTCCGGCATCGTGAACTTCGCCCAGGGCGCGTTCGTGATGCTGGGCGGCATGATCACCCAGGCCCTGCTCAACCGCTACGGCCTGCCCTTGCTGCCCGCCGCCCTCATCGCCATCGGCTTCGTGGCCCTGGTGGGGGTGGCGCTGGAACGGGTGGTGGTGCGCCCGCTGTGGGACCGCAAGGCCACCATGTTCGCCATGATCCTGGCCACCCTGGCGGCGCAGATCGTGATTGAGCGCCTCACTCTGCTGGTGGGCGGCGACCAGCCGAAAACCCTGCCCATGTTCACGGACCGCCCGCCGATCCAGATCGGCGGCGTGGCGGTGAGCTACCAGTTGCTATGGATCGTCGGCTCGTCCTTGCTGGCGGTGGCGGCACTGGCCGCCTTCTTCCGCCTGACCCGCACCGGCAAGGCCATGCGGGCGGTGGCGATCAATCGCGAGGCCGCCGCCCTCCAGGGCATTCCGGTGTCGCGCATGCTGGCGGCGGCCTTCGCCATCAGCGCCGGGCTGGGGGCCATGGCCGGCATCCTCATCACCCCCACCCAATATACCGCCTTCAACGTGGGGGTGCCGTTCGCCATTTCCGGCTTCATCGCCGCCATCGTCGGCGGCTTCGGGCGCCCGTTCGGGGCGTTCCTGGGCGGGCTGATGCTGGGGCTGATCCAGTCGCTGGCCATCCTCGGCTTCGGCGCCGGCCTGAAGACCGTGGCGGCGCTCTCGGTGCTGCTGCTGTTCCTGTTCATCCGGCCGTCCGGCATTCTCGGCGCCGCCAAATAATTCATTATATCCAGGAGGTTGCCATGGTCATCACCCACATCAATTGGAACGAGATGGACTGGACCCCGGTGCGCCAGGGCGTAGACCGCAAGGCGGTGTCCGGCGAGGGCGCGACCGTGGCGCTGCATCGCCTCATGCCCGGCCACGAGCCGGTGCCGCACAGCCATCCCAATGAGCAGATCGCTTATATCGTCTCGGGCACCATCCGCTTTTTCGTCGGCGAGGACGAGCATCTGGTCGGCCCCGGCGGCGTCATCGTCATTCCCCCCAACGTGCGCCATTGGGGCGAGGTGGTGGGTGATGAGCCGGTGATCAATCTCGACGTCTTCACCCCCCGCCGCCCCGAATACGCCTGAGCGCGCCGCGCGCCAGGCCCCGAAGAGGTGTTCCCATGAACCTTGCGCTGTGGCTGGCCCGCGCCGGTCGCGAATGCCCCGATGCCCCGGCTGTCGGCCATGGCACCGCCATTCACCTCACCTATGGTGCACTGGCCGAGCGCGCTGCGCGCCTGGCCGGTGCCCTGCGCGGGCCGTTGAACGTGCCGGTGGGCGGGCGGGTGGCGGTGATCGCCAAGAACGGCCCGGACTATCTGGAAATCCTCTATGGCATCTGGCTGGCGGGGGCGGTGGCGGTGCCGGTCAATGCCAAGCTGCACGGCGCGGAATTCGGCTACATTCTCGAGCATTCCGGCGCCACCGTGGCCTTCGTCTCCAAGGGGCTGGATGCCGCGCTGGCGCCGTTCGCGCCCGACAGCCTGCGCTACGTCCTGCCCATCGGCGGCGCGGCTTATGAGCAACTGCTCAGTGCGGACCCCCTCCCGGTCCATCCCAGCGCCGATGACGATCTCGCCTGGCTGTTCTACACCTCCGGCACCACCGGCCGGCCCAAGGGCGCCCTGCTCTCCCACGGCAATCTGGCCGCCATGTCCTACGCCTATGCCGCCGAGGTGGACCCCATCGCCCCCGGCGACGTGCTCTATCACGGCGCGCCCATGAGCCATGGCTCCGGCCTCTACATCATGGCCCATGTGATGCGCCGGGCCATCAATGTGGTGCCCGAAAGCGGCGCGTTCGAGCCGGACGAAATGCTGGCGCTTGCGGCCCATTGGGGCCGCACCTCGCTGTTCGCCGCGCCCACCATGGTCAAGCGACTGGTGGCCTCGGGCGTGGCGTTCGATCCCACGCGCCTGCGCTCCATCGTCTATGGCGGCGGGCCGATGTATGTGGAGGACACCATCGCGGCGCTCGACGTGTTCGGCGATCATCTGGTGCAGATCTACGGCCAGGGCGAAACGCCCATGACCATCACCACCCTGGGTCGAGAGGATATCGCCAACCGCGCCGATCCCCGTTGGCGCGAGAAGCTCGGTTCCGTGGGCCGGCCCTTCGCCATGATCGATGTGGCGGTGGTGGATGACGATGGCGCCCCTCTGCCCGCCGGCGAGGTGGGTGAAGTGATCTGCCGGGGCGCAACCGTCATGTCCGGCTATTGGAACGACCCTGCCGCCACCGCCAAATCGCTGAAAAACGGTTGGCTGCATACGGGCGACATGGGCATGCTGGATGCCGCCGGCTATCTGACCTTGAAGGACCGTTCCAAGGATCTCATCATCTCGGGCGGCACCAATATCTATCCGCGCGAGGTGGAGGAGGTGCTGCTCACCCACCCGCAGGTGCAGGAAGTCTCGGTGATCGGCCGGCCCGATCCGGAATGGGGCGAGGTGGTGGTGGCCTATGTGGTGGGCACCGCCCCGCCGGAGCCGCTGGATGCGCTCTGCCTGTCGCGCATCGCCCGGTTCAAGCGGCCCAAGCACTATGTGTATGTGGAGGCTTTGCCGAAGAATAATTACGGCAAGGTGGTCAAGACCGAGTTGCGCGCGCGCGACGCCAAAAGCCTCACCGAGACCGGAGCCAGCGCATGACCACGCCCGAACCCTTCCGCGACCGTCTCAAGCGGCCGCTGATCGGCACCTTCGTGAAGACCGCCGCCTATCAGTCCATGGAAATCCTGGCGCTCGCCGGGCTCGATTGCGTGGTGATCGATGCCGAGCATGCGCCCTTCTCCCCCGGCGATCTGGACCGCATGATCCTGGCCGGCCGGGCCGGCGGCCTGCCGGTGCTGGTGCGGGTGGCAGGGCTGGAGCCCGGCCCCATCGCCGCCTGCCTCGACATGGGCGCCACCGGCATCGTGGTGCCCCATGTGCGCAGCGTCGCCGATGCCCAAGCCGCAATAGCGGCGGCGAAATATGCCGGCAAGCGCGGCTTCTCGCCCTCCCCGCGCGCCGGTGGCTACGGCACCCGCGGCGCCGCTGCTTATCTGGCGGCAGCGGACGGCGAAACCTCGGTCTGGTGCCAGATCGAGGATGAGGCGGCGCTGGCGCATCTGGACGCCATCGCCGCCGTGCCGGGGGTGGACTGCCTGTTCGTGGGCCGGGCGGATCTGTCGCTGTCGCTGGGCGTCGCGAGCACCGCTGATCCCAAGGTGGCCGAGGCAGTGCGCGCCGTGGGCCGGGCCTGCCAAGGCGCCGGCATCGCCGCCGGCCTGTTCGTGCCCGGCACGGCGGAAATTCCCGAACGGATGACGGAAGGCTACAGCGCCTTCATCAGCGGCTCCGATCAGAGCTGGCTGCTGGATGCCGCCAAGGCCAAGGTGGCGGGATTTTCAGGCTGAGGACCCACTCAGCCGCGACGCGTCGCGCTGCCGGCGTCGGCCGATACGCTCCTGGCGAGATCGAACAACAGCTGGCGATGCTGCTCGGCCTCCGCGTCTGAAATCAGCGACACGGTGGTGACGACGCAGACGACTTCATTCTGTGCATCAAACACCGGCGCGGCCTTGCCGGTCATCAGCGAAAACAGATGCTCGTTCAGTTCGCTCCCACGGGCCTCCCGCACTTGCGCCAGCAGGGCGGCGGTCGGCGGCGTACTGCGGAAGCGGAATGAAGGCGGCTGCAGCTTGCGCGCCGCCTTGATCTGATCCGGTGGCAGAAAGGCCTGGAAGACCAGACCGCAAGCGGTGTTGTCCAGCGGCAGCACATCGCCCAGCGCCACGGTGCTGATGGCAAATTGGGCGCTGCGATACCACCGCACAACGGTCGGCCCGCGCTCGGTCCAGATGGCGACACCGCAACTGGCGGCAATGCGCGCCGACAAGGCTTTCATCTGCCGCGCCGCCACCTCCACCGCATCGACGCGCCGCAAGGCACCGATGCCAATGCTGATCGCCGCCGGTCCCAGATCATAGCGGCCGCTGGTCTCATCTTGAGCGACCAGGCCCTCCTGAACCAGGCTGCGCATGTAGCGGTGGGCCGTCGAGGCCCCGGTCCGCCCGAGCTTGGCGATATCCCCCAGCATCATCGGCCCCTCGGCATTGGCGAGGATGGAGAGGAACCGAGCCGCGATGGATACCGACTGGATGGTCCCCGAGCGTTTGCTGTCCGGCTGGGGTTGCTTCTTTGCGGGCGTTCGGGAGGCCATGTCGATCTGTGCGTTGTGGAACGGAGCAGACGACGGTGACGCGCACCGCCGAACCGATCTTGCCCGGTCCGGCCCTTGCGTGCGCGCGTCAAAATCGCGACGGAGACGCTATGGGATCACAGCGCATTGATCAATCCAGGGGCAGCTTCCTGGGCGACCCGCCGGCTGCCACCCCATGGACACAATGTTGACATGCGGAATGCATTCTGTATCGTGGAATTATAGCTTTCCGTCGCAAGCCAAGGCCCGGTCCCAGCCAGCGACCCACTCGGGACACGTGTTACATGTCGCTTGGCCTATCCGGATCGCTCATGCGCAGCGTGAGCGTGCTTGCATTTGCCACTCTCTTCGTCTCCGAAGCACGCGCTCAACAGGCCGGCGTTGACAACACGGCGGTGGAATTGTCGCCGATTGTCGTGACCGGCGAGAAGGTGGAACGCACTCTCGACCAGACCGCGGCCTCTGTCTCAGTGCTGACCGCGAAGGACATCGAGAGCCAGTTCGGCGACAACACCGTCCGCGAAGTGCTCGCGGGCACGCCCAACGTCGTCTTCCTGGGCACGGTGGGTGCCCCCATCATCCGTGGCCAGGATACCCAGGGGCCGAATTCAGGCTCCATCGCCTTCCTATCCGGCACGGTGCCGCGGGCGACCACCAACATCGACGGGCACTATCAGAATTATTACGAATATGTCTTCGGCGGCGACCCCACCTGGGACGTGGAGAGCATCGAAGTGTTCCGTGGTCCGCAGACCACATCGCAGGGCGCCAACGCCATCGCCGGCACGATCATCGTCCACACCAAGGATCCCACCTTCAAGCCCGAGGCCGCCTATCAGGCGGAGTATGGCAGCTACAATTCGTCCCGGGTCTCGGCCATGGTGTCCGGCCCGCTGGGCAATGATTTCGCCGCCCGCCTTGCGGTGGACTACCAGGGGCGCGACACCTTCATCAATTTCACCAGCCCGAAGTTCGTTCAAGGCGATACCGACCAGGATTTCGCCAACACGGTGCTGCGCAGCAAGTTGTTGTGGCGGCCTGCGGCCCTGCCCGGGCTCGAGGCCAAGCTGACCTATTCCTATAACAACAGCAACCGGCCCACCGACGAATCGGCGTTCTACCCCTATTCGTCGCTCAACAGCACCACCACCTACATGCCCAGTTGGAACCAGACCACCAACACCGGCGTCTTTGATTTTTCCTACGATTTCTTCAACGGCATCAAATTCGTCAATCAGGCGCAATACTCCACCTCGGACGTGGAGCGTGTGAGTTATCCCAAGAGCAATGCGGGTGCCGATATCGCGCAGACCAACGTGTCGAACGAGGCGCGCCTGTTGTTCGGCACCGTCGAGCAGGTCTGGAGCGGCATGGCGGCGGTCTATTATGCTAATACGAGCTCGGACGAAACGCTTTACTATCTCGGAAACTCGACGTTCGACGACACCAAGGAAAGTCTCGCCTTCTTCGGCGAGACCACCTATCGCCTGACGGATCGCTGGAGCATCACCGGCGGATTGCGGTATGAGACCGACCGGGTGCAGCGTCTGGGCACCTCCACCCTGGCCAAGGCGCCGCTCAATTATGATGAGACCTTCGACGCGCTGCTGCCGAAGATCTCCATCGCCTACAAGCTCACCGAGGATGTCACTGTGGGCGCCCTGGTGAGCAAGGGTTATAATCCCGGTGGTGTTTCGCTCAATACCAGCAGCGGTCAGTGGTTGACGTTCAAGCCGGAAACAGTCTGGGACTATGAGCTCTTCACCCGGGCTCATTTCCTGGACAACAAGCTCTATGTGACCGCAAACCTGTTCTATATGGACTATAATGACGCCCAGCGTTACGTGGGCGTGGCTCTGGCGAGCGGCATCACCCAATATTATACGGTGAATGCCGAGAACGCCAACGCGTATGGCTTCGAACTTTCGGCAGACTATCAGATCCTGCGCAGCCTACGCCTTCGCTCAGGTCTCGGCTATACGCACACCGAGATCACCCAGATGCTGTCCAATCCCTCCTACGAGGGCGACGAATTCCAGAAGTCTCCGGGCTATACGTTCAGCATCGGCTTCAACTGGGAAGCTTTGCCGAATTTCAACATCTCCGGCGACCTGCGGGCCATCGGCGGCTATTATTCGGACGATGCGAATACGGCGTCTTATCAGATCTCGCCCTATGCCATCGCCGATCTGCGCAC
>CALRNP020000217.1:0-9759 GCA_943369575.1 Azorhizobium sp. AG788 | reverse complement strand
GAAAAGGCCGCCTCCAGCGCCCCTGCCGCCCCCAGCAGATGGCCGGTGGCGGACTTGGTGGAGGAGATGGCCGGGCCGCCCTCGCCGAACACCGCCCGGATGGCGGCCAGTTCGCTGGTGTCGCCCACCGGGGTAGAGGTGGCGTGGGCATTGATATAGCCGATCTGCCCCGGCTCCAGCCCGGCCATGCGCAGGGCGGCGCGCATGGCGCGCTGGGCGCCTTCACCGTTTTCCGGCGCGGCGGTCACATGGAAGGCGTCGGAACTGGTGCCATAGCCGGCCACTTCCGCCAGCGGCGTCGCGCCGCGCGCCAGGGCATGCTCCAGGGTCTCGATCACCAGCGAGGCGGCGCCTTCGCCCATGACGAAGCCGTCGCGGGCGGTATCGAACGGCCGGGAGGCGGCCTCGGGGGTGTCGTTGAAGCGGGTGGACAAGGCGCGGGCGGCGGCGAAGGAGCCGAGGCTGACCCGGTCGATGCAGGCTTCGGCGCCGCCGCAGACCATCACATCAGCTTCGCCCGAGCGAATCAGCCGCAGCGCGTCGCCGATGGCCTGGACGCTGGCGGCGCAGGCGGTGACCGGCGCCCCCAGCGGCCCCTTGAAGCCGTAGCGGATGGAGAGCTGCCCGGCGGCAAGGCTGATGAGGAAGGAGGGGATGGTGAAGGGCGACAGCCGCTTGGCGCCGCGCGCATCCACCGTGCGCACCGCCTCGACGATGCCCTGGAAGCCGCCGATGCCCGAGGCCATGATGATGCCGGTGCGCTCCCGGTCCGCTTCGTCGTCCGGCTGCCAGCCGGCCTGTTCCAGCGCCTGGCGCGAGGCTTCCAGGGCAAACAGGATGAAGCGGTCCATCTTCTTGCGGTCCTTGACCGGCACCGCCTCCAGATCGAACCCGTGTGGATCCTCTTCCCGTGACGGCACGACGCCGGCCACCTTCGGCTCCACGTCCGGCAGCATGGCGTCGGGCAAGCGGCGCAGGCCCGAGCGGCCGGCGATCAGCCGCGCCCACACTGGCTCTACCCCGCATCCCAAAGGCGACACGAGGCCGAGGCCGGTAACGACGACCCGCTGCGAAAAGGCCTGCGACATCAAACGGAAATCCTTGAACGGGGGTCGCGCCGGCGGACAGGCGACGCCTGCCTGAGGGGGGCCGGCAAGCGGGCGGGAAGCAACCACATCACACGGATGCCAGGGAGAAGCGCCGCAGGCGGCAGAGGGCGGCGTCGGCTGTGCCGGGTGCGGCAGCCCGGGGCAGCGCGGCGGGAGACGCACGCAGCACGTGGACACAAACTAGGTCGGACACTATGATGACGCAAGTTACTTGTGCCCCAAGAGTTTGCGGTCAACGCATCTCGCGCCACGATGTGAGCGGATTCGCCCGGCGCGCCATGACAGCCTTATAGCGGCTTCGGAGACGTCCATGGACACTCAATCGCCCCCTGTCACGCCCCCGCTGTATCTCGACGACCTCCAGGTGGGCCAGCGCTTCGTCAGCGGCAGCTACACCTTGGATGCCGAGCAGATCACAGCTTTCGCGGCGGCGTTTGATCCTCAACCGTTCCACCTCGACCATGAGGCGGCGAAGGATACGCTGTTTGCGGGGCTCGCCGCCAGCGGCTGGCACACCGCGTCCGTCACCATGCGTCTGCTGGTGGATGGCGGCGCCCCCATTGCCGGCGGCATCATCGGCTCCGGCGGCGAGGTGTCCTGGCCGCGTCCCACCCGTCCGGGCGATGTGCTGACGGTGCATAGCGAGGTGATGGCGATCACCCCCTCGCGGTCGCGGCCGGACCGGGGGCGGGTGCGCCTGCGCAGCGAGACCCGCAACCAGAAAGGCGAAGCGGTGCAGGTCCTGGTCTCGGACCTGGTGGTCACCCGCCGCCCGGCGGCGTGAAAAGGGTGACCCGCCGCGGTGCCCCGCGGCGGATCGGGTTGAATGGTCCGTCGCCTCAGCCGGCGGCGAGCCATTCCTGCGAGAGCCCGAGGTCGGCCTGCGAGAGGCCATGGCCCACCGGCAGCACCTGGTGGCGGACATGCGCGCCGGACCGGGTCAGGATGTCCGCCAGCCGGGCGGAGTTGGCGGCCGGCACGATGGGATCCACCGCGCCGGACAGCATGAGGATCTTGCGGCCGGCCAGATCGGCCTCCGGCGGATCGCTCAGCGGCACCATGGCCCGCAGCAGGATCGCTCCCGCCAAGGCCTGGGGATGCAGTTGCAGCACGGCAGCGGCGATGTTGGCGCCGTTGGAGAAGCCCAGGGCGATGGGGGCGGGCAGGTCATAGGCCACCCGCGCCTCGGCGATGAAATCCGCCAGTTCGCCAGCGCGGCGGCGCACGTCGGCCTCGTCGAACACGCCTTCGGTCAGGCGGCGGAAGAAGCGCGGCATGCCGCCTTCCAGCACCTTGCCGCGCGGCGAGAGCAAAGCGGCATTGGGCGACACGGCGCGGCCGAGCGGCAGCAGGTCGTTCTCGTCGCCGCCGGTGCCGTGCAGCAGCAGCAGCGGGGCCGAGCCCGGCGCGCGGGCCGGCTCGAAGCGATGGATGAAGGAGAGCGATGTCTCATTGGTCATGGCAGCCTCCCATGAGGGTGCGAGGATAAGCAAAGAGGGGCGCGGTCGCCGGGTGGCGCCCGCCGGACCCGATGGCCGGCGGGCCTCAACTCAGACCAGGACCGGGAGCACCTCCTCGATGGCGGCGCGGCGCGGCTCCAGGAAGGACGGCAGCTTCAGCGCCTGCCCGAGGCTGGACACCGGCTCGTCGGCGGCAAAGCCGGGGACGTCGGTGGCGATCTCGAACAGCACATGGCCGGGCTCGCGGAAGTAGACGGAGCGGAAGTAGTTGCGGTCCTTCTGCTCCGTGGTGGCGATGCCGTGGTTCTCCTTCAGCTTGCGCACCATCGCCATCTCGGCCGCGTCGTCGGCGGCGCGGAAGGCGATGTGGTGCACGGAGCCGCCACCCATGCGGGCGGGCAGGAAGCCGCCGGCGCCGCGCAGATCGACGATGCCGCCGCTCTGAGTGGTTCCCGCCCGGTAGCGCACCAGGTCACCCTCGCGGGCCACTTCGGTGAAGCCGAGCACGTCGGTGAGGATCGCGCCGGTGGGGGCGGTGTCGGCCAGCAGCAGGCTGGCGGAATGGAAGCCGCGGATCGCCGCTTCCGCCGGCACTGTGCCGCCAGTCCAGGCCGGCTCGCCCTCAATGCCGGGGACGCCGACGAAGGCCAGGCGCATGCCGTCGGGATCCTTGAACGGGATCACCTTCTCGCCGAAGCGCTCGATGGGCGCCTGGTGGGCGACGCCGGCCTCCACCAGCCGGTGCAGCCAGAAGCCAAGCGCGCTTTCCGGCACCCGGAACACCGTCTCCTGGGTTTCGCCCACCCCGAGCCGGCCCGGCGCCACATGCGCCCAGGGGAAGAAGGTGAGGATGGTGCCGGGCTGGCCGGCCTCATCGCCGAAATAGAAGTGATAGGTGCCCGGATCATCGAAATTCACCGTCTTCTTCACCAGCCGCAGGCCGAGGACACGGGTGTAGAAGTCCAGGTTGCGCTGGGCGGGGCCGGAGATGGCGGTGATGTGGTGGATGCCGGGGATGGAAGCGGAGACGGTCATGGCTGAGCTCCTGAAGGTGTGGGGTGGGGCCGGTCGGCGCCCTTGGCCCCAGAGATAGGCCAGCCGGCCCGCAGCGCCAGCAATTTCGATTGCACTGATGCAATGTCGATGGTGCAACATTCGAAATTGCATTGCGGGATAGAAATGGGAATGGTGGTGCCACAGTGAGTTGACCGCCGGAGCCGCTGATCGGCTCCGGACCCATCAAACCCCTTGAGACTGGAGACTTCCCATGATCGACAATCGCACCGCCCCCTATGGCGCCTTCCTCCTGCGCGTCACCCTCGGCGTCATGTTCATCTCGCATGCCTATCTGAAGTTCGCCGTGTTCACGATGGCCGGCTTCGAGGGCTATCTGGCCCAGGTGGGCCTGCCCACCGCTCTGGCCTGGCCGATCGTGCTGGGCGAGTTCATCGGCGGCGTCGCCATCCTGGTCGGCTTCTACGGCCGCGTGGTCTCCCTGGCCCTGGTGCCACTGCTGCTGGGCGCGCTCTCGGTGCATGCCCCGAACGGCTGGGTGTTCAACGCCACCGGCGGCGGCTGGGAATATCCCGCTTTCCTCGCCATGGCGGCGGTGGTGCAGGGCTTCCTCGGCGACGGCGCCTTCGCCCTCAAGTCGGTGACCGTGGCTCAGCTGGTGGACCCGAAGGCTTCGCCCCGCGCCGCCTGACGGTTTGCGAATATGCTAAATGCGACCGCGCAGCCCCTGCGCGGTCGTTTTCGTGTGGGGCGGCGCGAAGCGGGAGAGATGCCGTGGCGGAGCCGTTCAAGAACCTGGCCTGGGACGACTTCCGCCTGATCAAGGCGGTGGCCGATGCGCGCGGCCTGCCGGCGGCGGCGGCACAGATCGGTGTCAACCATTCCACCGTGTTCCGGCGGCTGCGCCAGATCGAGGAGGCGCTGGGCGTCCAATTGTTCCTGCGCCACCGCGCAGGCTACGCCTTAACCCCGGCCGGCGAGGAAGTGGTGGCGCTGGCCGAGCGTGTGGATGCGGACATCACCTCCGTCACCCGCAAGATCGCCGGGCGCGAACTGGCGCCGGCGGGCGAATTGCGCGTCACCACCAGCGACAGCCTGCTGCTGCATCTGGTGCTGCCGCTGCTCTCCGGCTTCCGCGCTGCCTTTCCGCAGGTGCGCCTCGAACTGGTGCTGGGCAATTCCGCGCTCAATCTCTCCAAGCGCGACGCCGACGTGGCGATCCGCGCCACCGACACGCCCCCCGACAATCTGGTGGGCCGCCGGGTGGCGCGCCTGGGCTGGGCGCTCTACGGCCGCGCCGCCGATTTTCCCGATCCGCAGACGCTGGCCGCCGCCGACCTGACGCAGCGAGACTGGATCTCCCTCAGCGACGGCTTCGGCGGCATGCAGGTGGTGCGCGATGTTCAGAGCCGGGTCCCGCCCGAGCGCATCGGCTACAAGGTCAATACGGTGCTGGGCCTCGCCGAGGCGGTGGAAGCCGGCCTCGGCATCGGCTACGTGCCCTGCTTCATCGCCGATGCCTTCCCGGCCCTGGTGCGGCTCGAACCGCCGGAGCCCTCCTATGGCAATGATCTGTGGCTCTTGACCCATCCCGACCTGCGCCATGCGGCACGGGTGCGGGCCTTCCTCGACTTCATGGCCGCCGAGATCGGCAAGCGCCGCACCTTCCTGGACGGCGCCGCCCGCCCGGCCCGACAACGGGATGCGGAGCATATCGCGGACGAGCATGCTGCGAACGAAGACGGTCCGGAGCCGGTCGCGCCTGAGCATTCCTAGCGCTGCGGCCGGTCACGATGGCGGCATCGGCGTAACAGCCGGGCGCCCGTGGACGTACACTGCCTGAAGCCGCCGCGGATGCGGGGCGGCTGTGTAGGGAACACCGCAATGCGCCATCACCAATCAGGTCTGTCTCGCCCGCCGGAGCATGAGGCCGCGGCCCTCGCCCGTGGCGGCCGCCGTCGCTTCCTGGCGGCATCGGCGCTCGCCGTGCTGCTCGCCGTGTCCTTTGCCCCCGGCGTGCGCGCCGCCGAGACGGCGGTCCTGGCCCCAGCCCCGGTGAAAGCCCCGGCAGAGACCGGCGAGACCGCCACTCTGGTGGTGGCGGGCGGCTGCTTCTGGGGCGTGCAGGCGGTCTATCAGCATGTGAAGGGTGTCAAGGCGGCCGTCTCCGGCTATGCGGGCGGCACCAAGGAGACGGCGGACTATTCCCGCGTCAGCAATGGCGACACCGGCCATGCGGAGGCGGTGCGCATCACCTATGATCCTCGCGTGGTGGGGGCGGGCGAGTTGCTGCGCATCTTCTTCTCGGTGGTGCATGACCCGACCCAGAAGAACCGGCAGGGCCCGGACGTGGGCACGCAATATCGCTCGGCCATCTTCGTCGATGATGCCGCCCAGCGCACGCTGGCCACCGATTATGTGGCGCAACTGGGGGCCGCCAAGCTGTTCCCCCGGCCGATCGCCACCACCATCGAGCCGCTCAGCGCCTTCTATCCGGCCGAGGCCTATCACCAGGACTATCTGGTGCGGCATCCAGACAATATGTACATCGTCATCAATGACAAGCCGAAGGTGGAGAACCTCAAGCGCTTGTTCCCGCAGGATTATCGCGACACCCCGCAACTGGTGGGCGCCCGCTCCTGAGGATGTCGGGCTGCCGGGCCGATCGGCACCGGCAGCCCGCGGGCGTCACGCCTTCAGCGAGGTGGCGGTCTGGCCGAACAGCACGGCGCGGCTGGCTTCGTTCACGGTCGGCGTGCTGCTCACCGCCTTGCCCTTCTCATAAGCGGTCACCGTGGCCGGGCGGGCGCCGATGGCGGTGAACCAGCGCTTCAGGTTGGGGAAGTCCTCCAGCTTCTGCTGCTGGCGCTCATGCGGCACGATCCAGGGATAGGCCGCCATGTCGGCGATGGAATAGTCGGCGCCGCCGATGAAGTCGCGGCCCTCCAAGCGCCGGTCCAGCACGCCATAGAGGCGGTTGGTTTCCTTCACATAGCGCTCGATGGCGTAGGGGATTTTCTCCGGCGCATATTGGCTGAAGTGGTGGTTCTGCCCGGCCATGGGGCCCAGGCCGCCCATCTGCCAGAACAGCCATTGCAAGACCTCAAAGCGGCCGCGCACGTCCTGAGGCAGGAACTTGCCGGTCTTCTCCGCCAGATAGAGCAGGATGGCCCCGGATTCGAACACCGAGATCGGCGCCCCGCCGCCGGCCGGCTCATGATCGACGATGGCCGGCATGCGGTTGTTGGGGGCGATCTTCAGGAAATCGGGCTTGAACTGGTCGCCGGTGCTGATGTTGACCGGCTTGATCTCGTAAGGCAGGCCCGCCTCTTCCAGGAACAGCGTGATCTTGTGGCCGTTGGGCGTGGGCCAATAATGCAGGTCGATCATTCTCGTTTCCCTTTCTCTCGGCCGGCGAAGCGTTTCGCTCGCCGGGGAGGGCGCGGCGTGTCCGCGCAAAGTGGCGGCAGATTGGCTTATTCGCGGCCCTCGGGGAACAGCGCCGGCTGCATGGATGATCATGTCTTCGTGCATTGACGGTGCGCCCCCGGCCCGCCCGCCAAGCCACCGCTTGACGGCGAACCGCGCCCGCGCCCAAACAAGGTGGATCGCCATGTGCCCCTGCCGGGGCGCAGCGGTGCCCGCTTTCAACCCGCAGCCCCGTCTGGCCCATGTCCAAGACCACCCGCGCCACCCTCGCCCTGCAGAAGGCCGGGGTCCCGTTCCGAACCCTCACTTATACCTATGATCCCTCCGCCGAGCGCATCGGCCTCCAGGCGGCGGAGGCCATCGGCGCCGATCCGCGCCGGGTGCTGAAGACGCTGATGGCGGAGGTGGACGGCAAGCCGGTGTGCGTGGTGGTGCCCTCCGACCGCGAGGTCAGCATGAAGAAGCTGGCGGCGGCCTTCGGCGGCAAGGCGGCGCAGATGATGCGCCCCGCCGAGGCCGAGCGCATCACCGGCTATGTGGTGGGCGGCATCAGCCCGTTCGGCCAGAAGCGGGCGGTGCCCACCGTCATGGAGGAGACCGCGCTCGCGGAAGAGACGGTGTTCCTCAATGGCGGCCAACGCGGCGTGCAGGTGGAACTGGACCCCAAGGCCGCCTGCGCCGCCCTCAACGCCAAGGCGGCCGCGCTGGTGGCGTGACGATTATGGCGCCGGCGCCGGGCGCGGGAACAGCC
This sequence comes from Azorhizobium sp. AG788, assembly GCA_943369575.1. Taxonomy (GTDB): domain Bacteria; phylum Pseudomonadota; class Alphaproteobacteria; order Rhizobiales; family Xanthobacteraceae; genus Azorhizobium. Next base: position 1,996 of record CALRNP020000217.1, on the reverse strand, counting down.
GGCCCTGGATCAGCAGCCGCACCGTGAGCAACGCGATCCAGGCAATGGCCAGATTGGCCAGGATGAACAGATAGGGCGCCAGCACCGCCGGCGCGCCGGTCTCGCCCCGCGCGATCATCCGCAGCGGCGCGGTGGCCAAGGCGGTGAGGCCGAAGGTGAAGCCCCAATAGGATGGGGTGAACGGATGCTCGGCGATCCAGGGCAGCATGCGCAGCAGCAGCAATCCCTGGAGGAGGCCGTAGCCCAGCAGCGCGTGGGCCAGCACATCCGGCGCGCCGCTGGTGACCGCCAGATAGGCCGCCAGCCCCACGGTGGGCGGCGCCAGTTGGATGCCCAGCGACGGCCGCAGCATCGGTTCAAGGGTGGGCGCCGTATAGAGCCGCACCATCAGCACCGATTCGATGGCCAGCCAGGAAAAGAAGCCGGCGCCGAACGCCATCTGCCCCCAATCAGGATAGCCCATGGCCCCCAGGCAGATGGCCGTCACGAACGAGCCCGCCACCGTCGGCAGATACATGACCGGCGTCGTGGTGGTGTGTTCCCGCCCGCCGCGCCAGAGCAGGCCCGTGCGCCACAAGCCGAACATCACGGTGAAAAGCGTGCCGAGCGTGACCAGCACCACCGCCACCGGCCGCGCATAGGGCAGGGCGGCGAGCGCGATCAGCATGGTGGCCACCCCGATCAGGCCGACGAAGCAGCATTGGATCGGGTGATCCAGCTCCGCCAGCGCCTGCTGCCGGGCACTGATCCATTTGCCCACGTAGAACAGCAGCAGCGTCGCCCAGACCAGGGTCGCCACCAGCATCAGGCTTTCGCCCACCTGCGACGGCACCCCCCACGCCTTGTGCGCCTCGCGCCATGCGCCACCCAGCCCCGCAAGGCCGAGCACGATGCCGAAGAAGGAAGCCGGCACCCGCGGCAGGCGGGCCAGCAAGTGGTCGGCACCCGCCGATGGCGGCGCGGCAAGGCGAGAGTCGGACATCGGGAAGCCTCCGGAACAGACGCGCGGGCGGGATCATTGCGACCGTCGTCCTATCGTAGAGCCGGTGTCGCGCCGGTGGCACCCGGCGTGGATACCAGTGACACACGACAGCATCTGCGGCCGGCGTCGTCCCTGACGCCGGCCGCCAAAATTGCGGGTGCGAAGCCGGAACCCCGAAAAAAGAGGCAACCCTTTGATCCCAAATGATTTGTGCGCGCCATGATTCGTCGCAGCGATCATCGACAGCCCGTGGGACCGACCCCGAGGGGAACAAAAACGCGGGCGATGCGTTTTTCTGCAAATGGAACGCAACCGCCGCGAAATGGCGCCGTTGCGGGCTTTGCAAGCTGCACGACAGATTTGTGTGTCAGCCTGAGGATGGAGCCAGGGCTCTGCGGCGCAGGCGTTTCGCACAGGGTCTTGCGGGTGTCGCAGAGCTGATTAAATATGGGGTCGTGGGTGCTTTGAGCCTTCGCTGTCCACAGCGCGGGTCGAGGATTTGTCACTCCGTTTTCGGGTGTTGACAGGAAAAAGGGCTCCCCCTATAAACCGCCCAACGACGACGGGCCGCGGCGAAACGCGGTGCCGGCGCCGCCGATGCTTCTCACGACTTTGGTGTTGTGACGGACGGTCGAGAGACCGGATGATGAGGTGTCGGTTCTGCCTTCGGGTGGAGGGGGATTTGAGCGGTTCGGCTTCGGTCGGGTTTGCTCTTCGGTTCTCAGGTTTGCGTCATTGGGATTTCGGTCCTTGAGGTCTTCGGATCTCGTGCTGTTTGACAGGTTGAAGAGAAGAAAGAGAAACGTGGACGGCGGAGTCCTTGCGGGTCTCTTGGGTCTTCGGGAGTAATCCTGGGGGTTTGAGAGGCCGAGAATGACTTCGGCGGTCGACGTAACTCCGGACCTTCTGTTATCGCGAGAGCGATATGGAAAGGTTCGACCTCGTCATAGATGAGAGTTTTACGTTTTGACTTAGCCAAATCAAACTCAATACAACTTGAGAGTTTGATCCTGG
>CALRNP020000216.1:0-9789 GCA_943369575.1 Azorhizobium sp. AG788 | reverse complement strand
CGCGAATCTGGCGGGCGCGGCTGAACTGCGCCAGCGCGGCCTGGCTGACGGGGACCCGTGAGCCGTCCACCGTCACCGGCACATAAGTGCCACGCTGATCCAGCACGAAGCCGGCCATATATTGGCTGAAGAAGGTATCCAGCGTGCCGCCGGGCCGGAAAAAGTCGGTGAAATCGTTGAGCGTCACCTCGTCCTTGGCGTCCGCATAGATGGGATAGCGCCGGGCGATGGCGCTCTCGCACACCGGCAGCACGTCCTGCTTCCAGGCCTGGTTCACATTCTGATAGGCCAGCGACAACAGCGTGGACCAGGCGCTGTCGTCCACCACCTGGAGGATGGTGCGCACAGGCTCCGGCCGCAGGGCCGAGTCCGCGCGCAGGGCGGCGAAGGCGTCGTTCTTCTGGTCCTTGACCCGGCTGGCGACGATCTGGAAGGCCGCCACCGCCGGCTGCGGGGCGTTGGAGACCCCCGACATCACCCCATAGACATTGCTGAGCAGGTCGCGGATGCGTCCCAGCGCGGGCAATTGGCCGGCAGCGCCGGGAGATGCCAGTTGGATGAGGGGAATGAAGGGCTGGGTGATGGTCTTGCCCGGCCACGGCCCGTCCCCCAGCGCCGCGGCGGTGGTGGTACTGGTCACCGCGCCCGCGGCCTTGCTTGCGGCCACCGCCAAGGGCGACACCTGCGGATTAGCGGCGCCCGGCGGGGGCGGCACGTTGGTGTCCTGGCCCGGCGGCGGCAGATCGGTGTTCTCGCGCACGCTGGCCACCAGTGCATCCACCGGCGATTGCGGGCCGGCCAGATTTTGCAGCACCGCCATGGCGCGGGGCATGTCGTTGAAGCGCACCGGCGTGATGCGCGACAGCGCCCCCTGCCAGGTCGCCACATAGTCCTTCACATAGCGATCGGCGATCTGGCGGGCCAGGGCCTGCGCCTGCGGCTGGGTGCTGCCGCCGGCCACCCAATCGGAGCCCAGTTCCTCGGAGACCAGGATCGGCAGCTGCACCAGGAAGTAATTGTAGAAGCCGGGGCGCGTGAACAGGCCGGGAATGACCAGGCCGCCATTGGCCTGGGCATCGGGCGTGCCAGTAAGGCTACGCGCGCCGAGCAATTGGCCAAGGTCGATGCTGGTGAGCGCCGGCGTCTGGTAGCCGTCCCGCAGCAGTCGGGCATAGAGCTGATCCACCTGCGGCACCTTGGCCAGCTTGGAACGGGCGTTGCTGATCAGTGCCTGATTGAGCGGATAGGGCTTGGGCATCAGCGCCATCAGGCTGGTGAGATGCGCGGCCATCTGGGTCTGCTTGGCGGTGTCGAGCGGAAACGCCAGCACCGCTTCGCTCTTGGCCACCTGGGTCATGGTGGCGCGATCAAAGCGCTCGGGCTCGCCCAGCATCAGATAGTTGCGCAGCGCATTGCGCAGGTCTTCCAACGCCGCCGGCGTGCCCGTGCGCTGGTCCTGATCGATGCGGTCTTCGAGCCGGCTGCCCAGGCTGGGCAATAGCCGCGTGACCAGGAGCCGATCATAGGCGGCCGTCGAGGCAGCGCTCAGGCGCGGGGCGGCGGAGAGACCGAGGCTTTCGTTGCTGATCCAGCCGTTGGAGGCGGTGGTGATATGATCCAGGCGGGTGGCGGCGTTCAGCACCGGCAACAGATCGTGGAAGGTGGAATTCGGCGGCAGGCGCCGTAAGTGTTGGTCCAGATCGTCCAGGGCGACGCGGGTTTCGCCGATGCGGATCTCGCTCTGGGCCGAGCCGAAGATCCAGGTGGAGGCGAGGGCCAGGGTGACGGCGGCCGTCGCCACATAAGCCATCCCCCGCACCGCCGAGAGGCGCCGCTCCAATTGGCGGTTGACCCCCACCAGCCCCTGCTCCTCGAACACCACGTCGGTGAGCACGCGATTGATGAAGAACGCCTTGCCCTTGCCGCTGAACGCCAGTTGGCGGGTACCGGCGAGGCCGAAATTGCGGCTCATGGCTCCCAGCAGGCGATCCACCGGCGTGCCCTCCTGGGTGCCGCTGGTGAAATAGAGGCCCCGCAGGATCGGTCGCATCTCGAACCGGCTCACCTTGAATACATCGGCGATGAAGCCGGCCAAGGGATCACGCAGGCTGGCGAACTCCTTCGGGAAGGTGAACATGCGGCAGCGGCGGGCGATGCTGCGCTCCTGGTGCAGCAGCCGCATCAGCCGGCCTTCCAGACGCTCCACCAGGCCCATGAACCGATGGTCGAAGTCGGCGCCGGGCTGGGCGTTGGGATCATCAAGCGCGAATGTGGTGCCCCACGCCTGGGCGCGGCCGGCGTCGTCCAGTTCGTCGAAATATTCGCTGAAGCCGCTCACCAGATCGCATTTGGTCAGCAGCACATAGACCGGCACCGGCATGCCGAAGAAGCGCATCAATTCCTGCAGCCGCTTCTTGATGGCCTCCACATGCCTCTTGCGGGTGGCGTCATCGCCCGACACCACGTCGGCGAGGCTGATGGCGACGAGGACGCCGTTGATGGGCCGGCGCGGCCGATGGGTGCGCAGGAGTTCGAGAAAGCCGCGCCAGGTGGCCTTGTCGACCTCGCTGTTGACGTCCTGCGTGGTGTAGCGGCCGGCGGTGTCGATCAGAACCGCTTCATCGGTGAACCACCAGTCGCAATAGCGGGTGCCGCCGATCCCGGCCACTGGATCGTCGCCCACCCGTTCCGCGAGTGGAAAGGTCAAACCGGAGTTCTTGAGGATTGTGGTCTTGCCGGCGCCGGGCGGTCCGATGATGACGTACCACGGCAACTGAATCATGTAGTTGCGGCCGGACTCCTTGCCGATGGTGGTGTCCTTCAGCACCCGCATCGTGGCTTCGAACCGTTCCCGGATCAGCTCGATCTCGTCGGACGATTTTTCGCTGGCCAGCGTCGCCAGTCCGTCGGTGTCCAGCAGATTGCGGATGGCCAGCGCATTGGCGCGCCGGGCCAGCAGGATGCGCAGGATCATCGCCGCCGCGACCAGGCCGAACAGCGTGACGATGCTGCCGATGCGCGCGCCCACGCTTGCCAGGGGCGTTACGCCGGCAATGCTGATCGACGGCCCGACGAACCAGATCAGGATGGAGACGCAGAGCAGGCCGAGCACGATCAGCAGGTTGCGAACGCGCAGCAGTTCGGTGAGGGCGGCGTTCAGCATGACTGTCCTCAGGTCCTCGGCGCGCCGATGCGCTCGAACCGGCTTTCGATGGGCGTTACCCCCTGATCCAGGCGGAAGGCGAACAGTCCGTAGATGCCCAGCAGCAGCACGCCGGCGGTGGCGAGCAACACCCACAAGGGCAAGGCCGAGCGCAATCGGCGGCGAACCGAAACCCCCTGCCATTGCGGCGACAGATCTTCCGGCAGCGCCTTCACGTGGTTGCGCCAGATCCGGCCCAATTCGTCGCGCATTTCGTCGAGCTGATAGGATCCGCCCTCCATGACCCGGTACTTGCCCTCGAAGCCGAAGGCGAGGCACAGGTCCACCAGCTTCAGCAAGGCGAGGTGCTGGGCCGGATTGGCCCGCACGCGATCCAGAATGGCGAACACCTTTTCGCCGCCCCAGGTCTCGCCGTGGAACTGGTTGAGCAGGCTGTGGGTGCTCCAGTTGCTGGCGGCCCCCCACGGGGTGGTCATCACCGTTTCGTCCAGCAGCGAACACAGCACATAGCGGGCGGCGCTGACATCAGACACCCGCGCGCCCAGCTTGAGGGCGCGCTCGTCGAATTTCTTGATCTGCGCCACGGTCTCGGTGCGCAGCGCGGTGACATCCGCATAGTCCACCGCCTGCCGCAGCTGGGCCACGAGCGCCAACAGCGGCGTCGCCGCAGCAGCGATCACATCCTCCGGCCGGCTGGGTTCGGCGGACAGCGGCAGTTCCGCCAGCAGGCCCGGTGCTGGAGGCGCCGATGCATGCGAGACGGCGGAGGGCGCCGGCCGCAACGGCATGGCGCCGTCGAAGGCAGGGGTCGGCTGCAGGGGGCGCTCGCTGTCGCGTCCGTTGCGGCCCGCGGCCACCGGCCGATGGCCGATGACGGTGGGTTCATCGTCGCCCATGTCCGATGCGTGGGTCACGGCTGGCCTGCCCGGATAGCCCAGAACTCCAGATGGAGGTCGGGATAGTCACCGCTCACGTGGAAGGCGAAGGCGGCCGAACGGGCCAGGCTGCGCCAGAGCTCAACCCCCTGATCCAGTTCGAAATAGACCGCCCCCTGGAGATACGGCAGTTCCCGCGGCGCCACCGGCAGCGAGCGCAGGGGAATGCCGGGCAATTGCAAATTCACCAGATCGCGGATCTGCTCGACGGAGCCCACCTTGGTGGTGGCCGGAAGCTGGGTGCGCAGGGTCTCGTGCGGAATGCCGGCGCTGGCGACCAGAATGAACCGACCGCCGGAGAAGATGGTGCGGTCGAGAATGGTGGCGGTGCGGATGCCGTAGCCCCGCTCCTGAAGCGGCAAAGGCACGACGTTGCGCTCGATCACCACATTCAGCGCCTGCCGCAGGGACGCCAGGAGCGGCTCCAGGCAGCTCTCGAGATCCTCATGCACATAAGGCGGCAGATCCGGTACGCGGCGACGATGGGTATCGAAGGTGGACAGGTCGCCCACCAGCCGCACCATCTCGCGGAATAGAAGTTCGGGATGGCAGCCGGGGAAATGCGAGAGATGATGCAGCACCGCATCGGCGCCGTTCATGACCCGCAGGACCAGCACGTCCACCAGCCCGGCGCTGTCGGCGGCCATGCGGCTGGGGTCGGCGCGCTCGGCCAGGGCTTCGGCGCGGTTGTGTACGAGACCGTGGACTTCGTTGAGGATCTGCACCAGGCGCGGCGAAGCCTCGTAATCCAGGCACGGGGGAATGTGGCGCGGCGAGAGCAGCACCGCCCCGCCGGGCTCCACCTGGGCGATACGGGCGATGGGCAGCACGATGAGATCGTCCTGCGGCTCGCCCTCGAACAGCAGGCCCACGTTCAAGCGACCGACGCTGATCTCCACTGGCTCGCGCTCGGGGGCACTGGTGTCGCGCACGGCATGATCGGTAGCCCGAAAGCGGCGCTGGGCGGCGCCGGGCGCGACGATCTCCGCGCCATCGCGGGCGCGGGCCGGGACGGCGATGAATACCCGCGCTTCCTTCACCCCCGGCGGCACCCGGCGCGGCGCCGGCGGCGGCATTTGGGCGGGGATGTCCAGGGTGCTACCGTCGGGCAGGATGGCAACGCAGCGCGCGATGGCGAATTGCCCGAGCCGGAGCATCTCCTGATCGATTTCCAACTGGCGCAGTCCCCATCCGAACGGCACCAAGCCGCGCACCCGCGCTTCCAGGCCATGTTCCAGCCAGCGGTCATGCTGCTGAAAATGCTGCGGCTTGACGAACATGCCTTCCGTCCAGAGGGGTTTGCTGGTCAGCGACATGAGGGCGAAGGCTCCGGGCAATATGTGGCTGCGAAAGGGGCGATCACAGGCCGAACCAGCCTTTGCCCCGCGTGGCATTCAGCTCCACGCTCACCGACAGGCTGGTCACGGTGACCAAGAAGTAGTTGGACTTGCCCGGCACCACTTCGACGATGGCACGCCATTGGGCGGCGTTGAGGTCGCGGAAGCCGGCGATCACGCCCAGGAATTTCACATCCCCGGTGATCTCGTGGTCCACGTCCTTAGTGGTGCCGGGAAGGATCTCTACTTCCTGCTTCGACAGCAGCTCCGGACCGATCTTGGTCACGTCATGGTCGAGCAGCTCGAAGAAACTGGCGCTCATGAAGTTTGTTTGCGCCTTGAGATCGTACAGCTTGATGACGATGGGCGAGGGCGTGCCATCCTGGTTCGGATTGACGTTGGCATCGGCGCGGATGGTGATGACCGTCGGCGTGATAACTGGAGGCGGCGGGCCGGGCGCGGCACAGGCCCCGAGCGTGAGCGCCAGCGGCAGGGCCAGCAGGCGCATCAGGCAGGCGCGCCGGGCCATGTGCGCCACGGCCTTGTGGGTTGTGCCGGGCATCAGGGTTCCTTCCGGCGCAGATCTTGGCTGTGTTGGGCGTAGGCGCGGGCGAACTCTTCCCCCACCACCTCGGGGCTAATGACGTCGAGTGCATCCACGAGCCGTTCATGCATGGCCAGGTAGCGGTCCCAGAGGCGGCCCTTGTCCAGCTTGCGGCCAAACAGGCTGGCATTGGCCGCGGCCTCGCCTTCCAACTCGAAGGTGACCGCGGCGGGACTGATGCGCTGAAGCAGGCGGGCAATCGTCGCCTGCATGGCCTCCATGGCGGCCATTTCATGCACCTTCACATCGTCAAAACCAGCACGGGCCGCATCCGCCGGCGCGAGAAATCCGGGCGGGCGTTTCACCAGAGCGTTGTCCAGAGCCTCGCGGCCGGAGGAGCAGAACTTGAACGGGTTGTTCTCGACCGGGCGCAACTGGGTGCGATCCAGGTTGAAGCCGTCCTTGATCAGTCGGCGCGCTTCCAGCACCGACACCAGGCCGTCAGCCATTTCGCGCAGCAGGCCCGCCACGTCGGTGAACACTCTGGCGCGGGCCAGCGGCGACAGGCTCTGTCCATCCAGGCCCAGCAGCGCCCACAAAGGTTCGGCGGGGTCGCCATTTGCCGCGGGGATGTCCGGCAGCGATGGGGGGAGGGGAGGCATGGCTGCCGGCACGGGCGTCGGAACCTCGCGCGGCGGGAGCGCATGACCATCACCCAGAGCCAAAGCTGCGGGCGGCCGAGTCATATCCCGCGCCACCGGATCGCCCGACACCCCGCCACGGGCGGCCGCCCGCTGCCGCAGCAGAGAGACCGGATCAGATGGTGATGGCGCGACTTGCCCCGCCGGCCGCGCGGACACACCGCGCGCGATGGAAAGCGGTGCCTCCGCCCCAGGCGGACGCGGCATCGCCTCGCCGGCGGCCGGCGAGGAACGCGATGACAACTGCGGGATTAGCACCGACAGTTCATCAAGGAAATCCGCCGGGATCCCGCCTTCGGACAGCGGGCCGAAGGGCACCGGCGCGAAGGCGGGTGCGGGAACGGGCGGCGCGAAACGCTGGTCCGGTGGTGGCGGCATGGGCGCCGGGGGAACATAGGCAGTCGCTGGCGTTACACTGGCCGGGCTGGCCGGCGGCCGCCGGGCAGCGGGCGCCCCAGCAACGCCCGGCGCGGGGCTAACCGCGAAATCGGACGGAATGACCGGCCCCGTCGGCAGTGGCGGGGTGGCACGAGGCTCCGGCCCGGTGGGGGTGGGACGGCTGCGACTGTCCAAGAGGTCCCGCCATCCGGTGGTGGTCTCGCCGGACTTGCGTATCAGCCCCAATTCCTGGAACGGATTATCGCCTTCCGGCGCGCTCTCCGCGCCGTCCAGCGCTGCCAGGGGATCGATGGGCCGTGGCACATCCGGCGACCGATAGGTGGCTGCCGGTCGCCCGCTGGCCGCCTGCCAGGGAACCTCGGCCCCTGCGGCTGCGGTGGGGGCGGCTGCGGCGGGGAATGCGTCTCGTGCTGGCGGTGTGGTTGACGCCTCCCTGGGCGGCTGGACCGCTGCGGTGCGCAGGATTTCGACGGCAATGACATACACGCCCACATAGAGCGTGTCGCCGCTCACCAGGACCGCGCTGTTGCCGCGCCCGAGTGGGGCATCAGTGGTGTTCACGTAGACGCCGTTGGTGCTCAGGTCCACCACCACGAAACCGTGGCCATTGAAGCGGATTTCCGCGTGGCGGGCGGAAACCGTGTGGGTGGGATCGGGCAGGCGCCAGTCGCAGGTCGCAGAGCGGCCGAGGAAACCTCCGGTCTCTTGGAAGTCTCGGGAGGCTTCAGCGCCAAGGCTCTGCCGCTGGTCGCTGGTGACAGTCAGCCGCGCTCGCAAAACCACCCTCCCGTCGCTGCCCCCGCAGCTCTCCGACGTCCCTGCCGTGCACCAGGGCCTGCCCGCATGACCCCACCCGCGCCGGGATGGCGCATGGCATGGATCGATCCTCCGATGCGACGGGATGCGTGCTTCCCGCCCTTGATTGCGTTTGGCCCCGGCGGCGGAGCCCGCACCTGCGCGCGCGCTTGGTGAAATCCGCACCCGTACCTTCGTCGCGAACGGTGACAGAGGCATAACAACCGGACCCGCCAGACACATATGGGTCATACGGTTGCCATACGCCGGTCTCCGGCGAAGTCGGCCCGCCCGCACTGGTTGGGGGTGGGTGCCGCCCAGCTGTCCCAGCCCAGGCGCGAGCCCCCCAGCACGAAGGCCGGCACGGCGCCGGGTGCCAGCTCCACCCGGATATCGAAGGCCAAAGGATCGCGAAGGGAGAGCTGGACGAGATCGATCACCGCGGCGAATGCCGGCTGATCCGGCAAGACGGAGCGAAATGCCACCTGATCGAGGGGGCCGATCACCACGCGGAACATGCCGGTATGGTCCACAATCTCGCCGCCGGCGATGAAGTCGCCGCCCAGCTCCGGCGGCGTCTCCCCCAAGCGGGTGCGCTTGTCCGGCGGAATCGTGACGATGCGCGGCACGAACTCATCGATCCGCACCGGCAGGCCGGTGCAATGGGAAATGACACTGGCGATGATCGAGGCCGAGAGGCTGTAACAGCTCAGCAGGCCGGCATAGGGCAGAAGCGTGGCGCGATCCGCGCTGCCCTGGGCGGGCATCAGCCCAATGAGTGCAGCGACCGCTTGCGAGATCGGGTCGCCGGCGCCCGATCGGTAGCGCAGATGGTGGCGCTGATGCTTCCAGATCCGCACCAGCAGCCCGGTGAGGCGATGGTTGAACAGATCCAGGAACAGACCGAGGGCGCCCGCCGCGCCATCACTACCGATCACACGCTCAGTATATATGGGCGGCAGCGGCGAGGACGGGCCGTAGAGGCCGAGGAAATTGACCTGCATATGCGCATGGCCGTTCGCCGCGTCCCAGGTCAGGGCTTCCACTTCGCCCGGCGGATAGCCCAGGGACGCATTGGCCCCGAACCGGAGGCGCTCACGGGCGGGATCGCCGGTGGCGCCGAGCGGCGGGGCATCGGGAAACAGCCGTTCGAAATGCGTCGCAAGGGCGAAGAAGGCTGCCCGCCGCGGGTCCAGGGCATCCAGTGCCGTCTGGTCGACCGCCTGCTCGGGCGGGTCGCCGCCGGTGGGGATGGCGCCGTTCACAACGGCTGCGCCGTGCCGCGGCGGGGCGACCATTCAAAGCGGACATTGGTTTCGCTGCCGCGCATGGCGAACCGATGCATGCTGTTGACGGTGGCAAACGCGCTCAACATGCGTTCCAGCACGCACCCCAGCAGGAACATCTCCGCTTCGCCGCCCACTTTGCTTTCTTGGCAGATCAGAGTGTAGTGGCGGATGCGGATCGGAACGCCGCGCATGACCATGTCGCCGCTGCCATGTTCGAAGCTCTCCAGCCCATCGAGCAGCAATTCCAGCCGCCGGCGGGCCTGCTCATCTTGCACGGCGCGAAAGTCGAAGGTGGCGATCAACTGCTTCAAGGTGCCGACGTCGGCAACGGAATTGAAATTGCATGCCAGGCTCGCCACCAGCCGCCACAAAAGTCCGTCCGCGAGCGGCGGTGGCACCTCGCCGGTAACGCGCGCGATATTTTCGAAGATGAGCCCGCTCGGGGTGTTCAAGCCCGGCTGATCCACCGCGCCCACCGGCAAGCGTTCCGCAAGGCGCCCGCTGGAGCAGGTCAGTTCGATGCTCACGGTTTCTGCCGCGGGGACGACCCTGCGATCCAGCCGGCTGACAAAGGAGATGTAATGATCGATGCGACGACCGACTACGGACGGGGTGACGCGGGTGCG
>CALRNP020000215.1:0-9834 GCA_943369575.1 Azorhizobium sp. AG788 | reverse complement strand
CGCTGGCCCCCAACAGCGCCAAGCGCTCGCACGGCTGATCCCATGGCCGCCGCCCACCCTCTCCCTTCGCCGCAGCGGGCGCCCCAGGTGGGGATGCTGGCCGACGGCCGGCGCCTGCACCTCAATGACGGGCCCATCGATCTCGTCATCGAGGCGGTGGGGACGGTAGATGCGGTGGCCCGTGCCTATGCGGCGGCGGCGGAGCGGTTCACGGGGCTGCTCGATGATCTGTGCGCGGAACTGCCGGCCTTGCGCTCCGCGGCGTCGACGGGCGAATGCCCGGTACAGGGCATCGTTGCCCGGCGCATGTGGCAGGCGGTGAGGCCGTTCGCGGGCGAGATGTTCATCACACCCATGGCGGCGGTGGCGGGTGCGGTGGCCGAAGAGGTTCTGGCAGTGATGGCGCTGCCGGGTGTTTCCCGCGCTTATGTCAACAATGGCGGAGACATCGCCTTGTACCTGCCGGCGGGTGCCAGTTTCACGGTCGGTCTGGTGGATCGGCCGGATCACCCGCGCCTCGTCGGTACGGCGGTTCTGACCCACGCCAGCCCAGTGCGGGGCGTGGCCACCAGCGGCTGGCGCGGGCGCAGTTTTTCGCTCGGCATCGCCGATGCGGTGACCATTCTGGCTCCCTCAGCCGCAATGGCCGATGCGGCGGCGACCGTGGTCGCCAATGCCGTGGATCTGCCCGGCCATCGCGGTGTGCTGCGGCTGGGTGCCGACGATATTCAGCCTGACAGTGATCTGGGCGGGCGGCTGGTCACCCGGCATGTGCCCGAACTCTCCGCGCGGGACCGGGCCGAAGCGCTCGCGGCGGGCCAAGCCTGCGCCGAAGGCTTGATCCAGCGCGGCCTGATCTGCGGCGCCGCGCTGCATCTCCAGGGCGAGAGCATCGGCCTTGGTGCCGGACTTGCCCACATCAGCCAAGATGTTTCCACCGGCGGCGTTTCTGCCGCCGGCCTATTGCCAACGCCACAACCAGAACAAGGGCGCGTCCATGCCTGAGGTCAAGATCCGCAAGCGTCTCCTGATCGTGGAGGAGATCCTCCACGAGGGCGGCCCCGTCGCCGCCACCCCGCGCAAGCGCGGTGCCATTCTGGCCGTGATCGAAAATCCGTTCGCCGGCCGCTATGTGGAAGAGATCGCCGGCTTCATGGATGATCTCACCCCGCTGGGCGTCGCCATGGCCGGCGAACTGCTGGCGGCCCTCGGCGGCGACAAGTCCGCCGTCGACGGCTATGGCAAGGGCGCCATCGTCGGCGCGGCCGGTGAGCTCGAGCATGGGGCGCTGTGGCATGTGCCGGGCGGCTATGCCATGCGCGAAATCCTCGGCGACGCCAAGGCCATCGTGCCCTCCACCAAGAAGGTGGGCGGGCCGGGAACGCGCCTCGATGTTCCGATCACCCATGTGAACGCCTCTTACGTCCGCTCCCATTTCGACGCCATGGAAGTGGGTGTTCCCGATGGTCCGAAGGCCGATGAAATCGTGCTGGTCCTGGTCATGACCATGGGCGCGCGGGTTCATGCCCGGGTCGGCGGCCTCGCCGCCAGCGCCATCAAGGGTGAGGACGGTCTGCGATGAGCGCTAAAATTCGCAAGATCGTCACCATCGTCGAGGAAACCCGCACCGAGATGGGGCGCGAGGTCTCGCCCCCCACCCGGCGCGCGGCGGCGGTGGCGGTGATCGAGAACCCGTTCGCGGGCCGCTATGTGGAAGACCTGTCCGACCTGATCGCCATCGGCGAGGAACTGGGCGGCCTGCTCACCGCCCGCGCCGTGGCAGCGCTGGGCATCGAGGGGCCGAGCGCGCAGAGCTACGGCAAGGCGGCCCTGGTGGGCGAGAATGGCGAATTGGAGCATGCCGCGGCGCTGCTCCACCCCAAGATGGGCACGCCGGTGCGCAAGGTGCTGGGCAAGGGCGCGGCGCTCATTCCCTCGTCCAAGCGACGGGGCGGCATGGGGGCCGAGCTGGACATCCCGCTCGGGCACAAGGATGCGGCTTTTGTGCGCAGCCATTTTGACGGCATGCAGGTGAGCATCAACGATGCCCCGCGCGCCAATGAGATCGTGGTCGCGGTAGCGGTCACCGATTCCGGCCGCCCGCTACCGCGGGTGGGCGGATTGAAGACCGAAGAGGTCAAAGGGGAAGACGGGTTGCGTTAAGCTGGCGCCGGTTCCGGCGTTTTGCATGTGGCGGTACGTCGAAAACCAGAGGGGACGATCGCATGAAGAAGTCAGTCCAGTTCGCTCTCGCAGCCGCATTCCTTGCGGCTGGGCTCGGCCGTGCCGCAGCCCAGGACATCAAGATCGGCGAGATCAATTCCTATTCGGGCCTGCCCGCCTTCACCGAGCCCTATCGCAAGGGCTGGCAGTTGGCGGTGGATGAAATCAATGCGGCCGGCGGCGTGCTCGGCAAGAAGTTCGTGGTGGTGTCCAAGGATGACGGCGGCAAGCCCGCCGACGCCGTGACCGCCGCCAACGAACTGGTGTCGAGCGAAGGCGTGGTGATGCTCACCGGCACCTTCTTCTCGCACATCGGCCTCGCTGTGGCCGACTATGCCAAGCAGAAGAAGATCCTGTTCCTGGCGGCCGAGCCGCTCACCGATGCGGTGACCTGGGGCCAGGGCAACAAATATACCTTCCGCCTGCGGCCTTCCAACTACATGCAGGCGGCTATGCTGGCGGAGGAAGCGGCAAAGCTTCCCGCCAAGAAGTGGGCGACCATCGCCCCCAACTATGAATATGGCCAGTCCGCCGTCGCGGTGTTCAAGCAGTTGCTGTCCGCCAAGCGGCCGGACATCGTGTGGGTGACCGAGCAGTGGCCGCCCCAGGGCAAAATCGACGCCGGCGCGGTCGTTCAGGCGGTAGCGGCGACCCAGCCGGATGCCATCTTCAACGTCACCTTCGGTCCGGATCTGGTGAAGCTCGTTCGTGAGGGCAACACCCGCGGCCTGTTCAAGGGCCGCACAGTGGTGAGCCTGCTCACCGGCGAGCCGGAGTATCTCGACCCGCTCAAGGACGAGACCCCAGAAGGCTGGATCGTGACCGGCTACCCCTGGTACGCGCTCAAGACCCCTGAGCACGATGCCTTCCTCAAGGCCTATCAGGCGAAGTTCAACGACTATCCGCGCCTGGGCTCCATCGTCGGCTACGAGACCATGAAGGCCGCCGCCGCCATCATCACCAAGGCGGGGTCCACGGACACCGACAAGATGATCGCCGCCGCCGAAGGTCTTTCCCTGGGTTCGCCCTTGGGGCCGATCACCTTCCGGGCCATCGACCACCAGTCCACCCTCGGCGCGTTCGTGGGCAAGACGGCGGTCAAGGACGGCAAGGGCGTGATGGTGGACTTCGTCTATCGCGACGGCGCCGCCTACCTGCCAAGCGACGAAGAAGTGCGCAAGCTGCGTCCGCAGAACTGATCGCCGGTCTGTTTCGCTTCAACTTCCCCCTCCCGCACGCGGGAGGGGGGCCACGCGGACGCATCGTCGCCCCTGTTGGGCGACGCATGGGAGCGTGCGACCTCCTGACCTGACGCATGGGCGCCAGCCGGAGCGACGCATCGCGCCAAGTGTCGTGTTCCTTCCTGCCCTGCAACGAAAGGTCGAGCCGTGGATTTTATCGTCGTCCAGGCCCTTACGGGGCTCGCCAGCGCGGCGTCGCTGTTCCTGGTGGCGTCCGGGCTGTCGATCATCTTCGGCGTGACGCGGATCGTGAATTTTGCCCATGGCGCCTTCTATATGCTGGGCGCCTACGTGGCCTATACGCTCACCGAGCGCCTGTCCGGCACTGTCGGCTTCTGGGGCGGCATCGTCATTGCCGCCCTCATCGTCGCCGCTCTGGGCGCGCTGCTGGAGATGGGCCTGCTGCGCCGCATCTACCGCGCTCCTGAGCTGTTCCAATTGCTGGCGACCTTCGGCGTCACCCTCATGGTGGAGGACCTGGTGGTCCTGATCTGGGGTCCGGAAGACCTCATGGGCCGCCGCGCCCCGGGCTTCCGTGGCGCCGTGGACATTATGGGCCAGATGGTGCCCTCCTATGATCTGCTGCTGATCGTCCTCGGACCCGCCGTCCTGGGCATCCTGTGGCTGATCTTCCACCGCACCCGCTGGGGCGTGCTGGTGCGGGCGGCGACCCAGGACCGCGACATGGTGGCGGCGCTGGGCGTGAACCAGAAATGGTTGTTCACCAGCGTGTTCGGCCTCGGCGTGTTCCTGGCGGCGCTGGGCGGCGCGCTACAGATTCCCCGCGATGCGGTCAGCCATGCCATGGATCTGCGCATCATCGTCGATGTGTTCGTGGTGGTGGTGATCGGCGGCCTCGGCAGCGTGACCGGCGCGTTCCTCGCCGCCATCATCGTGTCGGAATTGAACGCCTTCGGCATCCTCGTCTTCCCCAAGATCTCGCTGATCCTGGTGTTCCTGGTGATGGCGGTGGTGCTGGTGGCCCGGCCCTGGGGCCTGTTCGGCAAGCCGGAGGGGACGCCGCGCGTCGCCGCCGGCCTCTCCATCCGCCCCTGGCGCCCGCTCACCATGGCGGAGCGCCTGGCGGTCGGCGCCGCGGTGCTGGTGGCTGCCAGCCTGCCGCTGTTCCTGGGCAATTATCCCTTGGCGGTGGGCTCGGAAATTCTGGTGTTCGTGTTGTTCGCCGCCAGCCTGCATTTCCTCATGACCGTGGGCGGCCTCGCCTCGTTCGGCCATGCGGCCTATTTCGGGCTGGGGGCCTATGGCGCCGCCTTCATGGTCAAGCTCATGGGCGCGCCCATGGAACTGGCGCTGCTGGTGGGGCCGTTGCTGGGCCTGGCGGGGGCGGTCCTGTTCGGCTGGTTCTGCGTGCGGCTGTCCGGGGTCTATTTCGCCATGCTGACGCTGGCCTTCGCGCAGATCGCCTGGTCGGTGGCGTTCCAGTGGGTCGAGGTGACCGGCGGCGACAACGGCATGCTCGGCATTTGGCCCTCCGGCTGGGCGTCCAGCCCGCGCGGCTTCTTCTGGTTGACCCTTGGGGTGGTCACCGTGGGTGTGGCGTTGCTGCGCATGCTGGTGTTCTCGCCGTTCGGCTATGGCCTGCGCGCGGCCCGGGACAGTGCGCTGCGCAGCGAAGCCATCGGCATCGATCGCAAAAGCACGCAGTGGGCGGCCTTTGTGGTGGCGGGCACATTTGCCGGTATCGCTGGCGCTTTGTTCGCCTTCCTGAAGGGCAGCGTCTTCCCGGATAATCTGGGCATTCCCACCTCGGTGGACGGCCTGGTGATGGTGCTGCTCGGCGGCATCGAGACCGTGTCCGGCGCGGTGATCGGCGCCATCGTCTACAAGGCGCTGGCCATCTGGCTCATGAGCAAGACCGAACTGTCCAAACTCATCCTGGGCGGCGTCATCGTGCTGCTGGTGGTGGCCTTCCCGAAGGGCATTGTCGGCTTCCTGGAAGACCTGCGGCATCGCCGTCCGAAGAATCCCGGCGGGGCGGGCGTGACCCCGGCCCAGAGCATTGTGAAGGTGGAGGCGGCCGAATGACCACGCTCCTGGAAGTTGAGGGACTGGCTAAGTCCTATGGCGGCGTCCATGCGGTGCGCGGGGTGTCGTTCTCGCTGACCGCAGGCACCATCCTGGCGCTGATTGGCCCCAATGGCGCCGGCAAGAGCACCTGCTTCAACATGCTCAACGGCCAGATCCGGCCCAATGCCGGCTCGATCAAGCTGGAGGGGCAGGAGATCGTGGGCCTGCCGCCGCGCACCGTCTGGCGGCGCGGCGTGGGGCGCACCTTCCAGATCACCGCCACCTTCCCGTCCATGACCGTGCGCGAGAACGTGCAGGTGACGCTGCTCTCGTTCCACAATCGGCTGCGCTCGGTGATCGGCTTTGCCGGCAACGCCTATCTCGCCGAAGCCGATGCGCTGCTGGCCCTGGTGGGGATGGAAGCGCAGGCCCAGCGCCCGTGCGGAGAGCTCGCCTATGGCGATCTCAAGCGTCTGGAACTCGCCATCGCGCTCGCCAATGAACCCCGCTTGCTGCTGATGGACGAGCCCACCGCCGGCATGGCGCCAAAGGAGCGCGTGGATCTGATGCGGCTGACCGCCGACATCGCGCGGACGAAATCCATCGGCGTCCTGTTCACCGAGCACGACATGGACGTGGTGTTCGAGCACGCCGACGCGGTGATGGTGCTGAACCGGGGCGAACTGATCGCCCGCGGCACGCCGGAAGAGGTGCGGCGCGATCCGCATGTGCGCGCCATCTATCTAGGCGAAGGCCTGCTTTATAATGCTGAGGGGACGGCGGCATGAAACTGGAAGTCTCCAACCTCAATAGCCATTACGGTCCCGCCCACATCCTGTTCGACGTCGGCTTCGAGGTCGGGGCCGGCGAGGTGGTGGCGCTGCTGGGCCGCAATGGCGCCGGCAAGAGCACCACATTCCGCTCCGTGGTCGGGCTGGTCTCCCAGCGCACCGGACAGATCCGCTTCGAGGGCGAGGACGTCTCGCGCCTGCCCACCTATGACATCGTCCGGCGTGGCCTCGGCTATGTGCCGGAAGATCGGCGGGTGTTCACCGAACTGACGGTGGAGGAGAACTTCTCCGTCGGCCGCCAGCCGCCGCGCGCCGGTGTGGCGACCTGGACGCCGGAGCGGCTCTACGAACTGTTCCCCAATCTGGGCGAGATGCGCACCCGCCTCGGCGGCCAGATGAGCGGCGGCGAGCAGCAGATGCTCACCATTGGCCGCACTTTGATGGGCAATCCCTCGCTGGTGCTGCTGGACGAGCCGTCCGAAGGGCTGGCGCCCAAGATTGTTGAGCAGATGGCCGAGGCTATCCTGACCATGAAGCGGGAAGGGCTCAGCATCGTGATTTCCGAGCAGAATCTGCACTTTGCCAAGCTGATCTCGGATCGGGCCTATATCATCGAGAAGGGGCGAATCCGTTTCTCCGGTACCATGGCCGAACTGGAAGCCAACCCCGAGGTGCGCGACGCCTATCTGGCGGTGTGAAGGCCGCCGGCCGATGATGACCAGGGAGAGCAAGGGGTGACGAGCATGCCAGCCGCCGGCGCATCACGCCGCCGCACCAAGACGCCGGCCGCACCCGCTTATGTGCTTGATGCGCAGGTGGGCTTTCTGCTGCGCCAGGTGATGCAGCGGCACACCATCATTTTCGGCACCCGCATGGGCGAGGATCTGACCGCCACCCAATGGGCGGCGATGGCCAAGCTGGCCGAGAAGGGGCCGTGCTCGCAGAACCTGCTGGGGCGCCTGACCGCCATGGACGCGGCCACCATCAAGGGCGTGGTGGACCGCCTGGTGAAGCGCGGGCTGGTGGAGACGCGGGCTGATCCGGAAGACGGGCGCCGGCTGGTGGTGGCGCTGACGAAGCAGGGCGCCGAACTGACGGTGCGCGCGACCCCAACGGCGCTGGACATCACCGAGGAAACCCTCGCCCCCCTCGAAGCGGCCGAGCGGGAGCAACTGTTGGCGCTGCTGGCGCGGCTGCGCTGATCCTCACTCGTGGGCGTGGCCTTTATGATGGGCGCTTGAGCAGGGCAGGGCGTCCGGGGCCGGAAGCTCCAGCTTGAAGGTGCTGACGAGATCGGCCACCTGATCGGGCGAGAGGTAGCGCGGGTTGAGGCCGCGCAGCAGCAGATAGAGCTTGGCGGTTTCTTCCAGTTCCTCGGTGGCGAACACTGCCGCTTCCAGCGTGTCGCCCGCGACCACCGGCCCGTGGTTCGACAGCAGCACCGAGGAATAGCGCCCCGCCAGTCCGCGGATGGCATCGGCGACCGCCGGGTCGCCGGGGCGGTAATAGGGCAGGAGGGCGGTCTGCCCGGCCCGCATCAGATAATAGGGCGTCATGGGCGGCAAGGCGGCGCGCGGGTCGATCTCCGGCAGCATGGTGAGCGCCACCGCATGGGTGGAATGCAGGTGCACCACCGCCCGTGCCGAGCTTCGGGTTTCGTAGAGCGCTGCGTGCAGCGGGATCTCCTTGGTGGGCGCGTCGCCGGAGACGAGGCGCCCGTTGGCATCCAGCCGCGACAGGCGGGCCGGGTCGAGATGGCCGAGCGAGGCATTGGTGGGGGTCACCAGCCAGCCACCGTCTTCCAGCCGCAGCGAGATATTGCCGGATGAGCCGGGCGTCAGCCCCCGCTCGAACAGGGAGCGGGCGAAGCGGCAGATCTCTTCGCGGCTGAGCGCTTCGGACGAGGACATGCGGGCACCTTCTTTGCGGGTTTCGGCGGAGCGGAACGTCAGGCGGTGGCGCCGGGCACCAGTTCGAAGCCGAGGTCCAGCCGCTGCGAGGGGGCCTTCTGCGTCACCAGTTGCGCCGCCATGGCGCCGATTTCCACGCGCGGGGTGCGGATCGTCGATAGCGGCTGCGGCAGCACGCGGCCAATGGCGAGGCCGTTATAGCCGAAGATAGCCAGATCGGTGGGCACGGTGATGCCGTGGCCGAGGCAGTAGAAATAGCCGCCGAACGCCATGTCGTCGTTGGAGAAATAGACCGCGTCCACCTGCGGCGTGCGGGTCAGCACCCGCTCCAGCCCCACCTGACCGACTTCCAGCGAGGAGGCGGTGGGGATCATCTCGCGGTCGGCCAGGGCCAGCCCGGATTCCCGCAGCACCGCCTCGAAACCGGCGATGCGCTTGCCGGCGCGGGTATCGGCGGTGAGATCGTGGCCCACATAGGCGATGCGGCGATAACCGCGCGCGAGCAGATGGCGGGCGGAGGTGCGGCCCACTTCCACATTGGAATAGCCGATGGCGATGTCGATGGAGGGACCGTCCAGGTCCATCAATTCCAGCACGCGGGTGCTGCTGGCGGCGAGCATGCCGCGGGCGGCGGGAGAATGCTCCAGACCGGCGATCATCAGCGCCGCCGGGCGCCAGGCCAGCATGGAGGCGATCATCTCCTCCTCGCGGGTGGTGTCATATTCGCTGACCGCGATGACCGATTGATAACCTTCCGCCTCCAGCATGCGATTGGCGCCGCGCAGAAGGTCGGGAAACACGATGTTCGCCAATGAGGGAATGACGATGCCCACCAGCCGCGAGCCGGCCGAAGCCAGGGTGCCGGCGATCTTGTTGGGCACATAGCCGAGGCTGGCGGCGGCGGCGAGCACGCGGGTGCGGGTTTTGGCAGAGAACGAGCCGTGATTGCGCAGCACGCGCGACACCGTGCTTTCCCCGACACCGGCGGCGGCAGCCACGTCGGCGAGCGTCGCATTGGAGATGTGAGTCACGTGCTGGTCCAGACCCGCCTCCCGGTGTGCGGCGCGCGCGAAAACCGGGGTTCGACCCCCTGATCACGCATTCGCGAGGCAATCTCCCATAGTGCCCGGCAGCCGGCAAGCAAATTTGGCAGCGCTGCCAAATTCCGATTGTAAAATCGAAAAACTCCTCTATCCATCCCGTTGGCAGCGCTGCCACTCACCGGCCGCGCAACAAGGTGGTCCGCTTCATGGTCATCGCGCATCCGGCCACGCCCGGCGTTTCTTCCGAAATTCCATCTGCGTCTGGGTCCCGTGCCGCCGCCGTCATCGGCCTTGGCGCCATGGGTCTGGGCATGGCCATGTCGCTGGTGGCCGCCGGCTTCCGCGTCACCGGCTTCGACGTCTCGCCCGCCGCCGGTGCGGCGCTGGTGGCCAAGGGCGGGGCAGTGGCTGTCAGCGCGGCGGAAGCCGTGGTCGGCGCCGATGTGGTGGTGTGTGTGGTGGTGAATGGCGACCAGACCGAAGCGGTGCTGTTCGGCGCCGGCGGCGTCGCCGAGACCATGAAGCCCGGCGCAGTGTTCCTGTCCTGCGCCACCATGTCTCCCGATCAGGCCCGCAAGCTCGGCGCCCGCCTGGAAGC
>CALRNP020000214.1:0-9856 GCA_943369575.1 Azorhizobium sp. AG788 | reverse complement strand
CCCCCTCCACCCGAAGGCAGAACCGACACCTCATCATCCGGTCTCTCGACCGTCCGTCACAACACCAAAGTCGTGAGAAGCATCGGCGGCGCCGGCACCGCGTTTCGCCGCGGCCCGTCGTCGTTGGGCGGTTTATAGGACCGGCTTTCGAAGCTGTCAACAGTGGCTTGGGCGGGAAACATGAAGCGCTGATGACGCTGTGCACAACTCCCGTTCGCGCCCCTCCGGAGATTGTGAGCTGGCAACGGTTTTCGCTGGACTGCGATGCAGCAGATGTTGCTGCATCGCAGTGGCCAGGATGTCGATTTTCCGGGCGCGCTGGCAACCGCATCCAAAATGGCCTGCGATTTTTTTATGCCGATGCTCGCGACGGCGGCAGCTCCCCTGCTCTCGTCGCGAGCACATGCATTGGGAATACGCGCAGCGAATGCAATTTGCCGGTCTTCGATCATCGCCCGCGCGGGTACCGTCCCCTTCCCTGCGCTGGCATCTCATGCGGCCTGGGCGCGGATGCGGCAGGCCACGCGACGAGAGACGCACGCACAGCGTCATGTTTTCGCCTTGTCCGGCGCATCACATCCCAACGAAAGGTTGGAGATACGAACCATCGGCGGTGCCGCGTTGACGCGCCGGTGTGGGAGGGGCATTTTCCTACCATAGTGGTCGCGGGCGCGGGCGGCATGCGCCCGGCAGCTTTGGGGCGCGGCGGAAGCGCCGGAGAACCAGGGTTCCTGCCGGTCGGCGGGGACTTCAGCAAAGGGACAGGATTTGCATCAACGACGTTCCGCCGGCGATTGGCGCGACGCGACGAGTTCGGCGGGCCTCGGAGAGGATCCGCCCCTCGGCGTCGATGGCGACGAAGAAGAAATCGACCGGCGGCGCATTTCCGTGCGCTGGCTGGCGGCGACGCTTCTGACCGGCCTGTGCGGCAGCTTCCTGATGGGCGGCGCGGTTTATGCCGCGCTCGATGGCGACCACCGCTTCGCCAGCATGCCGGAAACCGTACGTAACGCGCTGCGGGGCACCCTGCCGGTGGGCGAAAAGCCGTCCAACGCCGCCCGCAAGGGCGATCGCATGTCGCTCTTGGCCGAAGCCAGCAGCGCCCGTCAGACCTTCCGCGTCTCCACCACCACCAAGGTGGGCGACAAGGAGATCATTCGCGTGCGCCCTTTTACCCGGGTAGCCGCGAACCTGGCCATGTCCACCACTTCGGTCTCCGTCAACATCCCGCGCTTCAATCCGGCGCAACTGGTGGCGCAGTCGGCTGATCCGCAGGAGGCAGCCCCCCAGGCGGAGCCGACCGGCGAGATCACTCTCGTCATGCGCGATCTCGCCACCGCGCCGAACCCGCATTTTGGCGCCTCGGTGCCCATGGAAAGCGTGCTGACCAAGGTGCGCGAAGTGGCCGAGCTGGCGCGTACCCAGCCGGTGCTCACCGGCCTGCCCGCGGCGATTGCCGGGCGTCCCGCGCCGGTGGGCGGCAGCCCGTCGCTCGCCTATGCGACCGAAGGGCGCTACGGCCTGCCCAGCGGCGTCGGCGCGGTTGGGACGCCGCCGGGCCCCCCGGGCCGGCCGGACGTGGTGGAGAATGTCTCCTATCTGGACAAGACCTCCAGTGAGACCTCCGGCGGCAATGACTGGACCGACACCACAGTGGTGGTGAAGAAGGGCGATACCATCGTCTCGATCCTCACCGATGCTGGCGCTTCGGTGGAGGAGGCGCAGGGCGTTGCCGCCGCCTTCAAGCGCGGCCGCGACGGTGTCGTGAAGGACGGCCTGCGCATTCGCCTGCTGCTCCAGGCCGACGCGGCCAAGAAGATCCACCCGCTCCGGGTCTCGATCTTCAGCGATGTGGGCCACGAAGGCACGGTGGCCAGTTCCGATACCGGGGCTTTCGTCCAGGTGGCGGAACCGACGGAAAACGACACGGCCGGCGTCTCCGAGGCGACGTCCGACGATGACGACGACGACAGCGGCCCGGGCATCCGGCTCTATGAGAGCATCTATGAGACCGCCCTGCGCAACGACGTGCCGCGCAGCGTCATCGCCGACCTCATCCGTATCTATTCGTTCGATGTGGATTTCCAGCGCCGGGTGAAGCCGGGCGACAATTTCGAGGTGCTGTATTCGGAGGACGCCCCGGGCGACGCGGAAGTGCTCTACACCACGCTCAGCACCAATGGCGAAACCCGTCGGTATTACCGCTTCCAGACCCAGGATGACGGGCTGGTGGATTATTATGACGACGACGGCAAGAGCGCGAAGAAGTTCCTGGTGCGCAAGCCCATCGCCGGCGGCATCATGCGCTCGCCGTTCGGCTATCGCCGCCATCCCATCCTGGGCATTTCCAAGCTGCATACCGGCGTGGACTGGTCCGACGCGGTGGGCACGCCGATCTATGCCGCCGGCAACGGCACGGTGATCTACGCCACCTGGAAGTCTGGCTACGGCCGGCACACGGAAATCCAGCACGCCAACGGCTATGTCACCACCTATTCGCACCAGTCCGGCTTCGCCAAGGGGCTGCGCGAGGGCATGCAGGTGCGCCAGGGCCAGCTCATCGGCTATCTGGGCTCTTCCGGCCTCTCCACCGGGCCGCATCTGCACTATGAGGTGAAGATCAACGGCAGTTTCGTGGACCCCATGCGCGTGAAACTGCCGCGTGGTCGGGCGCTGGAGGGACGGTTCCTCGCCGACTTCAACAAGGAGCGTGAGCGCATCGAAGCGTTGCTGGCCCACGCCCCGGTGCCGCCGAAGGTGGCCTCCGCCGCCAATAGCAATAGCCGCACGAAGTAAGGACCGCACGGGGCATCCTCGCACTTGGCTCACAGCCTCATGAACAGCTAAGCTTGAGACGAAACGTCAAGCCTGCCGTTCAAATCGCGAGCCTGCCCCATGCGACCCTTCGTGTTTCCCGCCACCAAGCGGTTCTTCGGCGCCCTGATGGGCGCCGTGGTGTTGCCCGCCCTCGCCTGCGCCGGTCCGGCGGATGAGGCCTATCTGGCGGCGCGCCAGAAATATGTCGCCGCCCTCGTCGCTGCCGAAGCGGCAGGGGCAGACATCACGGCCCTGGACAAGCAGGACGACCGCGCCCGCGCCGATCTAAAGAAGCAGATGCTGGCCCTGCTCGGGCCTCTCGCATTCAAAGGGCTGGGAAAAGCGCCGGAGTTCTCGCCCGGCACGCTGCTGGACGGCCAGTTGGAAAGCGGCCAGCCGGACGGGCTGCTGTTCCGGGACAAGAAGGATGAGACCCGCATCTTCATCTCGCCGGCGCCGGTGCTGGCGGATTGGGCGCGCCGTGACGCGGCGGAGAAGGCCGATGCCAGCCTGCCGGCGGTTCTGGCCACCGGCGCCTTCTACACCCAGGCGACCGGCAGCGATGCCGCCTTCGAACCTTATCTTCCCGTTCCTTTGACCGCCGATGCGGGGGATGTGGTGTTCGCCTTCGTCGGCGCGTTCGCGCAGGACGATACGGCCAACTATCCCCCCTCCTCCGTGGTGGTCGGCTGGATCGCCAACGGCCGGGTGGTGGTGGGCACCACCAAGGTGCCGGAGGCCTACAAGATGTTTCCCGCCTGCACCAAGGCCTGGGACGCCAATGCCGCCAAGGCCAAGGCACTGGAAGCTGCCGCCCAGAAGGAAAAGGGCGCGCGCAAGGATGAGATGATGGCGCAGGTTTTCGACATGCTCGGCACATCAGGTTCCGCAGCCTACCGCGCCTGCTATGCGCGGGAAGTGGTGAAGCAGCCGGTGTTCGCCGTCATCGTCAAGAAGACCGAGGCCCTGTGGCAGAAGATGCGCGGGAACTGATTAAACGCCGGCGAGACGGGAGCATGATCCCCCGCCCCGCCTTCGCGGACTACCGCGCCGAACGGCCGCCGGTGCGGGGCCCTACTTTGCGTGAGCCTTCAGCCAGGCCTGCATATCGGCGATCTCCTTCTCCTGAGCGTCGATGATGGTCTGGGCCATCTTCTTGGTTTCCGGGTCCTTGGCGTATTTCAAGGCCACCTTGGCCATGTCGATGGCGCCCTGGTGGTGCGGGATCATGTGGGTGCGAAAGTCCACATCCGCATCGCCGGTATAGGGCGCGCTCATGCCCTGCATCATCTTGGCGTCGCTGGCTTTGAACGCCGTGGTGGAGGGCGCATCGGCAGCTGAGGACATCATGTGCGGGGTGGTGCCGCTGTGCATGGGCATGGTGCTTTGGGCCACCGCAAGACCGGAGCCGGCGGTGAGGGACAGGCCGACGGCGAGCAGTTTCAGCATGGGATTGGACATAGGGTGAAGTCTCCAGACACGCCGCGTGCGGCGTCGCCGGCACGGGCTGAGGAACGAATGATGGCGGCCTCCCGCACGGAAAGGGCGAGAGGAGGGGCACGCCGCCGGCCTGGTCGCGGGCCCGACGTGTTTCGCGCGGACGCGGCGAATGGGAGCCGCGCCGGGCTCAAGGCTGCGCGCGGGGCATGTGGATCGCCTCAGCCAGGCCCAAGAGGCGGTGAAGACGGCGATCCGCTCAGGCCAGGGCTCGGGGCGGCTTCGGCAGCGCTTCCGGCACGCGGCCGGGCGGCATGATCATGGCGCGCAGTGGCAATTGCCGGCGGCCGGTGGCCAGAGGTGGGGCCAGAGCAGGTTCGACCATCAGAGCCGAAAGGCAGCAGATCATGCCCGGATTGCAGCAACCGCGATGGCAGGGCGTGCCGGGCATTGAAGGCGCGGGCTGTTCGGCTGCCCCCAGCACGATCCGAGAGGCGGAAGGATCATGCGCAGCATCGTGGGCTGGCGCCACGGATGGCGCAAGGCCGTCCGCCACAGCCATCGGACTGCCATGCCCCTCATTCACCTCATGCGCCTGCGCCAAAGACGGCGCGAGGTAGGCCGCGAGCAGAACGATCGTGGCAGCCAACAAACGGGTCAAGGTGGCGTGCAAGCGCATGTCGATCTTTTAGCACAGGCGCAGGCGGTGCGGCGCCGACTTTCCGCCGCACCCGCACGCCGGACCGTCAGCCCTGGCGGGCAGCGTCGAAGGCGCCGAGGAAGGCGACCGCATTGTCGGACAAGGACGGGCCGAGATAGCCGCCCTCCTGCACCAGCACCGTGGGCAGGCCGAGGCTCGCCACCTTGCGGGCACCGCGCTCGAACCCCTCCCGGGTCATTCCCACCAGCGACAAGGGATCGTCCTTGGACATGTCCAGCCCCAGCGACAGCACCAGCGCCTGCGCCCCGAAGGCGCGGATGATCTCCAGCGCCTCGTCATAGCGGGAGAGGATCTCCTCTACCCCCGCGCCCACCGGCAGCACCAGATTGCGGGTGGCGCCCTCCCCCTCTCCAAGGCCGATCTCATCCGCATAGCCGATGAAGAAGGGGGTGTAGTCACTGGGATCGGTGTGGATCGAGACATAGAGCACGTCGCCGCGGGCGTGGAAGATGTCCTGCGTGCCGTTGCCCGCATGGGTGTCCACGTCGAGCACCGCCACCTTGTCGAAGCGCCCGCGCAGATGCTGGGCGGCGACGGCGGCATTGTTGAAGAAGCAGAAGCCCCAGCTGGCGTCCTGCACCGCGTGGTGGCCCGGCGGACGGCACAGCGCGTAGATGTGCCCTTCCGCGCCGGAGCGCACACGCTCAGCCGCCTCGATGGCGGTCTGCGCCGACCAATAGATTGCTTGCGCGGTGCCTTCGACAATGGGGCACGAGGTGTCGGTGGAATAATAGCCCAGCCGGCCGATCACCCCGGTGGGCACGCGCCAGTTGCGGCGGTCGGTGTGATAGTTCGGCACCGCCGGAACCGTGGTGCCGGTGGCCTCCACCCAGGCCGGCCAGGCGGACATGAGGAAGTCCACATAGGCCGGATCGTGCACCGCCTTGATGGGATCAAGCCCATGATCGCCCGGCACTTCGCGGGTGTGGCCGGCGGCCAGCAGCGCATCGCGCAGCAGGATGGCGCGCTGCGGCTGCTCGGGATGGGGAATGAAGGCGCCGCGGCGGAAATAGAGTTCCGGATCGTGCGCCAGTTGGCGTTCGTCAAAAATGATCTTCATCTCAACCGTCTCAAACCGCTGAACAAGAATAGGCCCTCAGGCCGGCACGGCCTCGCCACCAAAGACATCGCCCTCGGCCCGTCCGGGGATCGCGGCGATCAGCCGCCGGGTATAGTCGTGCTGCGGATTGCCGAAGATCTCGGCCGCCGGCCCCATCTCCACCACCTCGCCCTTCCGCATCACCGCCACCTTGTCGCAAATGGTGGCCGCCACCCGCAGATCGTGGGTGATGAAGATCAGCGACAGGTTGAGCCTGGCCTTCAGGTCCGCCAGCAGCGCCAGCACCTGGGCCTGGATCGACACGTCCAGCGCCGAGACCGCCTCGTCGGCGATGATGATTTCCGGGTCCAGCGCCAAGGCGCGGGCGATGCCGATGCGCTGGCGCTGGCCGCCGGAAAACTCATGCGGGAAGCGTTCCACGGCGGAGGGGTCCAGCCCCACCAGGGCCAGCAGGTCCGCCGCCTTGGCGAGCGCCGTGGCGATGGGCACGCCGGCCGCGATGGGGCCTTCGGCGATGATGCGGCCGACCCGCGTGCGCGGGTTGAGCGAGCCGTAAGGATCCTGGAACACCATCTGCATGCGCCGGCGCCAGATGCGCATCTGGGCCGCCGACTGACCCATGGTTTCCTGGTCGTTGAGGCGGATGGAGCCGGCCTCCGGCTCCACCAGCCGCACCAGGCAGCGCCCCAGCGAGGACTTGCCCGAGCCGCTCTCGCCCACCACGCCCAAGGTCTCGCCCCGCGCCAGATCGAAGCTGACATCGCGCACCGCATGGACCACGCGGGCGGGGCGGAAGAAGCCGGCGGCGGAGCGGTAGGTCTTGGTCAGCCCGCGCACCGCCAGCACGGTCTCGCCGGTCGGCTTCTCGGGGCCGGCGGCGAGGGCGCGCCGGCCGGTGGGAATGGCGGCGATCAGCGCCTTTGTATAGGCATCCTGCGGCGCGCCGAGCACGGCGCTCGCGGTGCCCGCCTCCACAATGCGGCCCTGGCGCATCACCACCACGCGGTCGGCGATATCGGCCACCACGCCGAAGTCATGGGTGATGAACATCACCGCCGTGCCGTGCTTCTCCTGCAACTCGCGGATCAACTTGAGGATCTGCGCCTGGGTGGTGACATCGAGCGCCGTGGTCGGCTCGTCGGCGATCAGCAGCACCGGGTCGAGCGCCAAGGCCATGGCGATCACCACCCGCTGACGCTGGCCGCCGGAAAGCTGGAACGGATAGGCGTGGATCGCCCGCTCCGGCTCGGGAATGCCCACCTCGGTGAGCAGCGCCAGCGCGCGGGCGCGGCGCTCGGGCGGGGTGAGCAGGCCGTGGGCTTCGAATACCTCGGCGATCTGATCGCCAACGCGCATCAAGGGGTCCAGCGCCGTCATCGGCTCCTGGAAGATCATGCCGATGCGCTTGCCGCGCACCGCGCGCATGGCGTCCGCATCCAGTTGGAAGAGGTCGATGCCGTCGAGCTTGGCGCTGCCCTGGGCGACGCGGGTGCCCGGCGGCAGCAGGCCCATCACCGCATTGGCGGACATGGACTTGCCCGAGCCGCTCTCGCCGACGATGGCGAGCGTCTCGCCCCGGTGGATGTCGAACGCCACATGTTCGACCGCATAGAGCCGGTCCGCGCCCGGCGGCAGAGCGATGGCGAGCCCGGAGACCGAGAGGACCGGGGCGGATGGTGCTGCGTCCGTCATGGCGCGCCCCTCAATGCTGATCGCGGGAGGAGCGCGGGTCGAGGGCTTCCGCCAGCCCCTCCCCCACCAGATTGAGCGCCAGAACCGATATCAGGATGGCGACGCCGGGAAACACCGAGAGCCACCACGCCTGGCGCACCACCGTGCGCGCCGCCCCGATCATGTAGCCCCAGGACATGATGGAGGGATCGCCCAGCCCGAGGAAGGACAGCGAACTCTCCAGCAGGATGGCGGAGGCCACCATGAGGGAGGCCAGCACCACGATGGGCGAGGTCACATTGGGCAGGATCTGCCGGGTGATGATGGTCCAGTGGGATTGCCCGGCGAGGATCGCCGCTTCCACATATTCGCGCTTGCGCTGGGCCATCACCTCGCCCCGCACCAGCCGCGCCACCGGCGGCCAGCCGACGATGGCAATGGCGATGGTGATGGAGACCAGGCTCGGCTGGAAGATCGCCACCAGCACGATGGCCAGAGCGAAGCTCGGAATGGTCTGGAAGAATTCGGTGAAGCGCATCAGCAGATCATCCACCAGGCCTCCGAAATAGCCCGCCGCCGCGCCGATGGGCACGCCCACCATCAGCGCCACCAAGGTGGAGATGGTGCCGATCAGCAGCGAGATGCGGGCGCCATAGGCCAGGCCCGAGGCGACGTTGCGACCCAAGGTGTCGGTGCCCAGCGGCACCGCGCCATTGGCGAACGGCGGCAGGAACGGCCGCTGCACCATCTTCCACGGCGAGACCGGGTAGACATAAGGCGCGGCAATGGCGATGACGATCACCAGCAGCACCACCACGAGGCCGGCGACGGCTGCCTTATGGCGGCGGAAACGGGACCAGAACGCACCCATCACGACACCTCGATGCGCGGGTCCACCATGCGGTAGACGAGATCGGTCAGGATGTTGAACACCACCACCATGGCCGCGGAGACCACGAAGACGCCCAACAGCAGATTGTAGTCGCGCTGGATCAGCGCCTCGTACATGAGCCGGCCGATGCCGGGCCAGGCGAACACGGTCTCGGTCATCACCGCCCCGCCCACCATCTGCCCGGCCTGGATGCCGGCGAGGCTCACCACCGGGAGGATGGCATTGCGCAGCACATGGCGGCGCAGGATCACCTTTTCCGAGAGGCCCTTGGCGCGCAGGGTCTTGATGAAGTCCTGCCGCCCCACCTCGATCATGGAGGCGCGGGTCATGCGCACATAGACCGCCATGAAGAACAGGCCGAGCGTCACCGCCGGCAGCACCAGATGGCGGGCCACATCCAGCACGCCTTCCAGCAGCGAGACATTGGCCCCCACTTCCCGCATGCCGAAGGCCGGCAGCCAGTCCAGCCACACCGAGAAGATCAGCACCGCCATCAGTGCCATCCAGAACAAGGGCGTGGCGTAGAACACCAAGGCGACGGTGGTGATGATGCGGTCCAGCGGCCGGCCCTTCTTGGACGCCGCCCATGCCCCCATGGCCACGCCCACCGTGAGCGAGAACGCGAAGGCGGCGCCGGTCAGCAACAAGGTGGCCGGCAGGCGGTTCATCACCAGATCGATCACCGGCATCTGCTGGCGATAGGAGAAGCCGAGATCGAGGCGCACCACGCCCCACAGATAGAGCCCCAGCTGGGTGAGCAATGGCTTATCAAGGCCGAACTTCGCCCGCAGTTGCTGCAAGAAGGCATCGTCGGTGGCGCCGGACTCGCCTGCCATGACCGAGGCCGGATCACCGGGCGCCAGATGGATCAGCGCGAAGTCGAGAATGACGATCGCCAGCACCACGAGGATGCCCTTGGCCAGTCGCCACAGGAGGAAGCGGAGGGTCTGCATCAGGGCGCGGATCTCGTCGGCGGAAACGGGGGACGGCGGATGACATCCGCCGTCCGGGGTCGTCGAACGGCCATCCCCGGCGCGGGGACGGCGCCGGTCACTCGATCCAGGCGTCCTTGAAGCCGTCATTCACGCCGATGCCGGTGGTGATGAGGTTCTTGACGTTGCAATGGGTAAGGGTGGGGAACTTCAGGTCGATCAGCCACGCATAGACCGCGTCTTCGCTGATCTTCTTCTGCACCGCCGAATAGGCGGTCTGGCGCACGCTGTCGGGGAAACCGACCGCGCCGGCGGCGAACAATTTG
>CALRNP020000213.1:0-9866 GCA_943369575.1 Azorhizobium sp. AG788 | reverse complement strand
TGGGCCTCCTGCAACATCTACTCCACCCAGGACCATGCCGCGGCCGCCATCGCCGCCGCCGGCACCCCCGTCTTCGCCGTCAAGGGCGAGACGCTGGAGGAATACTGGGACTACACCCATCGCATCTTCGAGTGGGCCGACGGCGGCGCCCCGAACATGATCCTCGACGACGGCGGCGACGCCACGTTGCTGGTTCACCTCGGCCTGCGCGCGGAAGCCGGCGACACCGCCTTCCTCGACGGCGCCACCAATGAAGAAGAGGAAGTCCTCTTCGCCGCCATCAAGCGCCGCCTGAAGCACAAGCACGGCTGGTACACCCAGCTGGCGAAGTCGATCCGCGGCGTGACCGAAGAGACCACCACGGGCGTGCACCGCCTGTACGAGATGCAGAAGAAGGGCACGCTGCTCTGGCCTGCGATCAACGTCAATGACAGCGTCACCAAGTCCAAGTTCGACAACCTCTATGGTTGCCGCGAGAGCCTGGTGGACGGCATCCGCCGCGGCACTGACGTCATGATGGCCGGCAAGGTCGCCATGATCGCCGGCTTCGGCGACGTGGGCAAAGGCTCGGCTGCGTCCCTGCGCAATGCCGGCTGCCGCGTGATGGTGTCCGAAGTCGATCCGATCTGCGCCCTGCAGGCGGCGATGGAAGGCTATGAAGTCACCACGATGGAAGACGCGGCTCCCCGCGCCGACATCTTCGTGACCGCCACCGGCAATCTGGACGTGATCACCGTCGATCACATGCGGGCCATGAAGGACCGCGCCATCGTCTGCAACATCGGCCACTTCGACAGCGAGATTCAGGTCGCTGGCCTGAAGAACTTCAAGTGGCACAATGTGAAGCCGCAGGTCGACGAGATCGAGTTCCCCGACAAGAAGCGCATCATCCTGCTGTCGGAAGGCCGTCTGGTGAATCTGGGCAATGCCACGGGTCACCCGAGCTTCGTGATGTCTGCGTCGTTCACCAATCAGACGCTGGCGCAGATCGAGCTTTGGACCAAGCCGGGCCAGTATGACAAGAAGGTCTACACCCTGCCCAAGAAGCTCGACGAGAAGGTCGCGGCGCTTCACCTGGACAAGATCGGCGTGAAGCTCACCAAGCTCTCCGACAAGCAGTCCGAATATATCGGCGTGTCTCAGGAAGGCCCCTTCAAGCCGGAACTCTACCGCTACTGATTGCGGTTTGCGCACCCGGCTCCGCGCCGGGTGCGCCCCTTCTGCCGTGCGTGAAGCTTGCATGCTCCGACCCGGCACATTGTCATGCCTCTCGAACGGGGCTAGGTGTGAGCGGCAGTCGTCCTTCGAGGCGGCATGTTGCGGGGGGCAGCCTTGAACCGTTTCGACTGGAGATCGGGGCGCCTCAAGCGCACCCGATGCAGAGAGATAGCCTTGAGCGCTCGCCGTCCGTTCGTCATGCCCCCCTCAAAACCGTAAGCGGCCGGATCTCGAGCAATGTCCTTGAGCTTCAGTCGTGACCGTAAGCTGATCCTGCCGTTCGCAGCCGAGATCGGCGCGCTCGGCGTCGTGTTTGGCGACATCGGCACCAGCCCCCTTTATGCCCTCAAGCAGGGCGTGCTGGCGGTGGGCGGCACCGCTTTCCTGCCCTCCGACGTGCTGGGCCTGCTGTCCCTCATCACCTGGAGCATCATTCTCTCCATCACGGTCAAATACGTGATGCTGGTGCTGCGGGCGGACAATGACGGCGAAGGCGGCATCCTGGCGCTGGTCACCCTGCTGGATCTGCACCGCAGCGCCCTCGGCCTGCGCTGGTATCTTCTGGCCGCCGGCCTGGTGGGCGCGGCCATGCTCATCGGCGACGGCGTGCTGACGCCGGCCATGTCGGTGCTCTCGGCCATCGAGGGCCTCCAGGTCATCTCGCCGGGGCTGAATGCCTGGATCGTGCCGATCACGGTGCTGGTGCTGCTGGGCATCTTCCTGTCGCAGCGCCTGGGCACCGAGCGGATCGCCAGTTTCTATGGCCCGATCATGATGGTGTGGTTCGGCTCGCTGGCGCTGCTTGGCATCTATGGCATCGTCCAGGCCCCCGAAGTGCTGGCGGGCCTCGACCCGCGCCTCGGGGTGCGCCTGATGTTGGACCACACCGCGCTGGCGGGTGTGATTCTCGGCGCCTGCTTCCTGGCCATCACCGGCGGTGAGGCGCTTTATGCGGATCTGGGCCATTTCGGCCGCAAGGTCATCGCCCGCGCCTGGCTGTTCGTGGCCATGCCGTCGCTGCTGCTGAATTATTTCGGCCAGGGCGCGATCCTGCTGCGGGATCCCACCGCCGTGCGCAACCCGTTCTACGATCTGTGCCCGGACCTGTTCGACCTGCCCATGCTGGTCCTGGCGACCGCCGCCACCGTGATCGCCTCGCAATCCATCATCACCGGCGTGTTCTCGCTGGCCAAGCAGGCGATCGAACTGGGCTATCTGCCGCCCATGCGCATCCGCTACACCAGCGAGCACAATGAGCAGCACATCTATGTGGGCCGGCTGAACTGGCTGTTGATGATCGCCTGCATCGCCGTGGTGCTGGGCTTTGAGGCCTCCGACCATCTGGCCTCGGCCTATGGCATCGCGGTGGCCTTCGCCATGGTCACCACCTCGGTGCTGTTCGTGGCCCAGGTGAACCGTTCCTGGAAATGGCCGAAGCCCGCCGTCTGGGCCCTGGGCATCGGCCTGCTCAGCCTGGATGCCGCCTTCGCCACCTCAAACCTCACTAAGCTGCACGAGGGCGGCTGGCTGCCGCTGACCATCGCCGGCATCGTCATCTTCGTCATGGTGAGCTGGCGCCGGGGCCTGGAGGGGGTGGTGGCGCAGCAGGTGCGCTTCACCGAGCCGCTGGACAATTTCGTCGCCCGCAAGGACCGCGCCAACGACGCCGAAAGCCCGCGCACTGCCATCTTCCTGTCGCGGGCCGGAGCCATGACGCCGGTGGCGCTCTCGCGCATGTCGGACCTGTTGAAGGTGCGCTTTCACCGGGCGGTCATCGTCTCGGTGTGGATCGCGGCCCGTCCGCGCGTATCGGTGGACGACCGGGTGCGGGTGACGGCCATCGACGGCTCCTATGTGCGGGTGGATCTGCGCTTCGGCTACATGCAGCAGATCGACGTGCCTTCGGTGCTCGGCCCGGCGCTCAGCGCGCGCGGCCTGGATCCGGACGAGGCGATCTATGTGATCGGCCATGAGCGCATCATCCCGCCCGACGAGGTGACGCGCATGAGCGATGTGGTGGCGCACGTCTTCGCCTTCCTCGCCCGCAATGCCGAACGCTCGGTGGATCGCTTCGGCCTGCCGCGCAGCCGGACCATGGAAATCGGCTATCCGGTAAAATTGTGAGCCAGGATGCCGGCGCCATGGGAGCGCCGTCTTGAGGCGGTAAGGCATCAATGCAAGGATGAGGACGACGTAACGTCAGTCCTTCCGGCCTGTTGCGGTGGTATCCTTCGGCTAGCACCGTTGCGGGAATAGACGTACTGGGTATCCTGGACCTGCTGGGTATCCTGGAGGCCGTTCGGCCATCGGCGGGGAAAACGGTGCCTTATGAGCGTTCCATCACGGATTTGGCGTTTCCTGCGCGACAAGGTGGGGCTGCATGGCCTTGGCTTGATTGCCAGCCTGGTGGTGATCGGCATTGCCGCCACCGTTCTTTACCGCATGCTGCACAATCTGAATTTCGCGGATGTGGTGGCGGCGCTCAAGGCCAAGAACCCGCTGCATGTGGCCGC
This sequence comes from Azorhizobium sp. AG788, assembly GCA_943369575.1. Taxonomy (GTDB): domain Bacteria; phylum Pseudomonadota; class Alphaproteobacteria; order Rhizobiales; family Xanthobacteraceae; genus Azorhizobium. The sequence continues at coordinate 6,135 of CALRNP020000213.1, read as the reverse complement.
CGCCTTTGTGCTGGTGGCCTGCGCCTATGTGACCCTGACCTTCTATGACTGGTTCGCCCTGCGCACCATCGGCAAGACCGAGGTGCCCTATCGGGTGGCAGCGCTGTCCGGCTTCTGCTCCTATTCGGTGGGCCATAATGTCGGCTTCACCGTCTTCACCGGCGGCTCGGTGCGCTACCGCATCTATTCCGCCTGGGGCCTCAACGCCATCGACGTGGCCAAGATCTGCTTCGTGGCCGGCCTGACCTTCTGGCTCGGCAACATCGCGGTCCTGGGCCTCGGCATCTTCATTCATCCCGAAGCCGCCACCGCCGTGGATCAATTGCCGCCGATGGTGAACCGCCTGCTGGGCGCGGGCGCCCTGGTGGTGCTGCTGGGCTATGTGTGGTGGGTCAGCGCCGCGCCGCGCAAGATCGGGCGCTCCAGTTGGTTCGTGACGCTGCCGGCCGGCAAGACCACGCTGCTCCAGGTGGGCATCGGCATTCTCGATCTCAGCCTGTGCGCCGCGGCCATGTACATGCTGATGCCCGCCAGCCCCTATATCGACCCCATCGCGCTGGCGGTGATCTTCGTCACCGCGACCCTGCTGGGCTTCGCCAGCCATGCGCCCGGTGGGCTCGGGGTGTTCGACGCGGCGCTGCTGGTGGCGCTGCCGCAGTTCGAGACCGGCGAAATGGTGGGCGCGCTGCTGGTGTTCCGGCTGTTCTATTACATCGTGCCATTCGCCTTGGCGCTGACGCTGCTGGGCGTGCGCGAGATTGGCCTTGGCCGCAAGCGCGCCGCCGGCCTGGCGGCGGCGGAAGCGGTTGCGGGGGCCCCGCCGCTGGCGCCCGAGGACGTACCCGCCGCGGCGGTCTCCCCCTCCAAGCGCATCACCGCCGCCGAATAGCGGCAGCCCGCTCTCCATCTTCAAACGGCGGCTGCGGCCGCCGTTTTGATTCGGGGCATCGAATGCTGGCCTTTGCCGTCAGCGGACGGCGGCGCCGGGCAGCAGGCTGGGCAAAGCGGCGGCGCTGGCGCCCTTGGGGATCTTGATGGTCTGCACGCCGGTGGGCATCACGAAAAGGTGAGCATCCTGCGGGGCGCGGGTGAGGGCGGTGGCCTCATAGATCACCTGCGGCTTGCCCTGGATCTCCACTTCCGTGCGCAGGGCGATGCCGTCCGCCGTGATGCAGGCGGTGGTGGGGCCGGTGGAGGCCGTCGGGGAGGAGGTCTCCACCTTCCATAGGTCGCAGGGCTCGCCTGCCACCTGGGCGGTGCCGACCTTGGTGCCGGAACCGGAGCCGGCCAGCGAGGCGAAATTATATTCCGGCGGCAGGTCGGTCTGCACCGCCATCTTGGGCATGGAGGGCACCATCACCACGATCTTGCCGGTCTTCATGTCGATCAGCCCCACCACCATGGCCGGCGACGCCTTGGGCAGGATCTCCATGCGCATCTTGCCGTTGGAATGGGCCAGATCGAGCGAGCCGCCGTCCCGCAGCTTGGCCTTCAGCGCGAAGTCCACCGTCGGCGTGGGCAGCGGATCGGCCAGGGCCGGACCCGCCAGCGCGCACGCCACCGCGCACATCGGAAGGGCAGAGCGAGCGGACCACATGACAACCCCCTGAACACATTGAAGGGTTAGCGATCTAACCCACGCTGTAGCAAGACCGCACCTCGGCGGACGGTTCCATCGAGGCGCAACGATCAAAAACGATCCATATAGCCAAATGTTGTCTTATTGCTTTCGTCGGACGGATTCACCATGACGGGAATCGCCGCACCATGCGGGTATCCCCGCCGTACGCGGCTGTCGAGGAAGAAGCCCATGACGGGCCTGATGCAAGGGGGGCGCCCAAGGCCCCCTTCAGAGGTGACCGCCCCTTTGGCGGGGCAGGACGCCCGATCATGATCACGCCAACGCCTTCGTCTGCGGCCGCCAAGCCCGCCTCCGCCAGCCGCATGGCGCCCGTCACGGCGTGGTGGGCCCGCACCATGGTCTGGCTGTGGTTCGCCGCCCTCGCCACCCTCGCCGGCTCGGCGCTGGACGAGGTGCATCCGCTGGTGGCGGTGGCCGTCCTCCTGTGCGCGGTCGTCGGCACGCTCTGCGTGCGGCGGGACGCGCGTGCCGCCGCACCCCCGCCTGCATCGGAGGCCGAGACCGCGCCGGCTCCACGCCCGGTGGTGGAAGCCCCGGTGGCGGCGCTGGTGGCTGCACTGCCAGAGCCGGCGCTGCTGCTGAGCCCGGACGGCGAGATCCTGGTGGCCAACGAGCGGGTGGGGCTGGCGATCGGCTCCGCGCGGGTGGGCGATCCGCTGTCATTCCTGGTGCGAGTGCCGGAGGTGCTGGCGGCAGTGCGGGCGGCGGCGCAGGACGGCATTCCCCGCCGGGTTGAGTTTGCCGAGCGGGTGCCGCTGGACCGCTGGCTGGAAGCCCATGTGGTGCCGCTGCATCTCTATGGTGGGCGTGGCCGCGGCCGCGACGGCGCGGCCGCTATGGCCGGCGCCGAACTCCGGACACTGGTGCCCGACACCGTGTTGCTCACCTTCCGTGATCTCACCCAGCAGCGCCGGGTGGAGCAGATGCGGGCCGATTTCGTCGCCAATGCCAGCCACGAACTGCGCACGCCTCTGGCATCGCTGTCCGGCTTCATCGAGACCCTGCTGGGGCCGGCGCGCAACGACGCCCCGGCCCGCGAGCGCTTCCTGACCATCATGGGCGCCCAGGCGCGGCGCATGTCACGGCTGATCGACGATCTGCTGTCGCTCTCGCGCATCGAACTGAACGCCCACGTTCGGCCGGATACGCCGGTGGATCTGGCGGGCATCCTGTCCCATGTGTGCGATACGCTGACCCCGCTGGCCAATGATCGCGGCGTGGCGATCGAACTGACGCGCGAGGAACGGCCGCTCACCATTCTGGGCGACCGGGACGAACTCATCCGGCTGTTCGAGAATCTGGTGGAGAATGCCCTCAAATACGGCATCACCGGCAAGCGCGTGGCGGTGGACCTGGCCTGCGAGCCCGGCTCGGCGGGGCAGGTGGCGGTGATCAGCGTGCGGGATTTCGGTCCCGGAATCGCCCCGGAGCATCTGCCGCGCCTTACCGAGCGCTTCTACCGGGTGGATGTGGCCGTCAGCCGCGACCAGGGCGGAACCGGCCTGGGCCTGGCCATCGTCAAGCATATCGTGGCCCGCCATCGCGGCCGTCTTGGGGTGGAAAGCAGCCCCGGCGAGGGGGCAAAGTTTACGGTTCGGCTCGACCTGTTTGATGAGGCGGCAAAAAGTCAATCTCAGGCAAAGGTTTAGTCTGTCATTCAGGTGTCATGGGTCGGTCATAGAACGGTGCAGCCCAGCCGCTATGTCTTTTGGCGGTCCAATGGTGCGTCGCGATGGCAACGTCGAATGGCGGCACCAGCTTGGCAATGGAGAGAATCCCGTGAAACTCACCACCGCTTTCGGCGCAGCGCTCGCTGTCGCCGGCACCCTTTTCGCCGGTAGCGCGTTCGCCCTTGATTTCAATGGCGCCGGCGCTTCCTTCCCCGCTCCCGTGTATCAGTCCTGGGGCGCCAAGTTCAAAGAGAAGACCGGCAACGGTCTGAACTATCAGTCGATCGGCTCCGGCGGCGGCCAGAACCAGATCATCAACCGCACGGTTGATTTCGGCGCCTCCGACGCCCCGATGGACAGCGCCAAGCTGGCGTCCGCCAACCTGCTGCAGTTCCCGGCGGTGATCGGCTCGATCGTCGCCACCGTGAACATCGACGGCATCGCTTCCGACCAGCTCAAGCTGACCGGCCCGGTCCTCGCCGACATCTATCTCGGCAAGATCACCAAGTGGAACGACAAGGCCATCGCCGACCTGAACGCCGGCGTGAAGCTGCCGGACCAGGCCATCGTGCCGGTGTATCGTTCGGACTCGTCGGGCACCTCCTACGTGTTCACCAGCTACCTGGCTGAAGTGAGCCCGGAGTGGAAGTCCAAGGTCGGCGCTGCGACCTCGGTCCAGTGGCCCGCCGGCGCGGGCGCCAAGGGCAACGAAGGCGTTGCCGGCACCGTGAAGAACACCAAGGGTGGCCTCGGCTACGTCGAGTTCGTCTATGCCGCCGCCAACAAGCTGGTGGTGACGCAGCTGCAGAACAAGGCCGGCAAGTTCGTCGCCCCGTCCGTCAAGGCGTTCATGGTTGCGGCTGACGCCGCCGACTGGACCGGCTCGAAGGACTTCGCGGCCTCCATGCTGAACACCGCCGGCGAAACCGCTTGGCCGATCGTGTCCGCCACCTACATCCTGCTGCCCAAGAACCCCACGAACGTGGAGGCCTCGAAGGAGGTCATGAAGTTCTTCGAGTGGTCCTACGGCAAGGAAGGCGGCGAAATCGCCGAGAAGCTGCACTACATCCCGCTGCCCGAGTCGGTGGTGACCCGTGTGAAGGCCGCTTGGAAGGCCGAAGTGAAGGCTCCGGACGGCAAGCCGGTGTTCTGATCAAACGAGGGCCCGCTCTCCCGTCAGGGAAAGCGGGCCCTCCGGTCGCCTGAGGGCGCCGCCGGTCTCGGCGGTGCCCTTTGTGCCGAGGCCCTGGCCGCTCCGTGAGGCGCGCCGGATCCCTCGGCGGTCCCACGGCGCGGGACAGTTGAACAAAAAATATGGGCGGGGTGACCACCGTGTCGGCGCGAGGCGCGCTGCCGGAGCGGACGCGCCACGCCGGAGCCGGCCGCGGAGCCGGCGAAGTTTACAACCACTGGCGATTTGACCACGGGCATATGGGATTGGCCGCCTGCAAGGCGCGGCCCACGCACTGAGGGGTGTCGGGGATGGACGCGACGATGGACACGACGGGGGAGATGGGCCGGATCCCCATCCACAAGGCCAAGAGCATCGGCGGCTTGTCCGATCCCTTGTTCGTAGGTGCCTTGTGGGCGAGCGGCATCTTCGTCCTGATCCTGCTGGGCCTGATCATCGCGCAATTGTTCATCGGCGGTTTCCCGGCGCTGCAGGAATTTGGCCCCGACTTCCTCTGGACCGCCAGCTGGAACCCGGTGACCGAGAAGTTCGGCGCGCTGGTGATGGTCTATGGCACGCTGCTCAGCGCCATCATCGCCGTGGTGGTGGCCTTGCCGCTGTCGTTCGGCATTGCCTTCTTCCTCACCGAGATCGCACCGCAGGCCCTGAAGCGCCCCATCGGCGTGGCGGTGCAACTGCTGGCGGCGGTGCCGTCCATCATCTACGGCATGTGGGGCTTCTTCGTTATCGTGCCGCTGATGGCCGCCTATGTGCAGCCGCCGCTGATCGAGTTCCTCGGCCCCATCCCGCTGATCGGACTGCTGTTCCAGGGGCCGCCGCTGGGCTCCGGCATGTTCACCGCCGGCCTGATCCTGGCGGTGATGATCGTGCCCTTCATCACCGCGATGTTCGTGGAGACGCTGGAATCCGTGCCGCCCATGCTCAAGGAGAGCGCCTACGGCGTCGGCGCCACCACCTATGAAGTCTATAAGAACGTCTCGGTGCCCTATGGCAGCACGGCCATGGTCGGCGCGGTGATGCTGGGCCTGGGTCGCGCGCTGGGCGAGACCATGGCGGTGACCTTCGTGATCGGCAATGCCACCCGCATGTCGGCCTCGCTGTTCGCGCCGGGCGCCACCATCGCCTCCACCATCGCCAATGAATTCCCGGAAGCGGCGATCGGATCGCTGAAGCTGACCTCGCTGCTGCAGCTCGGCTTCATCCTGTTCGTCATCTCCTTCATCGTTCTTGCACTGTCCCGGGCGCTGGTGCGCTCGCGGCTCGACTGACCGGGGAAACCGCACATGGCCTCGCTCGCCGCACGCCGGACCAAGGACTATACGATCAAGGCGATTTCCGTCGGTTTCGCCGCCCTCGCCATCTTCCTGCTGGCCTGGATCCTTCTGACCCTGATCGCCAAGGGCCTGCCGGCCCTGAAGCTCTCCGTGTTCACCAACATCACCATGCCGCCGGGCCAGAACGGCGGCCTGCTGAACGCCATCGTCGGCTCGCTGATCCAGATCGCCATCGCTCTGGTGATCGGCGGCCCCATCGGCATCTTCGCCGGCACCTTCCTGGCCGAAAACGGCAAGGGCACCGGGATCGGCTCTGCCGCCCGGTTCGTGAACGACATCCTCTTGTCGGCGCCGTCC